>CAYNFM010000050.1:0-28236 GCA_964396415.1 uncultured Treponemataceae bacterium | reverse complement strand
CCGATCCGCGCTATCTCGAGTCCATGGCCCTCGACCTCATCGCGCGAAATCCCCATCGGAGCACGGTGACCATCTACCCGGAGGCGGGTCTCCTCGAGCTCGGCGCCGCGAAGCGCGACGCCGAGCTGGCGGCGCGGGCCGGCACCCTCTCTCCGGCGGAGAAGGCAGCGATGAAGGAGAGGGGAGCCGCCCTCGCCGCGGCGATGGCCCGTCCCGACTCGCCCGAGGAAATCGCCACCCTTCCCAGCCTCGCGCGCGCGGACCTCCCGCGAAGGGTCGAATCGATCCGCCGCGACAAGGCCTCGATCGCGGGCATGGAGGCGATCCTCCACCCGATGTTCACCAACGGCATCGTCTACCTCGACTTGGCCTTTCCCCTCGATTCCCTCGACAAGGCCCTCTTCGCCTGGCTTCCCCTCGCGGCGCGCTTCGTGACGGGCGCGGGCCTGGTCGGCGTGGGCTACGATCGGGTCGCCCAGCGCATGGCGAGGAGCGCCGGAGGCTTCAGCGCCGTCCTCGATTCGGGCACGCCGGCCATGGGGCTCGGAGGCCTCGGCAGCGCGACGGAGGGCGGGAGGGCTCCCGGCGAGGCCCGCTCCTTCGCCGTGTTCAGGCTGAAAGCCTTGGCCGAGCGCTTCCCGCAGGCCCTCGAGCTCGTATCGAGCCTTCTGACGGGCGCCGATTACGGGGACGAGAAGAGGATAGTCGACGTCTACGCGGAACTCCGCAACGACGTCGTCTCGGCGATCGTCCCCGCCGGCAACGCATTCGCGCAGACCAGGGCGGCTTCCCGCTTCGGCGAGGCTTCCGCCGCCGAGGACCTCTGGCGAGGCACCAGCCAGGTCGAGTTCCTCCTCCGGCTCAAGGAGCTCGAGGGCGGCGAGCTCGCGATCGCATTGCGCGACATCGCCGGACGGGTATTCGCCGGGGAAGGGCTCAGGCTCAACCTTACGGCCGAAGAAAAGGCCATTCCCGGCGCCGTGGCGGCGATCGAGTCGTCGCTCGGGTCCTTGCCGCCCTCGGGCAGGGCCGCGGCGGGAGGGCCGGCCGCCGCCAGGGCCGCGGTCGCGGGGACCTTCGCCCCGTCGGAGGGTACGGAAGCCTATGCGATCTCCTCCCAGGTGGGATTCGCGGCGGCCGCCTGCCCCTCGTCGAGGATAGCGAGCCAAGACTTCGGCCATGAATCCATCCTCGCCCATCTCCTGACCACCGGCCCGCTTTGGGAGGAACTGCGCGTCAAGCGAGGAGCCTACGGAGCGTCGATGAGGACCGACGGCCTCGAAGGCATCGCCTGCTTCTCCTCCTATCGAGACCCCCGTCCCGTGGAAGCCCTGGCCTTCTTCGGCCAGGCCCTGGCGGAGGCGGAACGACGCTTCTCGCGTGGGGGCGCCGGCTCCGAGGCGGAAGTCGAGGAGGCCGCCATAGGCGCCATCGGCCGCGAGCTCAGGCCCATGCTGCCCGAGGAAAAGGGCTTCGTGGACTTCAGGCGCTCGCTCTACGGGATAGACGACGAGATGCGGCAGGCCAAGAGGGACTCGATGCTGTCGACGCGGGGCCCCGAGCTCGCGTGGGCCGCGGGCCGCCTGGCCGAATCCTACCGCTCGGCCTCCTCGGTCTTGATTTCTCGCGCGGAGGATGTACAATTCATGCTTCGAGAGCATCCCGGCACCACGGTGAAGGAACTGCCGCTTTAAGGAGCGCGAATGGACGATAAAGGCCTAGCGATACTCAGGCAGCTCATGAGCGACGTCGAGGGCGCCCCTTCGCCCGGAGTCATGGGGGCGGAGCTGTACTCGATATGGTACGAGCACGCCCAGAGCGTCGCGCAGGAAGCCCTCGAGTACCTCAACACCACGGATCCCGATCATGGGCCCGAGGATGATGAGCGTTTCGAACTCGAATAGTCCCGATCGATGATTCCCTCCGCGGGCCGGATCGACGAGCTCAACCGGGAAGCCTGGGCGTTGGTGCTCTCCTCGCCCGAGCGGGCCCTCTCGATCGCCGAGACGGCCCTGGCAGAGGCGGAGGGCGAAGGCTACGCCGCGGGCGCGGCCGAGGCGGGGCTCAACGCGGGCTGGTGCGAGTATTACCTCGCCCAGCACGCTCCGGCGGTAAAGTCCTTCCAGCGCTCCCTGGACGCTTTCACGGCCCTGTCCGACGGCCTGGGCGTCATGAAATCCCTCAATGCGCTCGGCGTCGCGTACGTGGACATGGGGCGCTACGAGCGGGCCATGGACTACTTCACCCGCAGCCTCGAGGAGGCGCGCAGGCAGGGCAACCGCCTGCGCGAGGCGGCTACCCTCAACAACATCGGCGAGGTCTGCCTGGAGTTCGGCGAGATCAAGGAGGCCCTCGACTACCTCCTGCGCGCCTACGAGACCATCCCCGACGACGACGACGGCGAGATAATCTCGAGCATCCTCCTCGACATCGGCAAGGCCTACCACCGGATGGGCAACTGGTCCCTCGCCCGCGAATTCGCCGAGAAGGCGATGGGGGTCGCCCGGAGGAGCGGGAACAAGCAGGCCGAGTGCCAGTGCTGGCATCTTCTCGGCCTCGTCTACCTCGCGACCGACAGGCTCGAGCTCGCGGCGTCCCACTATCTCAAGGCGCTCGGCATCGCCGAGAAGCTCAAGAACGAGCGCGAGCGCGCCTCCGTCCAGCTCGATCTCGGCGCGATACACGTCCTGACCGGCGACCTGGACCTCGCGCTCGAGCGCTATGGCCTGGCCCTGGCCAGCGCCCAGAGCATCGGCGCCAAGCGACTCATTAACACGGCCTACGAGAGGCTTTCCGAGGCCCATGAGCTGATAGGCGAGTTCGACCGGGCGCTGGATTACTACAAGCGCTTCTCCCGCTTCGAGCACGAGGCCCTTAACGAGGACGCGAGCCGCAAGATCAAGAACATCACCGTTCAATACGAGGTCGAGAAGAGTCGTCAGGAAGCGGAGATATACCGGCTCAAGAACATAGAGCTGAAGGAGAAGACCGAGGAACTCGAGAGCGCCAACAGGCAGATCCTCGCCATCGCGGATACCGGCAGGCTCATGACGGCGAGCCTCGACCTCGACACCATCATCAACACCCTCTACGATACGCTGAGCCGTTACGTACCCTTCGACCGCTTCGGCCTCGCCCTCTACGAGGAGGAAGACGACTCCCTCGACTACCGCGCCTATATCCTCCGAGGCAAAAGGCTCCAGCGCCCGCGGATCTCGCCCGATCCGAAGCGGAGCTTCGCGGCCGTCTGCATCCGCGACAAGGCCCCGGTCTTCGTGCCCGACATCGACAAGATGCCGGCCGGCATCCTCGAGGGCGAGCCCCTGCTCTATGGCCCTCCTTCGGGTTCCCTCGTATTCCTTCCGCTCGTGATAGACGACCGGGCGATCGGCATGCTCACCGTCCAGAGCGAGCTGCGCGGCGCCATCACGCATCGCCACCTGGCCCTCATGGAAGCCTTGGCGCCCTATGTCGCCATCGCCGTCGAGAACAGCCTGATCCACGACCACCTCGAGGCCCTCAACCGCTCGATCCGAGGCGAAAAGGAGGAATTGGAAAAGGCGGCCGTCAGCATCACCCATCTCGCCAACCACGATCCGCTCACGGGCCTTCCCAACAGGCGCCTGCTGTTCGAGCTGCTTCAAAAGACCTTCGCCGTCGCCAGGCGCAACGGGACGAAGGTCGCCGTAATCTACGTAGACCTGGACGATTTCAAGCCGATAAACGACAGTCTCGGGCACCTGGCGGGCGACAAGGTCCTGGTCGCCGTCGCGAAGCGCCTCTGCGCCCTGCTTCGCGCGTCGGATACGGTCGCGCGGGTCGGCGGCGACGAGTTCGTCGCCGTGCTGGCTTCCGTCAGGGGAAAGGTCGACATCGCCCTCGCCGCGAGGAAGATACTCGACGAGTGCGGCCAACCCTTCAAGGTCGAATCGACCGAGTGCCGGGTCGGCTTCTCCATGGGAATCGCGGTCTTCCCGGACGACGGCGATTCGATAGAGAGCATACTCGGCGCCGCCGACGAGGCTATGTACCGAGTGAAGCGCGCGTATAAGAACGGCTATGCCTTCGCCGGCGCCCAAGCCCCGGCTCCCCCCGCCGATCGTTGACATGCCGCGAAGGGCCGTGATATCCTTGCACACTCGAAAGGAAATCATGGCATCCCAGACACCAAAAGCCCCTTTAAAAGGCGATTCCCGCGAAGCCAAGCGAGGCATCAAGAATCCTACGATTTACGCGGGGACGATCGTCGTCCTCGTCATAGTCATCATCGCCTTCGTATTCGTTCCGATGGGCGGCGGCAGCGCCTCGTTGATTTCGGGCAACGGCCGATCCCTCACCTTCGGCAGCTACGACGGCAAGCCGATCATATATAGCCAAGATTCCTATATGAACCAACAGGTCCGCGAGCTCAACGAGCGCTTCCGTCAACAGGGAGCCACCGAGGACAACTTTCAGTTCCTGGCCTACCAGGTCTACCGAGGCGCCTTCGAAAGGACGGTGCTCCGCATGGCGGCCATCGACACCGTGACGAGGGCTGGAGACTCGGTCACCGAGGATTGGCTCGACTCGAAGGTCGCGGCGAATCCGACCTTCCAGGAGAACGGCAAGTTCTCGGCCCAGAAGTACCACGACGCTTCCCTCAACGAGAAGCTCAACGTGCGCAATCAAATCCGCGACGATAGCTTTTACGGAGACTACTTCACCGACGAGATGGGCGTCAGCCCGAGCTCCCAGGAGATCGCCTTCGTCAAGGATATGGCCAAGGACACCAGGACCGTGGAATATATGGCCTATCCCCTTTCCAACTACCCCGACTCCGAGGCCGCGGCGTGGGGCAAGGCCCATTCCGACCTGTTTCGCAGCCTTACGCTCTCCAGCGTCACCGTCACCTCGAGCGAGGCAGACGCGCAAAAGCTCCTCCAGAACGTCAAGGACAAGAAGACGACCTTCGAGGACGCGGCCAAAGCCAGCTCCAAGGACGCATACGCGCAAAAGGGAGGAGCCGCCGGCCCCAAGTATTTTCACGAGCTCTCGACCCAGCTCGCTTCAAAGGACGACGGGGAGAAGCTGGCTTCCCTCAAGACCGGCGAGCTCTCGCAGGTCCTCAAGACCACCGCGGGCGCCTGGGTCTTCTACAAGGCCGACGCCGACGCCGCGCCCGCCGATTTTTCCCAGGCCGCCGTGGTCGCCGCCGTCCGCGATTACATGACGAGAAACGATCGAGGAGCCATCGAGGACTGGGCCATCGCCAAGGCCAAGGAGATCGCGGCCGCCGGGGACAGGGGCTTCGAGGCCGCGGCCAAGAAGGCGGGCGCGCCGGTTAGGACGGCTGGGCCCTTCCCGCTCAATTACGGCGACCTTTCCGTATATATCCCGTCCTACGGTCAGAGCGTGCCCTTGTTCAAGAGCGTGGCTCCTTCCGACGACCCCGACCTATCCGGGGCCTCCACGAGCCAAAAGTTCCTCACCGCCGCCTTTTCGGCCGCCCCGGGCGCGATCTCGGATCCCTTCGTGCTCGGCGACAAGGTCCTCGTCCTCAAGATCAAGAACGCTAGTCCCGCCAAGGACGACGGATCGAGCATGATAGACTACCTCTATCCCAGCTTCTTCGGAAGCAAGGTGCAGGTCGAGGCGCATGACTTCTTCATGAAGAGTCCCCTCCTCAAGGACGACTTCAGCAAGATATTCTTCAAGTATTTCCAGCCCGCGCCGGCCAAGAAAAACTGAATGCGATGAGCGACGCAGAGTCCCCCCTCGTCTTCGAGACGCCGGGGGGCCTTTCCGTAAGCTACAAAGGACGGCTTCTGTATTCGGCGCGCGAGCCCCGCAATCTTCCGCGCAAGGTCGCAGCCGCCTGCGATTCCGGCCCGTCCCGCCTCCATCTCGTGCTCTCTCCCCTCCTGTGGTACGGCGTCCCCGAGATCCTCGCCGCGATGGGACCGGGCAGCGCCGTACTCTGCGTAGAGGCCGACCACGCCTTGGCCGAGATCGCGCGTTCGCGCATGCCCAGCGAATTGGCCGGGGACGAGAGGTTGGCATTCCTCGAGACATCCTCCCCCGCCGAGGCCGTCGACGCCGCCAAGGCTCTCGGCGCGTTCAGGGCCTGCTCGGTCGTCGCGGCCTCGGGCGGCGATATCCTCAACGAGGGGGCCTACAGGGACATGGCCGCGACCCTCTCGGCCGAATTCGAATCCGCCTGGCGCAATCGCGCGACCCTCATGGTCCTCGGCGACAGATGGGCCAAGAACATCTTCGATAATCTCGCGGCCATGCCCTCCATCGCGCCCGAGCCCCTCTCCTCCTTTCCCGGCGCCGTCGTCGTATGCGGAGCCGGACCATCCCTCGAGGCGGCCCTGGGCTTCATCGCCCGCGCGCGCGCGCGACTCGGCGTCGTCGCCTGCGATACGGCGCTCGGGACCCTCCTTTCGGCGGGAATCGAGCCCGATCTCGTGGTCTGCCTGGAGGGACAGGCGCACAATCTCGCCGACTTCACCTGCCTCGGCTCGAATCCTGTCGCCCTCGCCGCGGACCTATCCTCCCACCCCGTCCCCCTGAGGGCCGTCCGAGGCCGAAAGCACCTCACCCTCGTCCGCATAACCCGGAGCCTTTTCCTATCGCGCATCGAAGCGGCGCTCTCCGAAGCCGGCATCCCCTTCCTGCCGTCGCCGCCTCTCGGCTCTGTCGGCGTTCACGCCGCTCGGGTCGCGCGCCGCCTCGGCGGAGGGCCCATCCTGGCGACGGGTCTCGACTTCAGCTTCGAGCCCGGCAAGACTCATGCGCGGGGCTGTCCCAGCCTCCTGGCCGAAGAGGCCAGACTGGATCGGCTAACGCGTTGGCCCGGCCAATATGCGGCTTCCTTCAGGGAGAGGACGGTCAGGCCCGCCGGGGCGCGGGGGGGGACCCTCTCGGATCCCGTGCTCGTCTCTTACGCCGCCTTGCTGGCAGACGGTTTCGCGCGAGGCGAGGAGGCCGAGGAAGCCGGACCGGCGCTCTATGACCTGCGAGGCCGAGGCCTCTCGATCGGAGGCCGCGCGATCGACCTGGAGGAAGCCGAATCCCTGGTGGCGGGATCTCATGGCCGGGACGGACCGGGGATTCCGGCGCCCTTCGACGGAGTCTCGGCGGCGCGCGCGATGAGCGTCTTCCTAAAAGGGGAGATCGGCCGCCTCGACGAGCTGCGCATGTGCATGCGCGGAATCGGGAGCATGGACGAGGCGAGCTTCCGCGGCCGCCTCCTGGAATCCGATTATCTGTTCTGGGCCTTCCCCGACCAGGATCGCGTGCGCGACCTGCCCCAGGATTTCCTAAATCGCATCAGGGGCCAGGTGGAATATTGGTCCAATCGCCTGGAGGCCCTCGTCGTCGATTATTAGGCCCGATCGGCGTCTTCGTCGGTCCTAAGGACCGCGAGGAAAGCCTCCTGGGGCAGCTCGACGTCGCCGACCATCTTCATGCGCTTCTTGCCCTCTTTCTGCTTCTCGAGGAGCTTGCGCTTGCGGGAGACATCGCCCCCGTAGCATTTCGCGAGCACGTCCTTCCGCAGGGGATTTATCGTCTCCCGCGCGATGACCTTGGAGCCGATGGAGCCCTGGATGGGTACCTTGAACTGCTGCCGCGGTATCGCCTTGGAAAGGCGCTCGCAGACCTTTCGAGCCCTCTCGTACGCTCCCGGCTCATAGACCAGCTGGGAGAAGGCGTCGACCGGCTTGGAGTTGATCAAAATGTCGAGCTTGGCCAGCTTGGTAGGGCGATAGCCGATTATATCGTAGTCGAAGCTCGCGTAGCCTCGGCTCGTCGACTTGAGCCTGTCGTAAAAGTCGAAGAGGACCTCGGCTAGGGGCATCTCGAAGCAGAGCTCCACCCTCTTCTCGTCGAGGTGGGTGAAGGAAGTCTGCGCCCCGCGCTTGTCCATGCAGAGCGTGATGAGGTTGCCGATATAGGCCAGGGGAGTGATGATCTGCGCCTTGATGTAGGGCTCCTCCGCCTCGTCGATGCGCGCGGGATCGGGGTAATCCGCCGGATTGTCGATGAAGACGGTCTCGCCCGTCGTGAGCTTGAGCCGGTAGCGGACGCTGGGGGCGGTAAGGACGATGGCTTGGTCGTATTCCCTTTCGAGGCGCTCCTGCACGACCTCGAGATGGAGGAGGCCCAGGAAGCCGCAACGGAAGCCGAAGCCCAGGGCCAGGGAGCTGTCCTTCTCGTAGATGAGGGACGCGTCGTTGAGCTTCAGCTTCTCCACGGCCACCTTGAACTCGTCGTAATCGGCGGCGTCCATCGGGTAGATCGAGGAGAACACGACCGGCTTCACCTCGCGGAAGCCCGGCAGGGGCGCGGCGCAGGGAAAGTCGGCGTCCGTGACGGTATCGCCCACGCGCACGTCGGAGATGGTCTTGATTCCCGCTATGATGTAGCCGACCGAGCCCGAGTTGAGGCCGTCCGTCTTGACGAGCGTTATGCGAAACTGGCCGGTCTCCTCGACGACGTACCGGGAGTCGTTGTACATCAGCCTTATCTTCTGTCCCGGCACGATGGAGCCACCGAATACGCGGAGATGGACTACGACGCCCCTGTACGGATCGTAGTGCGAGTCGAAGATGAGGGCCTGGAGCGGGTCGGCCGCGGTCGCCTTGGGCGCGGGGACGCGCCTGACGATGGCCTCGAAAAGCTCGTCGACGCCGGTTCCGTAGCGCCCCGATACGAGGAGGGCGCCGTCCGGGTCGAGGCCGAGATCGCGCTCGATCTGCCGTCGGATCTCGTCGGGATCGGCCGACGGCATATCGATCTTGTTGATGACCGGGATTATCTCGAGATCGTGCTCGAGGGCCATGTACATGTTGGAGAGAGTCTGGGCCTCGACCCCCTGGGTCGCGTCGATGAGGAGGAGGGCCCCCTCGCAGGAGGAGATGGCGCGGGAGACTTCGTAGGAGAAATCGACGTGGCCGGGCGTATCGACGAGGTTGAGGGTATACGTCTTGCCGTCCTTGGCGTCGTATTCGAGGGCCACGGCCTGGCTCTTGATCGTGATGCCCCTCTCGCGCTCGATGTCCATGTTGTCGAGCATCTGGTCCTGCATCTTCCGAGCGTCGACTACCCTGGCCTTTTCGATGAAGCGGTCCGCGAGCGTCGACTTCCCGTGATCGATGTGGGCGATGATGCAGAAATTGCGGATAAGGGCGGGATCGCGCATTACGTCATGCTAGCCGAAAAGGGCCTTTTCGGCAACAAGATCCCCGGCGGCGGCGATCGCGCGGCCGACGTTTACCCCGAAGGCCGATTGCTATATACTCTATGTGTTGAGGAGGAATCATGCTCGATACACTTAGCTATACCGACGTGCCGGGCGACCGTTCCGACCATGAGATAATCGTCTACGCGCTTTCGACCTGCGGCTTCTGCAAGCGCGCGATGGCCTTCCTCGACGCGAAGGGCCTCACCTACCGCTACATATACATGGATCGCGTACCGATCGAGACCAAGAACGAAGCCAAGAAGGCGCTCAAGGAGCGCTACAAGACCGATGTCGCCTTCCCCTTCGCGGTCGTGGACGGCAAGAGGCCCCTGGTCGGATTCATCGAGCCCGATTGGGTCAAGACCCTCGAGCTCTGACAGGAGAAGCGAATGCCCGCCCCGAAAAGCTTCGACCAGACCATGACCTTCGCCACCATGGTGGCGAAGAAGCAAGGCTGGACGCTCAATCCCGATACCGAGTTCACCAAGGACCTCGTCGACGGCCTGGCCGTCAACTGGAACCGCTACGGCTATTTCCTCTGCCCATGCCGCGACAGCGACGGCTCGCGCGAGGCCGACGCCAAGATCATCTGTCCCTGCGCCCCGGCGTGGAAGGACGTGGAAGAGCGCGGCCACTGCTTCTGCGCGCTCTATCTCGATCCGGCCTTCGCCGCCTCGGGCAAGGAGCCGCGCAGCATACCCGACAGAAAATCCCAGTTCTAGTCATGGTCTACCTCGACTGGGCGAGCACGAGCCCGCCCGACTCCGAAATCCTCGCCGAGGCCGGGCGAGTCGCGACCGAATTCTTCGGCAACCCCTCCAGCAGGCATGGGCCGGGATCGGCGGCGCGGTCCAAGCTCGAGGAGGCGCGGACTCGCCTCGCCGCCGCGATACTCGGGGAGGCCGCCGCCTCGCCCGCGACGCCGCGGGGCCGATTCGCCTTCACCGGCGGAGGCACGGAAGCCGACGGCATTCCGCTGCTGTCGCTCCTGCGGGCGGCCCTCGGCGCGCGCCGGGACGGAAGCGTCAAGCGGCTCCATCTCGTCACGACGGAGATCGAGCATGCCGCGGTCTACGAGGAGGCCCTCCTCCTCAAATCGCTCGGGATAGGCGTCAGCTTCGTCGGACCCGAGCCCGACGGAAGGGTGGACCCGCGCAAGATCGCCGCCGCCGTAGAGAAGGACAGCGCCCTCGTCGCCGTGATGGCGGTCAATAACGAGACCGGAGCCATACAGCCCCTATCTGAGATATCCAAGGCGGTCGCCGCGGCCGCGGCAGCCTTCGGCCGCTCCCCGCCCCGACTCCACGTCGACGCCGTCCAAGCGCTCGGAAAGGTCCGCTTCGATCCGGCATCGGCGGGCGCGGGGTCGGCGGCCTTCTCGGCGCACAAGCTGGGAGGCCCTCGCGGGATCGGCGCCCTATGGGCCGCCGCGAGTCTCGAAACCCTCTCCGTCGGGGGAGGGCAGGAAGGCTCTCTGCGCCCCGGGACCGAGAGCCTCCAGGGCGCGTGGGCCTTCGCGGCGGCCGCGGCTTACGCTCGCGACAGCTTCGCGCGCCGGGCGGATCATGCTCGGGAGCTCGAGACCAGGCTGATCTCCGGTCTTTCCTCGATTCCGGGCGCCCTCGCCCTGCCCTTGGGCAGGGGCCCCTCGGACGAGCGCTATTCGCCTTATATATTAAGCGCCGCATTTCCGGGCCTATCGGGCGAGGTACTCGTCCGTTCGCTCTCGGATTCCGGGATCGCCGTATCGGCCGGTTCCGCCTGCTCCTCCAACTCCAAGCGCGCGGGAAGGCGAGTCATGCGGGCCATGGGCCTCCCGGAGGATATCGCCCTCTCGTCGATCCGGGTATCTTCCGGGGAAGGCACTACGAAGGCCGACATCGATGCCTTTCTCGAAGCCGCGTCCCTCGCCTATCGCAGGCTCAAGGCCTAAAGGAATCGAATGGAAGCTTTCTACCTTATCAAGGTCGGCGAGATACTCTTGAAGCTCGGCAATCGAAGGGAGTTCGAGGACAGGCTTCGATCGCAGCTCCAAAGAAGGTTCTCCTCGGTGGGTTTGGCTCATAAAATAGAGATGTATCCGGGGCGCTTTTTCGTCACCGTCCCCGAGGAGCAAGCCGCGGATGCGGAATTCCTCCTCTCTCGAACGCCCGGGATCAACGGCTACGCGCGCGCGATCAAGGCCGCCAAGAGCGTGGAGGCTGTCCTCGAAGCGGCCGTCGAGGTCGCGCGAGGACAAATGGCCCGGGGCAAGAGGAAATTCAAGGCGGAGTCGCGGCGCTCGGATAAAAGCTTTCCCCTGGGTTCCTTCGAGCTCTCGGCGCGCATCGGCGATGCCGTGCTCGAGGCCCTGCCCGAATCGCGGGTCGACCTGCATCATCCCGAGTTCACGATCAACGCTGAAATTCGGGAGCGGGCCTACGTCTTCGCCGATGCCGAGCCCGGGCTTCGGGGGCTCCCTTCGGGATCGGGCGGCAAGGGACTCCTCCTCCTCTCCGGCGGCATCGACTCGCCGGTCGCGGGCTATATGATGGCGCGGAGGGGCCTCGCCATCGATGCTTTGTATTTCCACGCCTATCCCTATACGTCCCAGGAGGCTCGAGACAAAGTGGAGCGTCTCGCAAGGGTGCTATCCACCTATACCGGAGGCCTCGACCTATGGACGGCGCCTTTTACCGAGACTCAGCTGAAAATAAAGAGGGACGCGCGCGAGGATCTCACGACCTTGATGATGCGGGCCGCGATGATGCAGGCGGCGCAGTTCTTGGCCGAGAGCATCGAGGCCAACTGCATCGTGACGGGGGAAAGCCTCGGACAGGTCGCGAGTCAAACCGCGGAGAACCTCAGGTTTACCCAGAGCGTCACCGACTTCCCCGTTTTGCGCCCGCTGGCGGGGATGGATAAGGAGGACACGATAGCCTTGGCGAAGGGCATAGGGACCTTCGATATATCCATCCTGCCCTACGAGGACTGCTGCGTCCTGTTCTCGCCCAAGCATCCCCTCCTGAGGGCCAAGCTCGAGCGCGAGCGCGCGGCCTATGATCGGCTCGCCCTCGAGCCCTTCCTCCGCGAAAGCCTCTCGAAGGCGGAACGAGTCGAAATCCCTTTGTCGCTGATCGCGAGACAGGCTGCGGCCGAGGTCAGACCTTGAGCACCTCGGTTATCGCCTTTTCCAATTGAGGCTTTGGCAAGGCTCCGAGAGCCATGCTCGGCTGTCCTTCCTTGGGGATGAAAAGGAGGGTGGGAACGCTTTGGACGCCGAATACGCCGGCGAGCTCAGGTTCCTTGTCGATATCGACCTTGAACACGTCCATCTTTCCGACGTATTTCCCCGAGAGATCCTCGAGGACCGGACCGAGCATCTTGCAGGGCATGCACCATTCGGCATAGAAGTCGACGATAGCGGGCAGATTGCCCTCGAACTTCCATTCCTCGTTCTTGCCCCAATCGAATACCTTCTTCTTGAAGGCCTCCGTGTCCAAGTGTTCGGTCATTTTCCTCTCCTTCACGACTAACTATTTTTAATATAGTGTTTTTTTAATTAATGGTACAGACTTTCCTCCCTCGGACGGTATGCGAGCCGCGCGCAAGCGCTCAGAACCAAAAACGGAAGCCAAGGCCTCCCTGAAAACCCGACCATCCGAAAGTGATAGCGGTCGGGGTAATGATCGAAAACGAGGGAGCCAGCTCGATGAATAGCTCCAAGGGTTTGGCTGGAAATGCGTTGAGACCTATAGGGACGCGAAAGCCGGCGTTCACGCCGTCGCTGGCGAACTGGGCGAAAACGCCGGGACCGACGTAGTAATTGACGAAGCTTACCAGGTTTCCCTTCGCGAGCCACCAGTCGGCCAGCATTGCCAGCTCGCTCGAGCCTCCGCTCGCGCTTATAGTGCCCCCGATGCCGAATACCGCGGGGAATTTGGGCAAGCGAAAGGAAATCAAGGCAGCGTTCGGGAAACCGGTTCCGAGACTCGAGTCGAACTCTACCCCGACAGCCGCAGTATAGGCAGAAACGCCGACGACTGTACCTAGTGAAAGCGCCAGGACAAAGGCTAGAACCTTGAATTTCATGATTCCTCCGAGTCAAGGGAATATGCCGATAGTATCCCCAAGGGGAATCGAACCCCTGTTGGCGGGATGAAAACCCGCTGTCCTAACCTCTAGACGATGGGGACTTGAACGCCTTCAATATGGCCGAATGCCCGGATACATGTCAATATGCGGGAAGGCAGCCAAGGTCTTATTCTATACCTCAAAACACTTTCCGGTAATTTCACTACAATTTCAACTTGGAGAGCGCCAGTCTTTGCAACAACTTCGCATGCTCATTCTCCGGTTCGAGCTTCAGGGCTCCCTCGGAATCCGCCAATGCTTGAGCATAATCGCATAAATGCCAATAAGCCATTGAGCGCCTATATAACGAGTAAAAATGAAAGGGATGAATTTTCAAAGCCATATCGAAGTCGTCTATGGCGCCGATAAAATCCTGAAGTACGCTTTTCACGACTCCCCGATAGTACGCTGCCTTATGGTCTTCGGGAGCGAGCTCGAGACTGGAAGAGAAATCGGCTATCGCCTCTTCGTACCGCGACTGGGAAAAATAGGCCATGCCGCGGTGCTTATAGACGACCGAAGCTATATTCTTATCGGGCTTCTGAACGAGGATTTCGCTGTAAATTCGAGAGGCCGCCTCGTAATCCTCCCTGTTGTGGGCGCTCAAAGCCGCGAGGAGCCGATCGTCCATGCTCGCGGCCTGCCTTTCCGCCTTCGATCCGTCGAAGCCTTTGTCATTCGTCGACGGCTTGCCCCTTCCATCGAGCTCGAGCGGTCTGTCCATCACGTCCTCGATCTTCCCGTAAAAGGCCGATCGCCTCCTCTCCAGTTCCGACGTCAGGCGTCGTTGATAATCGAGGATTTCCTGGAAGATGATGTCGGACAAGGAAAGGTTTGCGTTGAGCGCGGCCAGCTTGCGCTTCATCGGCTCGTCGAAGGGAGTAAACTCGGCTTTGTAGACGAGTTCGTGCTCTACCTCCGCCCAGGCTTCCTGCAGAATAGTGCGGAGCTGAACTTCGAAGGCAGCGCTTTCGAGCCCTAGGTCGTCGTCTTTCAGGTCCTCGGGGAGATCTATGAGGAGGTGTATGGACTCGTAGCCGAACTCGCGGAAAGAACGTTCCGAGCCTTTACGCTCGACGTCCAAGACCCTGAATGAAGCGCAAATCGAGGACTCAGCCATCGTAAGGTCGCCGAGAAAGGGACAGACGACCCTGAGGGCGACGGTATCCGCGATGGGTATCGGCTCCTTGCCGGAGATTTTTGCGTTCCTGAGGAGTCGAATGCGTTTTTCGTACCAGGAATCGAAGGACTTTACGCGGCCTTTTATAATAGGCCACAGCGAGTCCTTTTCGAGGGCGGAGCGAATCCGCGTCTCGAGCTCGGAAAGAAGCAGCGCATAAGCGGGTTTATTCGCCTCGTAGGCTATCTTGAGCGCCGCTCGATCGGGTATCGAATCGAGGCCTCTTTCCGTGCTCATCGCGCTCCTAACCTCAGTCTAGGTGGAGAAATACGGAATCGCATAAAAAGGCCGGGACTCGCATCCCGGCCTTCGGTCTTTACGCGAGAGGCATCAAGGCTTCGCGGCAGGAGCAGCCGCCGGAGCGGCCGTCGTAAAGTCCCCAGTCGCCTCCTTCATCCTTTCGAGATAGCGGAGGACCTGATCGGCGCCGAAGTGCTTGGACTCTATATTCTTGCGCTCTTCTTCCTTCTTGCCGACAATGCCCCAGATCGCTTCGTCGTCGATGTCGCGACCGGTTTCGAGAACGGCCTTGTCATAGAGCATTTTGACGTCCTTGACATAGGCCACGAAATCTCCGCCGTCGTTGGAAGCATCGCGGGTAATCACGAAACCGCCGAACTTGACCATCGGGGTGCTCTTGGGATAGAGCGGATAGAGGCGCAGCTCGCGATTGCGGACATCCTGCACGTATTCCGGATTATCCCAGCGGAGCTCCCTCCAACCGTCGAAGTTCAAGTAACCGAGGAATATCGTCTGCGGATTGCCATCGGCATCGATAAGGACGACCGAGAGCCCATGCGGGAAATTGAGGCCTTTGACGTCGACGGCGACGGATTTTATGATGCCGACATTCTTGACGACGCCGAGGGCAGTCGTGATCTTGGTGTTGGGATCGTAGTTGCCTTCAAACCGGGTTAGCCGGGCGTTCACGGGATCGGTGCCTTGGGCATTGGCTGCGGCCGGGGTGATGTTTCCCTGGTCATCTATGGTGGCCTTTGGCTCGAAGGCGGGGATCTCGAAAGGCGGCTGGACCCTTGCCCAGCTGTTGAAGTCGGCTATCGGGAAGTGAACTCGGAGACCCATGACCGTATTACCGGCATACTGCTTGGCGTCGGAGGCGATGGAAGCCTCGGCGGTCATGGAAAGCGCCTGGTTGAGGTTGCTCCTCGAGGACGAAGCGAGAACGACGTCCCAGTTCCGAATCGCGAGCGATGTACGCATCTGCTTCTTCTGCTCATCCGTGTAGCTCGCCCCCGCCGTGCCCGAGAAGTCCATCATGGTCGCCCTGTTATCCAGGAACTTACCCTGATTGACGGGATCCGGGAAGATATCGGCCTTGAGGAGGGAGAAGTCGATAAGCACTGCCTCGTCGGCGGAAGCTACGGTGAACGCGCCCACAAGGAAAAGCGCCAGGGCGATGACGATTGCTTTACTTCTCATGCAATAACTCCTTTCATTGCACACGATTCCACTTATCTACTATTTGATAAGGAAGTATACGCTGCCGTAAACCTTTGTCAATTATTTTCCTGCTTTTTTTATGTCCTTTCCGCCTTCGGCCTCTATGCCTTCGGCATAAGGTTCTTTGCCGCCTATCGTCAGCGATAGGCGCTTCATGCCGGGCAACGCGGTTTTCAGGCTGCGTTCCAGGGCCGCGATTCCGTACTTCAGCGAATTCGGGTCTTCCAGAGCCGCTTCGGGCGATAAATCGACGTAGAGCCTTCCCCTGCGATACATGACGGTTTCCAGCCTGACTCCCTGCGGAAAAGCGGGATAGAGAGACAGATTCTTGGGACCGAGGAGGATTTCCGATGCGATCAAATCGGCCCGAGCCTCCGTTCCGCGGCTGTGAGGGATTTCCCTTAATTCGCCTCGAAGGACACCCCTTGCGTTGGGGAAAAACAAGACCGCCTCCTCGAAAGCGGATCCGACCGCCCACGAGACGAAGGAGACCATGAAAAGGAGCCCCAGCAAGGCCAGACAGAAGTTGACCGGCACGGAAAGCCACTTTATGGAAGCCTTCCACGCGACGGCAAGGACTCGGCCGAGGGCTAGGAGGTATCCGCGCAGGGCGTCGAGGAATCGGTTCATGGGGAAGGGGCGCCTCTCATGCTCTCGAAGTAGCCGACGAAATCGACCAAGCCATTATATACGCCGTCGGCCACGCGGGACAAGTAATCGTCCTTCGTAAGCAATTGGCCTTCCTCGGGATTGGTGACGAAGCCGGTCTCGACGAGGACCGAGGGCATGTGGGCGTTCCGCACGACGAACCACTCTTCCGCCCTGATGCCTCTGTTCGGGCTTTCCGAGCCTATCTCGGCCTGGAGCCCCGTCATGATATTTCGGGCGAGTATGATGCTTTCCGTCGTAAATTCCTCTTCGAGCATCGCGTTGAGTATCGGGGCGATTTCCTGGCCGGGGCCTCCAGGCTTGCTCGCGTCCACCAGGGTCCGCCTGTATTCGGGATTCAGGTACCAGATCTCGAAACCCCTGGCGTTCTTGTTGAACGAGGAGTTGGCGTGTATCGAAACGTAGACGATGGCCTCATTGGGGGCGAGCTCGACGGAATTGGCCGTTTCGACGCGCTCCTCCAGGCTCGGATAGCTGTCGTCGTCGCGCGTTATGAGGATTCGCTTATCGGGGTACTTGGCCTTCAGGGCGGCATAGAGCTTCAAGGAGACGGCGAGGGTTATTTCCTTTTCCACGACCCTGATCTTCCTGCCGGCGACCACATGCTCGCCGATGGCGCCGGGATCCTTCCCGCCGTGACCCGGATCGATGAGTATGGCCGCGACCGAGTAATGAGAGCGGGCCTGAGCCTCCGCCTCGGAAAAAGCCTTCTCGATAGCGGCGCAGGAAGCCGCGGAGAAGACAAGCCCCGCCGACCCATCGGTCGGAGGATCCAAAGGGATCGACTTGTTCCAGTCGAACACGGCGCGCGGTACGCCCAGGGCGAAAACCAGTCTCTTGCCGGATTTTTCGAACAATCCGTAACCGGTGAGCGGATCATAATAAAGGCGGGCCTTCAAGCGGTCTGCGAGCGGGCCGGCCTGGATCGGGTCGTTCGCGCCCGGCGCGGCGAGCAGGGATGACAGCAGGGCCAAGCCCAATACGATCGACAGCACGCTCGACTTCGTTCGAGCCGAAACGCGTTTCACCGGGACGAGCCTCGAGCCAACGCATTCCCGCCGGGAAGGCTCTCCGTGTCGAGAACGTAAAGCGCGGCCTGAAGGCCGCCTCGGGCCAGCGCTCGCCAAAAGCGGCCCGCGAGAATCCCGGATGCGCGGGAAGCCGGCTTCCCGCGCGTCTTCCGCGCCAGCTCGAGGGCCATGGCGGCCGATTCCGCGAAGCCGCGGCCGCTCCAATCGCGGCCGTCCACGACGCCGGCGAGGGGAAAGGGGGCTACGCAGCCTGGATCCCCGCCCGTCACCGCGAGGTATTCGGGCATCGCAGCGAGCTCGCGGGCGGCGGCGCCTTCGGGAAGGAAGGCCGACGGAGGCCAGGCCCCGCCCTCCACCCTCGTCGAGCCCAGGAAGGCCTCGGTCTCGGGCTCCGCGGGAGCGAGGCGGATGCGGATGGCCTTCGCCGCCGATTCGGCCGCCGCGACGGCCTCGGCCCTGGATGGCGCCTGGCTGATGACGTTGCCGCACTTCTCGACGTTGTTGGAGGGAAAGACGACGCGGTCGCCGGCGGCGGCGCGGAAGAAAAGCTGCTTGACGTAGGGCGTTCGCTCGGCCTCGGCCCTGCCTTCGACGCAGGCTACCCTGCCCGGGATCGAGATGAAGGCCCGCTCGGCGGAAAACCATCCCATGTCGGGTCGGCAGGCGCCGAGGCCCATGCCGACCGATAGGCGCAAGGCCTCGCGCGTGAGGTCGATGCCGCTGGCATAGGGATAGGTCCAGCCCGACATATATCCGCCGGAGAGGCGCGCGGCGATTTCCCCTACGACGGCCCCGCCGCGAGAGGGGCAGAATTTCATGTCTCCTTTGGCCGCTCCGTAGTCGATGCCTATCGCCCGGACGGCAAGACGGAACACGCGGAGGACCTCGTCGATCACCTCGCTCGAGTAAGCGCTCGGCATGGTATGGCCGAGCTCGACGAAATAAGGCGAGAAACGGATATGCCTGTCCGCCACGCCATGGACGCGGATATCGCCGTCCGCGACGAGGGCGTCGATCGAGAATTCCGGGCCTTCGACGAATTCCTCCACGATCGCCCTTCCCGAGCGGCTGTGCGACAAGGCCGCCGCGAGCGCATCAGACAGTTCGCCCTCGTCCCGCGCCGAGCGGCATCCGCGGGCGCCCATGCTGTCGGCGGGCTTGACTACGAGAGGAAAGCCGATCCCGGAGGCGATCGCCCCGGGATCGTCGGCCGCGTCGGCGGCGACATAGCGCGGCGACGGCACGCCGGCCGCGGCCAAGGCCTCGCGCATCTCGAGCTTGTCGGAAGCCCTGACCGCGGACTCGAAGGGTATCCCTGGAAGGCCGAGCTCCCGCGCGACCCAGGCTACGGAGGCCGAGAAGTCGGTACCCGCCGTGAACACCCCGTCCAGGCCGAGCTCGGACCTGATGCGGCGAGCCGCGGCGGAGAGTCCCTCGCGGTCCTTCAGGTCGACCGGCAGGAAGCGATCGGCCTCGACGGCGCCCGGGGCGGCGGGATCGCCATCGGCGACGACGGCCGTCCAGCCCAGATCCTTGGCCGCGCGGATCGCGGGAATCTGCATGATCCCCGCTCCGAGGATGAAAACGGTCATTACAGCCCCACTTCACTCAATGCCCGTCGGGGCCGCGCGTCACGCCGCCCTTCCTCTTGGCGTCGGGCGATCCGCCGCGCTCGAAGGCATCCGGATGCCGACCCTTCCCGGCGTCTCCGACGGCATCCTCGCGAATGGCGTAAAGCTCGAAGCTATCCCCGAGCCCGAAGATGCGGGAGACGAGGCGCCCGATCGCGAAAAGCGGGCCGTCGAGCGGCCGAGGGCTCTTGCGCGAAGCGAGGAAGCGCAGTCCCGGCAGGCGCTCGGGATGATGCCCCGTGATACGGATACGTTCTACCCGAAAGCCGTAGGTCTTGAGAATACCCTTGACCTTGGAAGGCTCCCATATCGTGGCATGATCCTCGGGACTCCGCGAGAAGAAGGCCTCGCGGTCGAAGCGGCCCGAGGCCCCTTCCAGGGAAGGCGTGGAAAGCGCGAGTATGCCGCCCGGGCGCACGAGCGCCGCGGCGTTCCCGAGCGCCTTGTCCAGGCGCTCGAAATGCTCGATCACGTACCACATCGACAGCACGTCGAAGGGGCCGCCGAAGGACGAAGCCGCGGCCTGGTCGAGGAAATCGCCCGCGGCGGCCGGAATCCCCAATTCGCGGCGGACGTACGCGGCCGCGTCCTCGGCCGCGTCGAGCCCGAAGGATTCCTGCCCCCGGGCCCTGGCGGCCGCGAGGAATGGGCCGTAGGCGCAGCCGACGTCCAGCATCGAGAGGCCCTTGCTTCGGCCGAGGCTCGCCTTCGCGATCTTCTCGATGAGATCCAGGCGGGAATCGGCAAGGGAGGTAAGGGCAGGCCAATCCTCGAGATAGGTCCTGCCGTAGTGGCGCCTATATTCCTCGAAAAAATAAGCCTTGCCGTAAGGATGCTCCCTTCCCCCGGAAAAGCGCAGCGCATAGATCATCCCGCAGGCTCGGCATCGGAAAATGCTCTTGGCGGGATCGCGATACAGGGCCCGACGCGCCTGAGCCGAGCAGGAAGGGCAATCGCGGCTGCCGGCCGATACGATGGAGGCGACGCGATCGGCGAGGGACTGGCGGCTATCCGGAAGGAGATGGGTCGAGGCGGAGAGCACCGACGCCGGCGAGCGCAGATAGCCGCGGAGCGCCGACCGATCCGGGTCGAGCACGCCGATCTCCGGGAAGCCTGCCGCGCGGGAAAGGTCTCGGTGGTAGCGGCTGGGGTTGAGAAGGACGACGCCGCAGCCCGCCCATGCCGCCTCGAAGGCGGTCAGCCCGAACTGAGTGAACACGAGATCGTAGCGGGACAGATGCTCCTTGAGGTCCTGCACGGGGCCCAGGAGAGTCGCGCCCTCGAGTCCGAGGGGAGGGGCGCCCCGCCTCAGCGCTCCCGATACGACGGTCAGGTCCGCGGGCTCGACGAAGCCCTCGGCCAGCAGGATCCGGGCGAGGCCCAAGGCGAGGCCCGCGCCATCCTCGCCTCCGAAGCTGACGAGGACCCTCCGGAATTCCTTCGGGGGCTCGCGCCGGGCCCGCGGCAGGTCCAGGAGGCCGATGCCCGAGCAATTGGGGTCCCCTCCTCCGGAACGAGGGTGCCGCGGGAGTATGTCGATCAGGTATTGGACCATTTCCCTGGCCGGGCCGCCCTCGTCGATGGCGACGACGGGCGCGAACCGCTCCCAAGACCGGAAATCGTCCACGCTGGTAGCGCGGCGGTCCAGGATGACGAGATCCCAAGGATTGCGGCGAGAGACCAAGGGGATCTGGGATACGACGCGAATGCCCGCGAGCTCGCGCGAGTAGGCGAGGGAGAGCTCCGCCGCGCTCCAGAATCGATCCGATGCGGGTTCGGGCACGAAGAGCGAGGCTCCGCTCCCCAGCGATCTCGCGAGGGAGAGGCAGCGCACTATATGCCCCGAGCCGTTGCCTTTCGAGACCGATGGGACCAGGAGTATCGATCGGCTCATAGGTCCCCGCCGCCCTTCGAGTCGGCGTGGGCGCGCAGGTAGCTCATCAGGGCCGCGCTCGAAATGGCCTCGCCGCCATACAGCGCCTCGTATATCCGAAGTACCGCTTCATAGTCCGCCTTCGTATCCACCGTGACGCTCGCCCCTTCCAAAAGGTACTCGCGCGGAGCCTCCGGCCGGTCGATGGAGAAGAGCTCAGGATGCTCGTACAAGTAGGGGCACACGTGCTCGCGTTCCCGCGCTTCATGCGCCAGTTCTTCGGCTCGCAGGAGGGCTTCGGCGGCGACCAGCTCCACCCCCATTCCCAGGGGCATTCCCACGAATCCGGAATAATCCGAGCGGAGCCGGTCCCGGCGTTCCAGGAGCAGCTCGGCGAGCTCATGCGAGACCAGCGGATTGTCGCCCGTCGCGCGCACGACCAGATCTATCCCGAAACGGCGGATCGCGAGGCAATAGCGGGCGAGAACGTCCTGGGCCGGACCCACGAGGAGCTCGAAGCCGCGCCGAAGGGCCACCGGCGCGAGGAGCGGGGCGCTCGCCACGTCGGTCGCGAGCACCTTGAGATCGGCGGGCACGAGGCCGAGGCGCGTCATAGCCTGCTCCAGCAGGGAGGAGTCGCCGAGGGGCAGGAGGGCCTTCCCGGGCAGGCGCGTCGAGCCCATCCGCGCCTGCAGTACGACGGCGGTCATCCCTCGGTCTCGTCCCAGAGGTCCACGAGGCTCGAGGCGTCGGTTCGGAATCGGTAACGGTTGATCCTGACCCATTCTCGCGCGGCGTGGAACTCGCCGAGGACCGAGATGGGCCCGACCCGCCGGCTTCGAAGATAGGACCAGAAGCGATAGCGGGGGATCGCCCCGGAGTCGCCGTTGTAGACCGGCGCGAGGTTCTTGAGCCAGAACCATTTGTAGCAATCGTCGGGGGTCTCGTCTTCGGACGTCGGCGCGTCCGCATAGGAGACTTTGAGGGCCTGGGCGATCCGTATCTCCTCGCCCCACAACCAGGATCGAAAGCCGAAATCGAGCTTTTGCCAATAGGGATTGGGAATGCCCGCGTCGAAGCCTCCGCTGAGCACGAATTTTTCGCGCGAATAAATCCCCGCATAATCGAAAGGGAAGAGGGTCCTCGCGCCGTCCCTCGCGGGAGGAAGGCTGAGCAGCTTGAGACTTGAGCGGTTGAAGGCCGGGGAAGCCCCCGTTGGTACCTGTTCGCCGCTCCGCTCGAACAGGGCCGGCGCCTGGCAAAGGATATTCCTCTCGGACAGGCGCTCGAAGAAACGGCTGGAGAGGCCCTGCGCCGAAAGGCGCATATCGCTCCATATGACGAATACGTAGGGAGCGGAGGACTCGCGAACGGCGATGTTGATCTGCACTCCCGGCGAAGCGGGTTCGGAGAGGAGGAGGAAGCGCGTGCCGGAATGCCGGCTCGAGAGGATCTCGATGTCTCGAGGGTCGGACTTGGGTTCGACGGAGACGATCGTCCCGAGGCCGGCGCTCTCGAGCTCGGCGATGGCGTCTCCCCTATACAGCCTCGATCCCCTGTTGAGGAGGACGACCGACATGGCCGAGGGATCCCCCCGGGAGCCCGTCTTGAGCGCTCCCAGGACCGTATAAGGCACGACGCCAGCGTCAAGCGTTGTAGGTATAGTATTCATCGCAGGCCTCGCAGGGGGAAGGGAAGCGCGAAGCCTCGCCGGAGCGGCAGGCCTCTATATGGGCGACGTGGTAGCTCTCTCCGGCTGCCCAGGCCGCGGCCAAGCCCGCGGGGCGCCCCTCGCGGGCTTCGAAGGCATTCCCCAGGATTATGTCGCCGTAGGAGAAATCGCGGCAGAGGGGGATGGTCCCATCGATCAGGATGGAAAGGTCCCGCTTAAGATGCCAGCAGGGCCTTCGTGAAAGGGGCGATAGATCCGAGACTTTTCGCTCGGGGAGCAGACCCGCGAAGCGGGAGTATTTTTGGACGATGACCTTCTCCGTCTTCTTCTTCCATCCGCGCCAGAAGGTCTCCAATTCCGCCTCGTTTTCGCGGGCGCGCACCATCTGCACATGGGCTCGGCCGGGGAAAAGCCCGATAAGGCGCTCGGCGAAGGCGGTAGCCTCGGCGAAGCCTTCGCCGCGCAGCTCGGCGTAGAGCTCGGGACTCGCGGCGTCGAGGGACAGGACCCAGTCGACGCGATCGGCGCCGCCCGAGCTCGCTATCCGATTCGCGACCTTTTCCTCGAAGGCCTCGGTCCATCCGAGGCCGGAGGTTTCGATTATAAGGGAGAGCGAAGGTCGCGACATCACCTCGCCGATCATTCCGCCGATATCGGAATGCATGCTCGACTCGCCCCAGAGCGAGATGTCGATGACCGCGTCCTCGCAGAGCTCCACGACCTGGTCGAGGAGAGAGGCGAATTTCGCGCGCGGCATGTCGCGCCTCAGGCCTAGAATGCCGCTTCCGGAGGCGGGGCTCTCGGGAGCGGAGCTCCCGCCGGTCGGCCCGAATAGCGGATATGGACAGAGCCGACAGACCTGAGGGCAACCGGCGGCCACCTGGATTTGAATGAAGGCCGGAAGCGTCCTCAGAAGGCCGAGATTCTCCGGGATGAGCCTGAGGGCGCTCGAGGCGTCCGATACTCCCGCGGATTCGAGCCTCTCGACCAGAAGCGAATTCCTCTTCGTATCGCAGGCCAGACTCAGCCTCAGGTCGCGCAGATCGACGGGAGAGATGTTGGTCTCGATGTCGAAGGCGTTGATATCCCTTTGGATGGCCGTGAAGAGGGAGGTCCGCGTCGGTTCCGGGGGAAGGGCGCCGGCGAGGCCGCGAACGGCCGGGATCAGCCGCGGGGCGAGTATCTCCGCCGCCAAACCGCCGGGATAACCGTCGGCGAAGCCGTATTCGGCTCGATATCGCCTGAAATCCTCGAGCATCTTGGCGGCAAGAAGGGGGTCGAGGAAGGGCTCGTCCGCCCATGCGAGAAGCACGGCATCCGCGCCTTGACCGATATCGGCCATCTCCTCGAGAACCTGGTCGAAAGTCCATGACTCGCGATGGCGCTTGGGAAAGGCTCCCTCGGGAAGCCGGAGACTGCCTTCTGCGACGACGGCCCTCCCGAGCCCCGGCAGTCTTCGGACGTACTCGAGACAGCGCTCGTAGGCGGAGCCGCCCGCGCCGATAGGCACGAGGGCGTGCGGCGAAAGAGACCCGGCGTAGATGACTGCTGCTAGTTTCATAGGCTCTTCAGATTATCGGGATTTGCGCAGCCCCCCCTTAGCGGGTACCGTCCCCCTCAAGATGCTATAGCTCGTCCGCCATGTTTCGTCAAAGGGGCAGTTTATGAAAATATTCTATTTTTCCTAGCTATTGCGCTTGCAAAGCCTATCACCCCAATATATAGTGTCCATCGGTGCTCTATTTATGCATATTATTCCATATAGTATTTTTGTGATCCTATGGAGGACAGCAGTGAAATTCGAGCGAAGATTCACGAAAAAAGAGACAGGGCCCTACGATGGCATCGTGTGGGTCGAGCGAAAGAGCGAAATCCGCAATCCGGACGGTAAGTCGATCTTCAATATGGAGGGGGCCGTCGTACCCTCGACCTGGAGTCAGATAGCTACCGATATCATCGCGCAAAAGTACTTCCGGAAGGCCGGAGTCCCCGCGGATAAGGCCGGAGCGTGGAAAGCCTTCGTTCCGGGATCCAAGCGCGCGGTCGCATCGCCGGAGGGCGCAGGCGAATCCGATGCCAGGCAGGTCTTCCATAGGCTAGCCTTTACCTGGACCGAGTGGGGCAAGAAGGCGGGGTATTTTGATACGGAGGAAGACTCTTCAGCGTTCTACGACGAGATCCTCTATATGCTCGCCCGGCAAATGGCCGCTCCCAACAGCCCCCAATGGTTCAATACGGGACTTCATGCGGTATACGGCATCGAGGGACCGGCGCAGGGCCATTATTACGTCGATCCGGCTACGGGCGCCGTGACCAAGAGCGCTTCCGCCTACGAGCGGCCTCAGCCCCATGCCTGCTTTATCCTCAATATCGAGGACGACCTCGTGAACGAGGGCGGCATCATGGATCTAGTGACGCGCGAGGCGCGGCTTTTCAAATACGGCTCGGGTACGGGCTCCAACTTCTCGAAAATTCGCGGGCTCCGCGAATCCCTTTCGGGCGGGGGCGTCTCCAGCGGCCTTCTGTCCTTCCTCAAGATCGCCGACCGCTCGGCGAGCGCGATCAAATCCGGAGGGACGACCCGCCGCGCGGCGAAGATGGTGATCCTCGACGCCGACCATCCCGATATCGAGTCCTATACCAATTGGAAGGCCGAGGAGGAGTACAAGGTCGCCTGTCTCGCCGCCGGTTCGGGCCTGATCCGCGCGAGGGCGGCTGTCCTCGCCGAGGCCGTTCGCTCGTTCGTGCCCAAGGGCGCGCCTTCAGGCGAGGCCTCGGACGAGGCGCGCTTCTCCTTCGAGCTCAACCCCGCCCTTCGGAGAGAGGCGAAGTCGGCCCTTCGCGCCGGCATTCCCGCCCCCTTCCTCCATCAGCTCCTCTCCATGTTCCGCCAGGGCGATTACTCGTCGGCCGAGGATCTCAAGAAGTACGATACGGCCTGGGAGGGGGAGGCCTACAGCTCCGTCTCCGGCCAGTCCTCGAACAATTCGGTGCGATTGGACAACGGCTTCATGCGCGCCGTGCAGGAGGACGGCGACTGGGAGCTCAAGGCCCGAACGACCGGCAAGGTGATGAAGAAGCTCAAGGCGAGGGCGCTCTGGGACGGCATCGCGCGCGCCGCCTGGAAATGCGCGGATCCGGGCCTCCAATATCACGGGACCGTCAACGAGTGGCACACCTGCGCGGCCGACGGGGAGATCAGAGGCTCCAACCCCTGCTCGGAGTACATGTTCCTGGACGACACCGCATGCAACCTCGCCTCGCTCAACCTCCTGACCTTCTATGACGAAAGGACTCGGCGCTTCGACGACGAGGCCTATAGGCACGCCGTGCGCATCTGGACGACGGTCCTGGAGATCTCGGTCGTGATGGCCCAATTCCCATCCAAGGAGATCGCGCGAAAGAGCTACGACTACCGGACCTTGGGGCTCGGCTACGCCAATCTCGGCTCGCTCCTCATGGTGATGGGGCTCGCCTACGATTCGCCCCAGGGACGGGCGGTGGCCGCCGCCCTCACGGCCATCCTCACGGGCGAGGCTTACGCCCAATCGGCGCGGATGGCCGAGGCATGGGGACCCTTCGCGCGCTGCGAGGCCAACCGCGAGCACATGCTTCGCGTCGTCCGAAACCACCGCAGGGCGGCGTACGACGCGCCCGCCTCGGAGTACGAGGGCCTGACCGTCACGCCCGCCGGCTTGGATGCCGCGGCCTGCCCCGAAAACCTCGTCGCGGCCGCGCGCGACTCCTGGGACCAGGCCCTCGCGATCGGCGAGAGGAGCGGCTATCGCAACGCCCAGGTGAGCGCCATAGCTCCGACCGGCACGATCGGGCTTCTCATGGACTGCGACACCACGGGCGTCGAGCCGGACTTCGCCCTCGTCAAATTCAAGAAGCTCGCGGGCGGCGGGTATTTCAAGATCATCAACCAGTCGGTCCCCCCGGCCCTGCGCGCCCTGGGCTATTCCGAGGCGGCGATTGGCGAGATCGAGGCCTACGCCCTCGGCCACGGTACGCTCAAGGGGGCACCGGGAAGCCTCTCGCTCGAGGCCCTTGCGGCGAAGGGCCTGTCGAAGCCCTCTCTCGACAAGGTCGAGGCGGCCCTCAAGGACTCGATCTCGCTCGAAGCCTGCTTCGCCCCCCATGTCCTCGGCAAAGAGGCGCTGGAAGCCCTCGGCCTGCCCGAGTCGACCTTCTCCCTTCCCGGATTCAGCCTCCTTCGCCACCTCGGTTGGTCGAGCGCGCAGATCGACGAGGCCGAGCTCTTCGCCTGCGGAACCATGGGGCTCGAGGGCGCGCCAGTGCTCGAGCCGAGACACCTGCCCGTCTTCGACACGGCGACCCCATCCGGCAAGAAGGGTACGCGCTCCATCTCCTGGACCGCCCACATCTCCATGATGGCCGCCGCCCAGCCCTTCGTCTCGGGCGCGATCTCGAAGACCATCAACATGCCCAACGGCGCCACCTACGAGGACGTAAAGGGCGCCTACATGCTCGCCTGGCGCTCCATGCTCAAGTCGATCGCCCTCTATCGCGACGGTTCCAAGCTCTCGCAGCCGCTGTCGGCCCTCGCGCCGGGCGCCGACATCATCGCCGACTCCATCGTGGCCCTCGAATCGGCCGCGCTCGACGCGAGCGCTTCCGACGGCTCAGAAGAGGACAGTGCCTCGCGGGAAGCCAATTCGGCCCTCGAAGCGGGCTTCGCCCCCGAGACCCACGCCCAGGACCTGCCCGGCATGCCCGCGGCTCCTCGAGGCGTGCGGCGCGCCCTTCCCAATCGACGATCGGGCTATACGCAGAAGGCGAAGATTGGCGGGCACTCGGTCTTCGTCCGGACGGGCGAGTACGACGACGGCAGCCTCGGCGAGATTTTCCTCGATATGCACAAGGAGGGGGCGGCCTTCCGCTCCATCCTCAACTCCTTCGCCATCGCGGTATCCCTCGGCCTCCAGTACGGCGTCCCCCTCGAAGAGTACGTGGACGCCTTCACCTTCACGCGCTTCGAGCCCAACGGCATGGTCCAGGGCCACGACTACATCAAGATGGCCACGTCGGTCCTGGACTACATCTTTCGCGATCTCGCGATCGCCTACCTCGAGCGCCACGAGCTCGGCCAGGTCAAGCCCGAGGACCTCGACGCCACGTCGGCTCAGGAGCCTAGGTCGCCCAACGGCGTCGCCGGCCACAGGACGGCCGCCACCTATGCCGGCGCGGCGCCGGCGCACAGGCCTCCGGACGCGGGCAAGGCCGCGCGCATGGCTCGCTCGGACGGCGAATCCGCGGCCCGCTTCAAGGCCGCCCGCGAGGGCAGCAGGGTCGCGCGCCTCAAGGGCTACGAGGGCGATCCCTGCCCCGTCTGCGGCCACCTCACCCTAGTCCG
>CAYNFM010000049.1:0-28962 GCA_964396415.1 uncultured Treponemataceae bacterium | reverse complement strand
TCTTTTCATTCCATTCCTCCATGGGATTGCCGTTTCGGGCCCGCGCGGCGGGCCGGTGCCTGGACCATAGAGGAAATCGATGAGGCTTCCGTGAGCCCGGCATTAGGAAATGGTTAAGAATACCCCTGCCGCGCTTCGGGCTCCGGCCTAGGCCTGGAGCATCCCCGCGATGTCCGCCACCGCGGCGACGTCGCGCTCTTCCATCCAGCTCCCGATGCCTTCGAGGACCGACAGGGCGCAGCGAGGATCGACGAAGGTACCCGTGCCCACCTGTATCGCGCGGGCGCCCGCGAGGAGGTATTGCAAGGCGTCCTCGGCCCTCATGATGCCGCCGATGCCGATGACCGGAATGCCGACCGCGCGGGCCGCCTTGTAGCAGCAGGCGACGCCGATCGGACGAATGGCCGGGCCCGAGAGGCCGCCGGTACCCAGCGCGATGGCGCTGACGCGCCGCCTCGTATCGATGACCATCCCTACCAGAGTGTTGATGCAGGAGACTGCGTCGGCGCCTCCCGCCTCGGCCGCCTTGGCGATTCCGGCAATGTCCGCGACGTTGGGCGTCAGCTTCACGACGAGGGGGCGATCGGTCGAATCCCTAAGGGCGCGAGTCAGGCGCTCGACTTGGACGGGATCGGTGCCGAAGGCGAGACCGCCGTGCCTCACGTTGGGGCAGGACACGTTGATCTCGTATCCGTCGACGCCGCTCTTCCCTCCCGGCGTCCAGGCCCCGACGGCCGCCTCGATGCGCGAGACGACCTCGACGTATTCCTCCTCGGATGAGCCCGCGACATTGACGAACACCGCGCAGCGCCTTGAGCGCAGGCCGGGGAGCTTGTCCTTCAGGAACGCGTCGAGGCCGGGATTGGCGAGGCCGATGGAATTGAGCATGCCCGAAGGGGTCTCGACGATGCGCGGAACCGGGTTGCCCTGCCTGGGCTCCAGGGTGACCGCCTTCGTATACAGCGCCCCGACCGAATCCGTATCGACGAGCTCTTCGTACTCCGATCCGTAGCCGAAGGTGCCCGAGGCGAGGCCGACCGGATTGGAGAGCTCGAGGCCTCCTATGCGCACGCGAAGGTCGGGTTTCACCGCCCCGCCTTCCAGTCGACGTCGCCCGCCTCGAAGACGGGGCCATCCGCGCAGGCGCGCAGGTAACCTAGGCCGTCGGCGCGGGGAAGGGCGCAGCCCATGCAGGCGCCGACTCCGCAGGCCATCCATTGCTCGGCGGAAAGGCTCGCCGGCCAACCGAGCTCCGCGGAGAGGCCGGCGAGGGCGGCGAGCATGGGCGCCGGTCCGCAGCCGTAGACTCTGACGGGGCCGTCCTCCGTCGCCTTTCGGGCGTTGCGCGATAGCCAATCGACGGGACTGCCCTTGAATCCCGAGCTGCCGTCGTCGGTGCAGACGACGGTTCCCTCGGGGAGGTCGATCGAGGGCAATAAGGACGAGCTCCTGAAGCCGAGGACGAGGCGGCGAGCCTTCGCGGCATCGCCGCCCGAAAGAATATCGTCCATGAAGAGAAGGGGACCGAGTCCTATGCCGCCTCCCGCGAGCAGGGCCGTCTCGCCCTCGGCCGGCTCGGGGAAAGCCTTCCCGAGAGGGCCGATCACGTCGATGCGCGATCCGGTCGCGAGCTCCGAGAGGAGGCGCGTCGCTCCGCCGCGGATTTGGTAGATCGCCGAGGCCCGCGCCTTGCCGTCCGAGGCCCGCGCTCCGTCGTCCAGTTGGGCGCGCCTGAACGAAGAGAAGGCGAGGGGCCTGCGCAATAGTGGATCGCTGAAGGTCGAGACGCGCACCATGAAGAACTGACCCGCTCGGGGCTCGCCAGCCGCGGGATCCCAATCGATGACGAGTTCCCGCCAAGCCTCGGCGACCGGACGGTTCTCGAGTATCTCGGCCTCGAATTGCCTCACGCCGACATGATAGGCGGAGGGCGGCGCCCAATGTCAACCGGCGCCGTGGTCCGAAGCGCGGAGAAAATCCTCGGCAAGCACCGCGGCGATCGCCGCTCCGTGAGTGTTGAGATGTATTCCGTCGACCAATATATGGAAGCGGTTGGCGGCCGAGATCTCGTCGAGGCTCTTGCCCAGGTAGCGCTGCATGCGTCCCGCGCGAAGCTGGGCGGAGCGGAAGGAACGGAACCCGAGGGGAGGATTGGCCGGTACCGGAAGGCTTTCGATATACGAGCAGATGCGCTCGCGCAGGGGCAGGTACTCGACGCCCTCTTCTTTCCCGATGCCCTGAATGAGGCGCGAATATTCCTCGGTCCTGAGATAGGCGTAATGTCCCGGTTCCTCGCCTATGGGAGGGATCGAGAAGAGGGCGATCCTGGCCTTCGTCTCGCGCTTGAGGGTCCGCACGATTCGCACGAGATTCTCGCGGAAGAAATAGTCGCTCGGCCTTTCGGGCAGCCGCTTGGCCGCCATATAGCCGATGGCGGCCTGGAAGCCGAAGGTCGCGTTGACGTCGTTCGTGCCGATGAGAATCGTCACCGCGTCCGGCTGGAGGGCGACGATATCGCCCATCCGCTCGGCGAGATTGTAGGCGAGCTCGGCGTTCACGCCCGCGTTCGCGAACTCCCAGTCGGGCATCCGCGCGGCGAGCATGGCGACGTAGTCGACGCTCACCGATCCTCGCGTTATCGAATCGCCGGCGCAGACGGCGAGGGGCCGCCTCGGCGCATCGCGCTCCCCGCTCTCCGCGGAAGCCTTCGCCGCCTGCCGTCTCCGGGCAAGAACGATCTTGGGATTGTCGGGCGCGAGGTCGTTCCCCGAGCGCGAGAAGAAAAACAGAGTGACGACGAAGAAGAGCAGGATGCCGAGGGCGATCAGATCGATGAGGCTGAAGGTGATCATTCTCCGTCTTGTTCGTCGAGCCTGGCGAGAGCCTTCTCGACTTCGAGGAGGCGCTCCCGAAGGTTTCGAATCGTCCGCTCCAGCCTCGCCTTCTCCTTCGCGAGGCGCTCGGCAGTCTCCTCGGAGGGCTTGGAAGCGGCGAAGCGGGATTTGACGGCCGCCGGGCTCGCGCCGCCGCGGAGAGCTTCGAGAGCCATGGCCCTCGTCTCGGGATCCCGCATGCCCGCAGCCATCCGCATCCCGTCCCAGCCGACTTCGGGGTCCAGATCGTAGGCCGCGGCCTTGACCGCGGAGCCGGCCGTGGATCGCGGGATGCCGAGGGCCCTGTCGACATAGTCCTCGAAGCGCGCCTTGTATTTCCTGCATAGAGCCTGGGCCTCGATCATTAGCCGGCCGAACTCGAGCATGACGCGGCCGTTCTCCGTTATGCAGGCGCCGCGTATCCTCCGCGTGAGCTCCAGGAACTCGGGCTCGGCTTCGAAGAGATTGCGGTAATGGCCCTTGGCCTCGGCCACGACCAGGAGATCGTGGAAGATGCCCCAGAACTCGTTCGTGTGCGCGCGCCCGGATGAGAGTCCGCCTTTGCGCTCGCAATGAATATGGTGCGCGTACTCGTGGATCGCCGTGTAGACGAGCTGGTCGTCGGAGGAGAAGTTGCGATTGTGGATGATTATCTCTCGGCTCTGCGGCTTGTAGAGCCCATTTACGAGGGAGCTCTCCTTGCCCGAGAATATCAGGGAAAAGTCGGTCTTCGGATCCGCCAGGTCGAGGAGGATCCGCTTCACGCCGTCTTGATTCATTCCTGTGCCATCCTATGGCTTTCCGCGCCTATCGGCAAGTGACCCTTCAAAAGGGAGGCTTCAATCGGCCTATGCGGGCGAAGGCGTTATCCCTCCATGAGAAATGCATTCACGTCCGCCGCGACCCTCCTCGGCCTCGCCTGCGCGATCCTGTCCCCCGGCTCCGAAGCCCATCCGCAAGGCGCCCGCGGAGCCCGCGTCTCTACCTACTCCTCGCTCGGCGTAGACGATCTTTCGATGCGCCTCTCCTTCGCGGGACCGGTCGGTTACGCGGGCCTGGGTCTCGAGGCGAAGGACGAGGATCTGGGCTTCGTTGGGGCCGTCGACCTCGGCTCGCCGGAAGACGGCGGAGCGCGGCTGATCGCGGGCCCGGGCTCGACCTCGGGTCTTCTCCGGATTCTCGTCGACCCGACTTCGCCGACTGCCCTCTCGCGGGGCGAGCTCGTCGAGATCGATAGGTCCCTCGAATCCCGAAGTTCAGTTTTGAGCCTGGGCGCGGGTCCGCTCTCTTTCTTCGCCCTGGCCAGGGGACGAGGGATCGAGAGACGGCTCGAGACGGCATCTGCCGGAATAGCCTGCGAACTCGGCGGTCCCGGAGGCGGCCTCGCACTGATCACGGCCGCCTCCCGCAACGGCTTGGTCCCGGCGAGCTCCGGTTGGCGACCCGATCCCCTCTCCGCCCCGGCTTCGAACCCCGTCGATCCCTTGCTGCCCTGCTACGGAGCCGCCCTCGTCGCCGATAGGCATGGCCCGTCGAACGCCGCTCTCTTCGCCCTTGCCGCCTCCTATGGCCGTTTAGCGGGTCCGGGCCTCGCCATGAGGCTCGAGTCTCGTGAAATCGTCGGTCTCTGCGACCTTCGCCTCGTCGGGGCTGTCGTTGCGCCGGGTTTCCTGGATCTGGCGGGCCCTCGCCAGGAGCGTCTGCTGGACGTCCAGGCGACGGCCCGCTTCGCGATGCGCCGCGCCTCGTCCCTTCTGGCCGAAATCGCGACGGAGGCCAAAGGCGGGAGCCTTTTCTACGCGCCATCGTGGGGAAGACGGGGAAGCCTCCGCCTCATCCTCCCGGTCGATCGAGGGGCCGTCTTCGAAACCAAGGTCGACGCGGAAGAAAAGCCGGAGGGCTGGGGCTCGGAAAGTTGGGAATTCGACCTGGCGAAGGCGGTCGAAGGCGATTCCATGACCAGTTCGGTAAGGTTGGACAGCCGATTGAGCTGGGATTCCTCCTTTGCAGGCCTCGGCCTCGGGATCGAGACCGAGCTGGCAGGTGGGGGCGGCCTGCCTTGCCTCGGCCTCCACCTCGACCTCGCCATGCTCGAAGGAGGCGAACGCGAATCGCCGGCGCTCGCGACCGGCGGCCTCAGCCTCGAGCTGCCTTGTGGCGCGGGAGCCTCCGTCAAGATCGACCTGTCCCTGACGGATAGGGGAACTATCCTCGCTCCGGCGGCGGAGGGAGCCCCCGCCGACACTCCCCTCCTGCGCCTCCGCTACCGCAGTTCATTCTCGCTTCCTTCGCCTTCCGAGAGGAGGTAGCCCAAGTCCAAAAGCTCGGACCGGCCGAAGTCGAGCTCTAATACGTGACGGGCCGCGTCGTATAGCCAGGCGCCATCCGAGCGGAGGGCGCTGGACGCGACGAGAGCGTCGGCGATGGCAGAATCGCTCGTCGCCACGAGGGAGAGGGGTGGCGCCTTCTTCAAAGGGGCGTCCGCGCTCCTCTCGAGCCTGACCTCCACCTCCGCGCCTCGGGAGGCGAAAAGATCGCGGAACATCCTCGCGTGGCCCGCGCTGCCCGGGACGGGAGAGTCGAGAAAGATTTCGACGCTCGGGGAACCCAGGGCGACGATATGTCCGGCGATGGCGTCGACGGCGCGCTCGAAGAGGGCCAGGTCCGCGATGCGGCCGTACGAGCCGCCCGCGTCCCGGAGAAGACCGTCGTTCCCGACGAAAACGGGTCTCCCCGTCAAGTAATGCATCACCGTCAGCGCTTGATTATAGCCGTCGACCAGGAAGGCGCGTCCTTTCGCCTCGCTTCGGACGATGGCGGCCCTCGATGCCGCGGCCGCGGTCGGGGCCACTCCCCGGAAAAGGATCATCCGCTCGTCCTTCGTCATCATCCGCCTGTCGCCCACGAGCTTGAGGGATGCCTTTGGCGGATAGCCCCGGTCGAGGAGCCAACGGTAGTCCCGGGCAGCGAGGGCTAAGATAGGCCAAGCCATGCGCATGGCTTTTGCAATGTGGCTCAGGCTATGATCGGAAAGCCTTGCCTCGCGCCGAGCTTGTCGATGCGCGCGAGCTCGGCCTCGATCATGACATCGCTGTATTCCTTCTTGGAGAGGATATAGAGCTCTTCGAAACGGAGAGCCTCGGCAAGCGCCTCCGCCTTTCCCATGATGGCGTCTTTCGGCATGACGACCTTCCGCGTCTCGATGAAGTCGACGTTCCTCAAGACTCCGGGGGCGCCGCGGAACCCGTCGATCGTCCTTTCGCCGATGCTCCCGCCGACGGTAAAGGACAATCCGTAGCCCCTCGTCCGCCAGCCTACGTCCTCGACGAGGCCTGATATGAAATCGCAATCCGGAGTCACCGAGTCATCCATGTAGGACGAGCTCAAATCCGTCCTTCCCAGGGTGACGCCGTCGATGAAGCCCGCCGCGAGGCCGAGGATGGCGTCCAGCTGCCCGATGGAGCTCCTGGTTTCTATGTTGATGGCGAGCTCGATCCTATAGTCCTTGTACACGCTCCGATACGCGTCCATGAATTTCTTGAGCCCGAAGGGACTCTCCACCATGGGGGCGATGAGACCGTCCACGCCGAGCTCCAGCGAATCCTTGATGTCCCGTATCGCCTCTACTCCGCCTATCTTCAATATCAAGGGGACGCCTGCCTTGGCGCTCAAGCGGCGCAGCCGCGCGAGATCGCCGTAGCTCGAGCCCTCGGCCTCGAATTCGGCCTTTATCGCCTTCAATCGGAAGCTTTCCTTGAGATAGGAGAGCTGGTCGTACAATGCGCTTTCGATGCCGAACATATTCCCTCCAGCCGAATCCGATTATTCAATTCTCGATACTTTGATATGCTTCGATGAGGGAAAACCTCATGGGCATCCCGCCGCGAATCGGAGGATGGATGACGCTCAGGCAGTTTCTCGGGATCGTTGAGATGAGGACCAAGGTCATATCCGTGTCGACGCTGGCCTGCGCGACGCTCTACGCGTTGCGCGAAACGAAGCGATTCGATCCCGTCGTCCTCGCTCTCACGCTGACCTCCGTCCTCCTCGTGGACATGGGCACGACGGCTTTCAACAGCTTCTTCGACTATTGGAGGGGAGACGACCGGGACACCCGCCTTCGGGAGCCCGACAAGGTCCTCGCCACCGAGGACGTCCCCGCCTTGGCCGCCTTCATCGTCGCGGCCGCGTGCTATTTCGCCGCCGCCTGCCTCGGGATCGTCCTGGCCTTTCGCTCCGGCGCCTGGCTGATCGCCGCGGGGACCCTCTGCCTCGCGGTCGGTTTTCTCTATAACGCCGGGCCGCGCCCCATTTCGCGAACGCCGTTGGGCGAGTTCGTCTCCGGGGCCTTCCTCGGGACGGCGCTTTTCCTGATCGCCTTCCGAGTCCAGGCCGGCGGCTGGGGGACCAGGGCCCTCCTCGCGTCCGTCCCGAGCGCCCTCATGATCGCGTCCATCCTTTCGGTCAACAACGCCTGCGACATCGAAGGCGACCGCGTCGCGGGCAGGAAGACTCTCGCCATCCGCCTCGGCTCACGGCGTGCCGCCCTCCTCCCGCCCGCGCTCGGGGCGGCGGCCTTCGCCATTACGATCGGCCTGGCCATCCTCGGACTGCTGCCGACGGCGGCGGCGGCCACGGGCTCGGCGGCAGCCATGGCAGCCTCGCCGATATACGCCAGGATGTTGAAAGGCGGGTTCTCCCATGATACGAAAGGAGCGAGCATGAGACGCATCCTCGGAGCATTCTCGATCTGGAGTCTCGGCTATCTCGCCGGATTCGCGATATGCTGAATCCCCCGGATCCCCGAGGAGGCTCGGGGCTCGATCAGGGGGGAAAGCATAGCATTTCCAAGAGGATATCGATACTATTAGGCCTTAAGAGGCTCGGTATCCGACGCTCGAGAATACTCGTTCCGAAAAGGGAAGATCGTGGATTTCGATAAGAAGAGAAGCGCGCTCATCGTCGTGGATCTGCAGAACGATTTCTGCGAGGGCGGAGCCCTGGCGGTCAAGGACGGGGACCAGGTCGTGGCTCCCGTCAACGCGATGGCTCCCCTGTTCGATTCGGTCGTCCTCACCCAAGACTGGCATCCGCGGGGCCATGTCTCCTTCGCCTCCTCCTGGCCCGGGCGCGGGCTCTACGACAATATCGAGGCAGAGGGCATACCCCAGGTCCTCTGGCCGGATCATTGCGTGCAGGGAAGCCCCGGCGCGGCCTTCCATCCCGGCCTCGAATCCGATAGAGCGTCCATCATACTCAGGAAGGGCATGCGCCCGAGGCTTGATTCGTATTCGGCCTTTTTCGAGAACGACCGCAGGACGCCGACGGGCCTCGAGGGATGGCTCCGGAGCCTGGCCGCCTCCGAGATCTACGTCGCCGGCCTCGCCACCGATTTCTGCATCCTGTACACGGTCCTCGACGCGCTTCGCCTCGGCTACAAGGCGTTCGTCGTCGAGGACGCCGTCCGAGGAGTGGACATGCCTCCCGGAGGGGCCGCCCGCGCGATCAACTCGATGCGCCGCGAGGGAGCAGTCTTAATCGAATCGGGGTCCCTGGCATGAGCGACCCCGCCTGCCTCGAGGAAGGCTCGGTGGCGAGCGCCCTGTTCACCGATTTCTACGAGCTTACGATGGCCCAGGGCTATTGGAAGCTCGGGCGCGAGGGCCGAGCGGTCTTCGACGTCTTCTTCCGGCATCATCCCTTCGGCGGAGGCTATTCAATCTTCGCCGGGCTCGAGCCCCTTCTGCGCGATCTCGAGTCGCTCCGTTTCTCGAGCGAGGATCTTTCCTATCTCGAATCCCTGAGGATGTTCGAGAGGGGCTTTCTCGACTACCTCTCGGCTTTCCGATTCCGAGGGGACGTATGGGCGGTAAACGAAGGCGAGATCATCTTCCCCCAGGCTCCCCTCGCGCGCATCGATGCCGACCTGATCGAGGCACAGGTCATCGAGGGCCTCGTGCTCAACAGGCTCAACTTCGGCTGCCTCGTCGCCACGAAGACCGCCCGAATCTGGCGCGCCTCGGGCTACGGCCACCTCATGGAATTCGGCCTGCGAAGGGCGCAGGGACCCGACGGGGCCATAACGGCATCTCGCTCTTCGTTCATCGGGGGCGCCGACGGTACGTCGAACACCCTAGCCGGCAAGCTCTTCGGAATTCCCGTCATGGGCACGATGGCCCATTCTTGGATCATGTCCTTTACCGACGAGCGAGAGGCATTCGAAGCCTACGCGGAAATCTACCCCGACTCCACCGCCTTCCTCATCGACACCTACAATACTCTCGAGAGCGGTGTAAAGAACGCCATCGCGGCTGGCAAGGCCCTCGCCGCCAAGGGCAAGCGCTTCGGCGTGCGCCTCGACTCCGGCGACATCGACTACCTCTCGCGGGAGGTACGCAGGGAACTCGACGCCTCGGGCTTGAAAGGCGCTTACATCGTAGTCTCCAACGAGCTCGACGAGGATATCATCGAGCACCTCGTCGCCGCCGGAGCGCCGGTCGACTCCTGGGGCGTCGGCACGAAGCTCGTCACGGGCGGCGGCGAGTCCTCCTTCCCCGGCGTCTACAAGCTCGCCGCCGTGGAGCGCGGGGGCAAGCTCGAGCCTACGATGAAATTCTCCGACAACCCCGACAAATCGACCAACCCCGGCGTAAAGCAGCTCTGGCGGCTTTACGGCGACGATGGCCTCGCCCTGGCCGATCTCATGACCCTGGGCGACGAGGAGCCTATGATAGGCTCGGAGCTCTTCCTCCATCACCCCTCGGCGGACTGGCGCCGCTTGCGCCTGCGTCCCGCGGAGGCCCGCGCCCTCCTATCCCGTTTCATGAGAGGCGGCAAGGTCTGCGCCGAGCTGCCCGCGCTGACCGATATCCGCTCCGGGCTCAGGAGCCGCTTCGAGCGCTTCGACCCGACCTACCTCAGGCTCCTCAACCCCCACGTGTATAAGGTCTCGATATCCTCGGCCCTGCGCGATCTCAAGCTGGGCTTCATCGGGAAGTACATGAAGGACGGGAAGTAGCGTGCCGGGCCATGGCGATGGATGCCCCCGCGCTTTTTTCGGTAAATCCGGGAATAAGGAAACGGACTCCGACGCTCATGGGCAATTACCTGGATTTAATTAACCGGAGATGACATGCGATACAGGCTTATCAAAAAGAGAAGGGAAAAAAGTCGCAAAGCCGGTAATATGGCTCTCTATCTCATATCGGCAGTCGCCTTGATCGTTTGCCTGGCGCCTATCGGCTTATTCCAGTTTCACGGGATGCTGAGCGCTTTCAGGTTCCTGGATAGAATAGGCTATTGGGCGCAATTCGCGGTGCTCTATTTCGGCTTCACGTCGCCGCCCCTGCTATTCCTGCTCGTAATATTGAAGACCGTCGAGCTACGAGCCGAGCGGAACGCCCATGAAGACCAAAAAAAAGGATATCTCGAGCAAAAAGGCATTGAAGAGCTGGAGAGAAGCAGTGCGATAAAGGCAAATGAAATACTCGTCGATGAGCTGAGAAGGAATGAGCTTTCTAAAGTTTTTTTCAATTTGCTGAATTCAAAACCGATTCTCTTGGAAAAGATATCGTACAACGGCGAAGATAAAAAATATTCAGGCAAGTTCGCTATCGAGGTTCACAAAAAAGATTTCATGCAACTAATCGAAGCCTACAGGCAAAACAGGGAAATCATCGACGACAAGATCAAGAGATACGAAAAAGGCTTCGTCAGCAAGAAAATCATGATCGGACTGATCGAAAAGAATCTGAATCCCGTCGAATCCCTCGAATCGCACATGAAGAACATATATCCCTACATAAAATACCTCCTTATAATATATAAAACGATAAAGACTTCCACCGCGTCCTTCGATCTCGCCGACTACATCGCGCTATACTTCTCGCAGATCGGCGAATCCGAGCTATACGTGATCGGTTATTACGGATCCAGGCTATTCCACGAATTGGGAATCGATCCTTATGCCTTTTTCATAGAGGCGGAATTGGGGACTCAATTGGTATCCGCAATCGTCATGAACGGATCGGATTTGACCAAGGCGCTCGAATGGAGATCCATGATAATCGAAATATTGTCCTCCGTGCGGAACAGCCTGGCCAATGAATAGAATCGATCCGGACTTCCTCTCTGAATTTTAACCGAGCCAAAATGGAAACATGACATTCGCTCCCGATAATGCGCTCCATCAATACCCGGGAGGGATAATGGAAACGGCGTTCAATTCGAGAAATTGCCGCGGCATCGCCGCGGCGGTCCTTGCGTCCTTATTGGCGTTCGCCGGGGCCTTCCCCGCCGCTTTCGCCGATACGACGAAGGCCGGCGGATATGCCTTCTTCGACCTCAATATCGCGCCGGGGAAGAGCGGCGCCGACCTCGGCTTCGCCTGGCTCTCCACGAGCGCGGGGAAGGCGGCGGTCCAGATAGCGAAAGCGGCCTACAGGACCGGAAGCGCCTTTCCGGCGGCGCAAGCCAAGACCTTCACCGGCACCCAGGGCCAGGTAAGCGCCACGCTCTTCAACGGCGACGATGCGAGCGCGGCGACCGGCCAATTCGCGAACAAGGTCACCGTGACCGGCCTCGCCGATTCCACGTCCTACGTCTATCGCGTCGGCGACGGCAGGGAATGGAGCGACACCTTTGCCTTCGCCACGCAGGATGAGAAGAGCTTCGGCTTCTTTATCGTAGGTGATCCGCAGCTGGGGGCTAAGTCGACCGGCCCCAAGACGCTGGATTCCGATACGGCAGGTTGGGCGGACACGGTCGCCAAGGCTACGGGAAAATACCCGACGGCGAGCTTCCTCGTTTCCCTGGGGGACCAGGTGAACGATTACAACAAGCGCGAGACCCAGGACGCCGAGTACCTGGCGTACTTCAGCCCTGCGCAGCTCAGGGCCCTGCCCGCGGCGGTCATCGAGGGCAATCACGATTTCCAGATGGGCGAGTACTACGGCTACCATTATAACCAGCCCGACCTCTCTACCGCGTACGGCACGTCCTACGGCAACGACGGCGACTATTGGTTCGCCTACGGGAATGCCCTCTTCCTGATGCTCAACAGCAACACCGAGAGCGTCGCGACTCACGACCTCTTCATGAGGAAGGCGATCGCGAAAAACCCGGACGCAAAGTGGCGCATCGTCGCGTTCCATCATTCGATCTACAGCGAGGCCGAGCATTTCACCGATCCCGACGTCGTCGATCGGAGGAACAACTATGCCCCGATCATGGATCGCTACAAGATCGACGTCGTCCTGCAGGGCCACGACCACGAGTATACCAGGACCTTCCAGATGCTCGGCGGCAAGCCGCAGGTCGATCAGGCAGCGAGCGCGGACGGCGCCGTCGCCGATCCGACCGGCACCCTCTACGTAACCTTCAATTCAGGCTCGGGCAGCAAGTTCTACGACTGGAAGGATCAGGCGCCGGAAGTCTTCAGCGCGGCACGGTGGCAGGGCAAGGTCCCTTCCTTCGGCTACGTCGAGTTGAAAGGCGGCAGCCTCAAGCTGAGCGTCTACAGGACCGACGATATGTCGGTCGTCGACAGCTACTCGATCGAAAAGACCAAATAGCCCGGCTATGGGCTCCCTCCGAAGGCTCCGCTCCTTCGCCGATGGGGCCCTTGCGCGGCGGCCGCGGCCGAATCCCATGCGACGGACTTGGAACGGCCGAGCCCCCCTGCGTTGGGTCGCGATCGCCGCCTTGCTCGGCGCCTATGTCGCGGGAGCCTTGCTGTTCGGCGGGCGCACTTCATTCCATAGACTGTACCGGTCTTCCGGCGGGGCCCACGTGGGATACGCGAAGGCGCTCGTCCTCCTCGTCAAGGCGGAAAGGATCGATCGGGACGACCAGACGGGCCTGCTCACCGGATACCAGGATATCTCGGTACGGATACTCGACGGAGAAAAGAGGGGAGTCGAGGCCGCGGTCCGCAACTTCCTCAACTATACGACGAACATCAGGCTCAAGGCCGGGGACGCGATAATCGTCCACGTGGACGTGGCCGACGCCGAGGATTACGCGGTCTCGGTCTACAGCCTGGACAGAGGCCCGCCCCTCCTCATCCTGGCCTTGCTGTTCGCCGCGGCCCTTTGCGGCATCGGCGGGAAGCCCGGCGTTCGGTCGATCCTCGGAATCGCCTTTACCGCCGGGAGCATGGTCCTCTACTTCGTGCCGATGCTATACCGGGGATATTCCCCCATCCTGTCCGCCCTCCTGGTCGCCTTCGCGACGCTCGGCGTCTCCCTCGTCCTTCTCGGAGGACTCGGTACGAAGACCCTCTCGGCGATAATCGGCTCCGTCGCCGGCGTAGGCGCCGCGGCTCTCCTCGCGGCGATCTTCCAGGCCGCCACCGGCATTTCCGGCTATTCGACCGCGGAGGCCGATTCCCTCCTCGCGATAGGCGGGCACGGCGGCATGAAGGTGGGCGGCCTCCTCTTCGCGTCGATACTCATAGCGTCGCTCGGAGCGATCATGGACGTGGCGATCTCGGTCGCCTCCTCCGTGTGCGAAGTCCGGGCGGCGAACCCCTCGATGACGCGCGGTCGACTCTTCCGTTCCGGGATGAACGTCGGCCGCGACATGATGGGAACGATGGCGAACACGCTGATCCTCGCCTTCGCCGGCGCCTCGCTCAACACCGTCATCCTGATATATTCGCTCGAGCATTCCTACTATCAGATATTGAATTCCAACGCCATCGCGATCGAGCTCGTCCAGGCGCTGACGGGAAGCCTCTCGGTCGTACTTACGGTACCGGCCGTCGCCTTCGCCGCCGCCGCCCTCGCGGCCCGGCCGCTTGACAGGAACCTTTAAGAAAGTAGACTTTATCGATGGACCGAACCCGCTTTCGAGCGCGCCTTTCCGCCATTGCGTCGGCCCGCGCGGGAGGCATGGCCCTCGTCGTCATCGCGTTGGCGGGCTGCGCCGCGCGAACGCTTTCGATAGGCTTCATCGGGGACATCACCGGCAAGGAATCGGAGCTCGGAGTATCCGGAAGGAACGGCGCCCAGCTCAGGATCGAGGAGGCCAACTCCCGCGGCGAGCTCCGCGGCAGGCTCGTAAGACTGGTTACCGAGAACGACAATAACAAGCCCGAATCCTTCCGCTCCGCCGTCGATTCCCTCGTCGCGCTCGGGATTCCCGCCGCGATAGGCCCGTATACCAGCTCGATGGCGGAGCTCGCCTCGACCGACGGCAGGATCTTCTTCCTTTCGCCCACGGCAAGCGCGGAAAGCCTATCCGGTCGGGACGACATGCTTTTTCGACTCGTGACCCCCAGCTCCGTCGGCGCGAGGGCCTTGGGCGAAAAGGCCGCCTCGCGGCTTCGCGCGAAGACGGCCTCGATACTTTACGACTCGGACAACGATGCCTACGCAAAGGGCTTTATCTCGTCCTTCATCGCCTCCTTCGAGGCCGCGGGGGGGCAGGTACTTTCATCCACGAGTTTCTCCTCTTCGGCCAAGGACCTCCGATTCGCTCCCATCCTCATCGGGATACTGGCCAAGCGACCGTCCGCCCTCCTGACCATAGCGACCGGTTCCGATACCGCTCTCGTAATCCGGCGGGCGAAGCAGCTTTCGCCGGGTATCCTGCCCCTCGCGTCGGGATGGGCGGCTACCACCGATTTCCTCAAGTTCGGCGGCGCGGCCATGGACGGCACCTTGTTCGAGCAGCAATTCGACCCGGCCGACACCTCGCCGGCATACAGGGATTTCGTGACCGCGTACAAGGCGCGCTTCGGCTCCTATCCGAGCTTCAGCTCCATGTACTCCTATGAGGCGGCGGGGGTGCTCCTGCATGCGATGAAGGGCAAGGATTCGCCTTCGGCGATCAAGAGGAGGATCCTGGCAGATCCCCGCGTCCATGGCCTCCAGTCGGACTACGCCTTCGACCCATACGGCGATGTGCTTCGCGAGGATAGCGTCTTTATCGTCAAAGGCGACGGCTACCAAGCCCTAAAATGAGTCCCGGATCCCCGAAAGAAGCCGAGGCGGGGCGAGAAGCCGGAAGGACCAGAAGGCTCGGCATCCGCGCCTACCTCATCCTTCTCGTTACGCTCGCCATCGTGGCCCCGCTCGCGACCTATGCCGTCTTGGGGGGACTTTTCATAAATTCGTTCTTCGAGAGGGAATTCACGACGCGCGGCGAAACCGTCGTTCAGGGCGTCGCCGAAAGCTCTCTGGCCTTCCTTCGCTCGTCCGTCGTCGTCGTCAAGGGCATCGCCGAAGACGAGAGATTCTTCGGGAATGGAGATCCCCGTAAATTGCGGGAACACCTGGACCTGGAACTCAAGCTTCATCCCGAGTTCGAATCCCTCGCGTGCATCGACGCGCGCGGCATCCAGGTCGCGTCCTCCCCGCCGGATCCCAACAACGACGGCCTGGACTTGTCGGACCGCGAATACGCGCGGCCTGCCATCGGTGTCCCCTTGATATCGGAATCCTATATTTCCTCGTCGAGCGGACGACCGGTAGTCTCGATCGCGATGCGCCTCGGGGAAAACGACCTCGACATCGTCGGCTCCCTGGACCTTTCGCAGCTTTCCGGCCTCGTCGCCCACGCCGTGGGGTCGGACTGGACGCTCAGGATAGTCGATGCGAGCGGAACGGTCATCGCCGATCGCGATATGCGGAGCGTTCAAGAGCGGACGAATATCCGGAACCTGCTCGGGCAGGGCGCCGATACCGGGGCGCTGCGCGTTCCCCTGGAGGAAGGCAGCGTCCTCGGATCCTTTTCGCGCAGGCTGGGAGACTACGGTTGGACCGTGATAGCCTCCTACGACCCGGAGGCCTTTTTCGCCACGATCAACCGGATTCGAAGCTCGGCCCTGGCCTTCGCGATCCTAGCGTTCGCGATCCTCGGCGCCATCGCCCTCTTCATGGCCAGGAGGATCCTCGACGACCTCAGCCTGATGCGCTCGGGCGTGCGGGCCATCCGCGATCGACGCTACGGGGAATTCAGCCTCGAGCCCAGCTTCATGGAATTCCGCGAGCTCATCGCCGACGCGCGATCGATGGAGTCGGCAGTCGAGGAGCGCGAGGCCCAGCTGACGGACATGGTGCGCCAGCGGGATATCCTCCTGCGCGAAGTGCACCATCGCGTAAAGAACAACATGCAGATCGTATCGAGCCTCCTCTCCCTTCAGAAGGACGCGATGCTCGAGCCCGAGGCCGCGATCGCCTTGACCGAATCCTCTTCGCGGATACATGCCTTGGCCCTGGTCCACGAGTTCCTTTATCACGGCGGCGACTTCTCGAGAATCAATCTCGGGGACTATTTCCGCGAGCTCTGCTCCGGCCTGATTTCCGCCTACGGCGCTCGGGGCGTGGAATTGCTCTACGCGGGAGACAACATCGAGCTCGAATTCGACCGCGCGATACCGATGGGGCTGGTCCTGAACGAAATCATCACGAATTCCCTCAAATACGCGTTCGGGGAAGGAGCGGGGGGAAAAATCTCGCTTACCATCAATTCGGGGGAGAGGGAGATAATCGTATCCGTGGCGGACGACGGCCCGGGCTTCCTGCCCGACGAGGTCAAGCGTTCCCTGGGCTTCCAACTCATCGATTCGCTTATCGCGCAACTCGGAGGCAGCCTGACGCGGGACCTCGGAAACGGAACGGCCTATCGGATCGTTTTGCCGCGAGGGCCGAGGTAGATCGGCGCGCGGGTCGCCGTCGACGCGATCCGCCCCCTATCGTATATCGAAGTAATGCCTCTCGATATACGAGGCGCGATCGTTCGCCCGATCCCAAAACGCGCTCTCGGGATACTCATCGAGAATTTTCTCGTAATAGGCATACGCTCTCTTTATATCCTTGGTCGGGCCATTGAGCTCGAGGGCTTGGCCGTACAGGAAGAAGGCTTCGTCCGTTCCCGCCGGAGCGAGGGTCATGAGGCGATCCAGGGCATCAAGCGCCCCTTGGGCCTGACCTGCGGCAAGAGCGGACCGCGCCTGGGCCAAGGCCGACTCGGGGCTAGTCAAGGACGAGACGGGAAGGGCCGGAACCGATCCATTGGTCGGAGCTCCCGCCTCGACGCTGCCCGTAGCCGGCGCGGCGACGGCGATCGGCGCGACTGCATTCGTCGGCGCGACGGCAGGGACGGCCGTCGCCGCGACGCTTCCCCCGGTCGGCGCCTGCGGGGAAGAAGCCATCGGCGGCGTCCCCAAGCTCGACGGAGAAGGGACACTCGCGACCGGAGTAGCGCTCGCGGCCACGGGACCGTTTGCCGGGCCCGCGGCGCTCGGCCTGCTTTGCGTGCCTACCGCGCTCGTCGCCGAAGGCTCGGGTTTGGGCGATACGACGACCTCGACGAGATCCTCGTAGGAAAGGCCCCTAAGACTATCCTGCCTCTGGAAGCGCAAAAAATAATCGCCCGCCTTGATGGGGTTGAGGACGAAAACGAGGGAGTTGCTTACGAAGCGCCTCGAATCGTAGGCTATGCCCTCCTTCAAGCTTTTCTCCCCGAGATAAGTCCAGCCCGTACCCTCGAATGGCACTTCGAACCGAGTCCCTTCTACCGCCGCTATCGTTCGTGAAATCGCGCTCTGGGCCGACGCCAACGGATTGACGGCGATAGCGTCGTCCGAGGCGGCATTTTTGGGTTCAGGTTCTGGCTCAGCCTCGGGAAGCTTATTGGCCGGCTTGGGAAGCGCCCGAGGCTTCGCAGTCTCCGGCGCGGTTTTAGCGACCGCAGGCGGACTCGAAGCGGCAGGCGCCGCGAGGGGGGCTTCCGACTTCGGAGGAGGGATCTGCGGAGCCGTCGCCGGCATCGCCGGCAAGGCGGGAATCGGCCTAGCGGGAGCGGGAAGCCGCGGCTCGTCCATGGCTGCGATTATGACGTTTACCGGCAGCGGACTGCGGCGCGGAAGGGAGAGCTCGGGTTTTTCGTCGGCCGTCGCGGCGACCGCGGTCTGCGGCTCGGCCTTTTTCGCGGCGGGCACCGCAGGAGGGCCCGGCACTAAAGGAGGGGGGGGCAGCGCAGGAGCCACGCTCTGACTCGCCGGCGCCGCGGGCGAAACAGGCTTCGGTGCCGCCGCCGCGGAAGGGGGAGACGCGGCTGGCGCGGCCGAAGGCTTTGTCGCGCAGGACGGGAGGGCGACCGTCGCCGCAAGGCCGGCAGACAAGGCGACCAGGACGAGATAGCTCCGAGTCCACTCCATCAGGGGACCGTCCGGTAGAGGTCTTCGATGGCTTCGTCGTTTTTATCGTGCAGCTCGGCGACGATTCGCGGATCCGGATCTATTCCGAGTTTCGCCGCATCCTGCGTCGTATATTTCTTAGATCCTGCGCGCTGCATTTCCATTTTCCCCTCGAAAGGATCTCCGGGAGGCGGGAGCCAAGTCCTCACGAGGGCCCTCCCCTTTTGCGTGAAGGGCGCCTCGGCGGGAGCGGCCTTGGGAGGGAGGGCCACTACGATCGCGGTGACTATGAGCGCCAGGACGAATAGCGCCGCGACGATCGTCGCGAAGAGTATCGGCGGGCTCTTGACGGCCGATCGGAAGATAGAAACGGCGATGCCCCGCAGCTCGGCCTTTCCGGACCCCAGTTTCTTTTCAGCCATGCCCGGCGCGGCATTCGCGGACGAGAGGAGATCGCTTATCGGCGTATCGTCTTCTATGGCGGAGAAGGGTTCGGGCGCGGTATCGGCCCGTCTGGAGAAGGGCAGCTTGGAGGCCATGCCGGCGACCGCCGCCTTGATCGAATCCAAGCCGCCTTTCCCGGTCGCCACGGCCTTAAGCCCTTTCCTGACCCGCCGCCACGGGAGGCAGCTCGCCGCCTTCCTCGAACTCGACCTCCTCGTCGGGCAGGGAGTCGACGCTCTCGGGCGGCGGAACGGGTTTGCCGTCGGAACGCTCGAGCCGGACCGCGATCACCTTGGTCACTCCGGAATCCTCCATGGTGACTCCAAGGAGGGCGTTGGCCCCGGTGACGGTCTTCTTGTTGTGGGTGATGACGACGAATTGGCTCATCCGCCCGAACTCGCGCAGGAGATTGACGAAGCGCGCGACGTTCTGCTCGTCGAGGGCCGCGTCGATCTCGTCGAGGAAGCAGAAGGGCGAGGGCCTGACCATGTAGGTCGCGAAGAGCAGCGCAATCGCCGTCAGGGTCTTCTCCCCGCCCGACAGCAGCGATATCGCCTCGAGCTTCTTTCCCGGCGGCTGGGCGTAGATCTCGATGCCGGACTCGAGCACGTGGCTCGGGTCGACCAGCCTGAGCTCGCCCCGCCCACCTCCGAAGAGGCGGCGGAACATATTGTGGAAATTCTTCTTTATCTTGTTGTAGGTATCGAGGAAGAGCGCGGCGCTCTCGTCGCGAATCTCGTCCGTTATGCGCCTCAAGTCCGCCCTCGCCTTCTCGAGATCGCCCAACTGCCCGGAAAGGAAGTCGTAGCGCTCCTTGACCTCGGCGTATTCCTCGGGAGCCATGAGATTGACCGAGCCCAGGTCCTTGAGCCTTTGCTTCAGGCCGGCCAGGGCCTCGCGCAGCTCGGCCACCGGCGTTCGGAGCTCGAACATGCGCGATTCGAATTCCATGAGATCGCGCGAGTACTGCTCGGTGAAATTCTCCTTCACGTTGCGGATCTCGGTCTCGGTCTGGGCGAGCCCCAGGTGGAGCCGCTCGAGCTCGCCCTGCAGGACCCCGAGCCTCTCCATCCGGCGCTTCAGGTCCTCCTGTCGCTTCGTAAGGTCGGAGTTCCTGAGCGCGATTTCCCTCTCGAGCCGCTCGAGCTCGGCCGAGAGCTCGCGGCCCCGCTTCTCGATGTCGGCGATCTCCTCGTCGATGCCGCCGAGCTCGTCCTCGGAATCGCTCAGGCGCCTGCCCTCGAGGAAGACCTCGTTCTCGAGCTCCTTGAGGTAGCCCTCCTGGCCCGCGATCTCCCGGCGCAGGAGGGCGAGCGCCTCCTCGGCTCCAGTCGCCTGGGTCTGCATCCTGATGCGGTTGCCTCGCTGGTCCTCGAGGGTGCGGCGGTACTCGTCGACCTTCTCGCCGAGGGCCCTGTTGTCCCTCTGGAGCTCGGCGATGCGGCCGCGCCGATGGGCCACGCCCTCGTCGCAAGCGCCGATCTCGCGATCGATCGATCGCTTCTTGGTTATGATGCCCTCGGGCGAGAGGAATTCGTCGATGAAGGAGGGCGTGGTCTTCTTGTACTCCTGGTATCGCCGCCTGAGCTCCTCGACCTTGGCGGCCGTCTCCGCGAGGTCGACGGCCGCCTTGGAGACCAGGGCGACGGCTTCCGCGCCCGCGTCGCCGAGCCTGCCGAGGTCCTCGAGGATGGCGCCCTTGCCGGATATCCGGGCCTGGATCGCCGCGATGAGCGACTCTATCGACTCCTCCGCTTTGCGGCGATCGGCGCTCGAATAGCCCGATTCCTTGAGCCTCGCGTCGAGCTCGGCCACGATGTCCTCGGTGATCGCATCGAGCCTGCGCCTCGCGTCGGAGCGCTCCTCCTCGAGGGCGGCGATCTCCGACTCCGCCCCGGCGGCCTGGGACTCGTTGTCGCGGATACCCGACTCGGCCGAGCGTATTCCCGCCTCGAAGTCGGCGATGTTCCTCTCGATCTCGCGAAGGCGCGAGCGGAGGCCGGCGAGCTCCCCCTCCTTCTCGGCCTCGTCCTCGCGCAATCCCTCGATCCTCTCGCGAAGGGCCTTCGCTCGAAGCGCAGCCTGGTCGATCTTGCCGCGGGACTCCGCGACGCGCGACGAGAGGAGCTTGCGCTGCTCATGCTTGCCCTTCGCCTCGACCGCCAGGCCGAAGACCGTTTTCTGGTGCTCGACGAGCCTAGCTTCCATGCCGTTGACTACGTCCAGATTCTCCTCGAGCGAGAGATTGATCGAGTCTATCTCGGCCTTGACCTTGTCGCGCTCCCTCGTCTTCCCGGCCATCTCCTCGTCCCGCCTGTCCTTCTCCTGGACGAACTGCCGGAGCCTGAGGAGGTGGAGGTCCAGCTCGGCCGCGAAGACTTCCTCGCGGAGCGCCCGGTAGCGAAGCGTCTTCTCGGACTGCGTCCGGAGGCTGTCGTGGCTGCGCTTAACCTCGACGAGAACGCCGCCCACCTGGCGCATGTTCTCCTCGGTCTTCTCGAGCTTGAGCTCGGCCTCGCGCGAGCGCGCCTTGTGCTTGGTTATGCCAGCGGCCTCCTCGAAGAGGTAGCGCCGATCCTCGGGCTTGGAGGAGAGGATCTGGTCGATCTTGCCCTGCTCCATGACCGAGTAGGCCGACTTGCCTATGCCCGTGTCCCAAAAGAGCTCGCGCAGCTCCTTGAGCCGCACCTGGGTTCCGTTAATGTAGTATTCAGCCTCGCCGGATCGGTAAAGGCGACGCTTTATGGCGATCTCGGGAGCATCGATCGAGGCGAGCAGGCCCTCCTCGTTGGAAATGGTGACGGTGACTTCGGCGACGGAGAGCGGCTTGCGCGTCTCGGTGCCGTTGAAGATCACGTCTTCCATGCTGTCGGCGCGAAGACTGCGCGCGGACTGCTCGCCTACTACCCATTTTATCGCATCGACGACATTGGACTTTCCGCAGCCGTTGGGACCGAGAAGGGCCGAGATGCCGTCCGAGAATTCAATCAAAGTACGATCGGCGAAGGATTTAAAGCCGAATATCTCGAGACTTTTCAGGAACACTAAGCTGACCTCGTTATTCCCAGTCCTAAGCCGAGACTCTAGCACGCGAAGACCCTAATTCGCAATCGGCAATTCGCGAAGCGAATGCCTCATACTCGACCCCGCCCTTGAGCCGAGCAGCGGGCAAAGGACTTATCGCGGGGTACGGCCCGTCATTTCTCGTCCTGGCTCACGAGGAGGGCGTAGACATCCTGAGGGGTCTTGGCCGCGACGAGAGAGGCGCGCAGCTCGTTGTTCTTGAGCTTGGAGCTGAAGAACGAAAGGGTCTGCAGGTAGTAGGCATGTTGATTGTAGGCCGCGGCGATCATGAACAAGAGCCTGACCGGCACATCGTCGAGGGACTGGAAGTCGATGATGTCGGTCTGGCTGACGCCTACGGACACTACGAGATCCGTAACCGAGGATAGGCGCACATGGGGTATGGCGATCCCCCGCCCTATCGCCGTGCTCATGAGCTCTTCGCGGCGCAGGATTTCGGCCACGAGTTCCTGGCGACTCTTTATCTGCGGCGCGCCGGCGAGATTCTCGGCGAGGGAAATGAGGGCATCGCGTTTCTTCGAATAGTTGAGGAAGAGTATCCTATCGGGCGAGAGGATGTTTTGGATCTGGACGACGCTGAACACGCTGGACGGACGATTGGAGCTGAGCCTCTCGTTGACCCAACGCTCGATCTCGCTTTTCTTGAATCGCCAGACCGTCCCGATCTTTCCCGAGGGAATTTCGCCCTTTTGGGCCCAGTCGTAGACCGTTCGCTCAGATACGCGAAGGTACCGTGCGACTTCTTCAATCGTAAGGATATCGTCATCCATGCGAAGGACCCCTCTCAATACACAGAATTCCGCATTATTCTGCAACGAATGTAAAAGAATGTCAAGGATAGAATTATGACGGGCCGGGCTCAGAATCGGTCGCGTCGAAAAAATCGGAAATTTCCTCGGATTTAAAACCTAAGGCATGGAGCCGCCGCCGGACTTCGCCTTTGTCCGAACCTGAACGCCTCAGTTCTTTGGTGGCCGCTTTGGCAAGGGCCGAAGCGCGTTCCTCAGGTCCCAAGACGACCGAGACGGCCGTCTTGGCGGTGTCGCCGTCGATGCCGCGTTCTCGGAGGGCGGCGACGAGGCTCGCTGGACCCTCCGCTCGGCGCGACAGGCGCGAGACTACGTAGGCCTCGGCGAACCTGGAGTCGGAGAGGCTGCCCTCGAGGGTCAGCCTTTCGAGGGCTATTCGTATCGCCTTTTTCGAGTAGCCTTTCTTCTCGAGTTTCAATGCCAGTATGCGGCTCGATTGTTCGGCCCTGGCGAGAAGAGCGCCGGCCCTCTTTTCCGCCTCGTAGGATTCCGCGGCCAAGGACAGAAGAAGAATTTCGCCCTCATCGAGATCGACACCGGCCGCGAGGGAAACAGGGGAGAGACCGAGGGTTTCGGCTTGATCGAGGCGGAATAAATAAGAAGAGCCCCCGACCGCCACGACCGCGGCGCCGGAGGCTCCCTGACGCACTGATTCGACCCGTTTGCCCGACGAGGAACCATTCACCCTTCGTCGAGCCTTCGCAATTCCCCGCGGATCATCGGCTTGCTCGGGCAACCGCCCCATTATCGAGCCGAACCCGGCGCTCAAGCGCCTAGCGCTTACTGAACTGGAAGCGCCTGCGAGCGCCGCGCTGGCCGTACTTCTTGCGCTCGACCATTCGCGGGTCGCGCGTGAGAAAGCCGTTGGCTCGAAGCGCCACATGGCTGGTCGGGTCGACCTGCGAGAGCGCTCGCGCTATACCGTGACGGCATGCTCCGGCCTGGCCGTTGGGACCGCCGCCGGATACCGTAATAAGAATATCGTATTTATTCTCGGCCGCGGTGACGAGTAGGGGCTGTCGGACGATAGTGACAAGCTCGCTCAACTTGAAGTATTTGTCGAGCTCCTCGCCGTTGACGACGACCTTTCCCTCGCCTTCACGGAGGAAGACGCGGGCGATGGCGCATTTGCGGCGGCCGGTTCCGATTCCGAGATTTCTGATCATCCCTTAGTTCCCCTTATTCGATGTCGATGGCGACGGGCGCCTGAGCGATATGCGGATGCTTCGGCCCGGCATAGATCTTGGCGTTCTTGTAAAGCTTGCGCCCGAGTGGCCCCTTGGGGAGCATGCCGCGGATCGCCAGCTCCAGGGGGGCGATGGGATCGCGCCCGATGAGTTGGCTGAAAGTGTAGTCCTTGAGGCCGCCCGGGAACCCGGTATGGTGGTAGTACATCTTATTCTGCCGCTTGCGTCCGGTAATGTTAACTTTCTCGGCGTTTACGATGACTATGAAATCCCCGGTCTCTTGCGAGGGCTCGTAGGTCGGCTTGTTCTTGCCGCGGAGCATGTAAGCGGCCTTCGCGGCCACGCGACCGAGGCTTTTGCCTTCGGCGTCTATCACGTACCAGGAGCGCTTGACGATGTCGGACTCCGGCGTGACGTAGATCGTCTTCATGTATCTATACCCTTACCTTCGATTGGAATGCGCTCGACTCCGCGCCTCGCCTCTGCATGGCGTAAACGCGCGGGCGGTATCTTCCCATATATGGGCGGCAGTGTCAATACCGATGGCAGGACCTCTTTTCGGAGGGTCCCCGAATGCTCGACCGCATTACTCCTTCTTTTCGGCGGCCGCCTGCTTGGCTTCCTCGGCCTCCTCCCTTTTCGCCTCCAACCGATCCTTGATGTCGGCGACGCCTATGAAGACCGCTATAAGGCCTATGAAGGCCGCGAGGACCGGCAAAGAGCCTTTCAGGAAATTGATCACGTCGGCCCACCAACCTAGGGGACCGGGAACGCAGGCGAAGATCGCGAAGGCGATGAGGATGGCTCCGACTATCAATGCTACCATTTCGATTCCTCCTTGAGCGGCGACGGCTAACGACGAGCCATCGCCGGGCATAATAGCATCCCGATCCGCCGAAGGCAACACGGCCCGAGTCTAAGCTTGTCCCTTTCTCTTCCCGATCGATATACTGAACGCTATGCTCCGCGCCCAATCCCTCGCGCTATACAAGAATCGGCCCGCCCTCGTCCTCGAAATCAAGGATCGGATCGAGATCCGCCTCGAAGACGGCTCGTCCCTCCGGGTTCGGGACAAGGACCTCGCCCTCCTGCATGAAGGTCCCGTCAAGGAGTTGCCGCAGGGCTTATCGAACGGGGATTTCGAGACGGCCAGGCGCATGCTCGCTCCGGGCGCCAGCCTGGCATGGTCCGACCTCGCGGAGCTCGTATTCGGGGATTCGGGTCCGGCCCAGGTCCTCGCTTGCTGGCAGGAGGCGAACCTGGGACTTCTGTTCAAGATAGAAGACGGCCGGCCCCTCCCCCTGGACGACGAAGCGGTCGCCAGAGAGGCGCAAAAAAAGGCGCGAAAGGAAGGGGAGGCGGCCGAGCGCGCGGCCTTCGTCGAACGAGCCAGGAAGATACGGGCCGATCGGCGGAAGGCGAGCCCCGACGCGGACAGACGCCCCGGCACCGCGATCTCCTTCGAGGATTCCGACGGTCGATTCCTCTCCGAGATCGAGGCTCTCGCCTACGGCAAGAGCGAGAGGAGCAGGACCTGCGCCGATCTCGGCATGGCCGAGACTCCCGAGTCGGCCCACGTCTTCCTCCTCGCGGTGGGCGCTTGGGACGAGACGGTCAATCCCCATCCCTGCCGCTTCCGATGCCCCCTGTCCGCGCCCAAGCTCGAGATCGGGGCGGAAACGGGAGACCGGGCGCGCATCGACCTGACGGCTATGGAATCATGGGCGATCGACAATGCCTGGTCCAAGGATCCGGACGACGCGATCGCCTGGGACGGCTCCTCGATCTGGGTGCACGTCGCCGATCCCGCTTCGGCCATCCTTCCCGATTCCGAGGCCGACAGAGAAGCCATTGCCAGGGGCTCCACCCTCTACCTACCCGAGCTTACCTCCCCGATGCTGCCCGGCGAGGCCCTCGAGCGCTTCGGCCTCGGCCTCGGCGCCACGTCCCCGGCTCTTTCCTTCCGCATCGAGATGGCCGAGGACGGGTCGATCTCGGAAGTGGAGACATTGGTCTCGACGGTCCGCGTAAGACGTTGTTCATACGGCGAGGCGGACCTTCTCATCGATGCGGGGAAGGCGCCGGGGCTAGCGGCCCTCGCCGGGCTTTCCGAACGCCGCCGGGCCAGGAGGGTAGGCAACGGGGCGGTCGAGATAGACATTCCGGAGGTCAGGATAGCGGTCGAGGATTCCGGCGTCGCCGAGCGCCGGGAGATACGCATCGAAGCCGTTCCGAGGGACCGCTCCAGCGGCATCGTGCGGGAGATGATGCTTCTCGCGGGGGAAGCGGCCGCGCGTTGGGCCTTCGAGCGCGGCCTCGCCTTTCCCTTCTATAGCCAGGAGGCTCCGTCGGAAATGGGTCCGGCCGCGCTCGGCGAGCTCAGTCCCGAGGGAGAGTCGGCGCTTTCCGTTCAGTTCGCGCGCCGCAGATTGATGCGGGCCGGAACGTGGGGTCCCGCTCCCGCCGCGCATCGCGGACTCGGATTGCCCTTCTACTCGCAGGTGACGAGCCCGCTCAGGCGCTACCAGGATCTCCTGGGCCACATGCAGATTCGCGCCTTTCTGGCGAAAAGGACAGCCCTGGACGCGGACGAAGTCTCGCGCCGTTGCGCCCTGGCCCAGGCCGCCTCGGGCGCCGCGCGCCAGGCCGAGAGGGCGAGCGATCTCCACTGGACGATCGCCTATTTGACGAGGCATCCGGATTGGACCGGGGAGGCCGTCCTCGTCGGGAACGCCGGACCGGGAGCCTGGCAAGCCTACCTTCCCGCCCTCGGCCTGGAGACGAAGCTCAGGTTGGGCCCCGGCAGGAAGCTCGACGAGAGGCTGCGCGTGCGCCTCGCCCGCGCCGACATCGCGAGCCTCGAGTCCCTTTTCGAGGAATCTCATTGACCGCCGATCGCTATCCATTTATCCTGTTATCACGATGGAACAAAAGGATTATAGGCTCGCGGCCATAATGTACACCGACATCGCCGGCTTCTCCCGCATGATGGAAAGGGACGAGGCCGGCACTCTCGAGCTCCTCGCCTACCACAACGATCTCATCGCGGGCATAGTCGAGCGCCATCACGGGTCGGTCATCAAGACGATAGGCGACGCCCTCCTCATAGATTTCAAGAACACCGTCGAGGCGCTCCAGAGCGCGATGGAAGCCCAGGACAAACTGTACGAGCACAACAAGGAGAACCCCGGCCTGCCCCTCCTCGTGCGCATCGGCGTGCACTTGGGAGACATCTACTTCTTCGAGAACGACGCCCTCGGCGAGGGCATCAACATCGCCGCGCGACTGCAGGCCCTGGCCCGCCCCGGCTGCATCTGCTTCTCGCAAGACGTCTACAATCTCGTCCTCAACAAGATCGAGTTCAGGGCCGAGAAGCTCGGCAAGGTTTCGCTCAAGAACATAACCAAGGAAATACACGCCTACGAGATAACTACGCCCAACGTCGAGTTCGACCCCGAGCGCGGCAAGCCGAGGCCCGGCTACAAGCCCGGGTCCTACCTCGACGAGGAGTCCGAGGACTCCATTCCGGTCGGAGCCGTGAGCTCGTCGGCGGGGCCCTTCTCGTCCCGGGCCGTCGCTGCCCAAGCCGCCTCGATCGAGCCGGCGCGCGCAGAGCCGACGGGCGGGCCCGCGGGCGACCCGAACGCGAAGACGAACGCCGCGCCCACGGCCGAGGCGCCGTCCGCCAAGGAGGCGCCGTCCGCCAAGGAGGCGCCGTCCGCCAAGGAGGCGCCGTCCGCCAAGGAGGCGGACCGCGGTTTCACGGAAGAGGCTTCGCGCAGCCTCCTTACCGAGATCCGCAAGGCTATCTTGCAGGACACCAAGGGCCTGGGAAGGCGCATGAGCGTCGACGAGGCCCTCGAACGCTACAGTTTCTACGGAGTGGAAGCCGAGGAAGTCATAGCCACGATGGCCGACCAGGGGCTCCTGGTAAAAAAGGAAAGGACCGCCTCGCCGCAAGGAGCGGCCGGTCTCTCGCATCTTCCCCCTTTTATAGCCGGCCTCGGCCGCAATGCCCAAGGAGAGTTCGACCCGAACGCCCTCAAGAGCAACATCGAGGCCGCGGTCCACGGGATAGTGAACGAGATCGAGAAGAGCGTCGAGCGGAACATGTCGGGCGGCGGCGGAGAACGCTACGCCGAGCATTACCGGCATCACGCCGAGCGCTATCGCGAGCGCGCCGAGCGCCATCGCGAGCACATGGAGCGCCATATCGAGAGTCGCCGCGACCGGGAGGACGAGAGCCCCGAGGATCATGCCGACGATTTCGGCGAATATCGGCGCAGGCTCGAGACGCATTGCCGAAAAGCGCGAGGCGGCTTCATCGCCAACCTCACGAGCTTCTTGGGAGTCAACGGCTTTCTTTGGTTCGTAAACCTGAGCACGTCTCCCTCTTTTCATTGGGCGGCCATCGTGACGGCCGGCTGGGGCATCGGCGTCGTATCTTCGGCGGTGGCCTCGAGCCGGGCGGGCAAGAAGCTCCGCGAGATTGAGGCGATTCCCGGGCTCGACCGCTCGCAGCTCGCCGATTACAAGAAGCTCAATCGCGCTAAGGACTCCATCGCCCAGCACGGCGCGAGCGCCGTCATGGTGCCTCTCCTCCTCGCCGTCATCAACTTCCTCACCGGTACCCATTTCCTCTGGTTCCTCATACCCACCGCCGCCATGCTCATCGGCTACTTTCCCCACCTCGCCTCCTTCTCGGTCACCAAGGCCCGCCTCCAGCGCAGGCTCCTCGATTCCCTGGGGATCAAAGGCGGATGGAACAACATCTTCCGCCAAGGCAGGGCCCGGCGCGAAGAGACAGTCGGACTCGGGCCTTACGCCGACCTCTACCGAGAGGCCGAGGCGGCGAAGCAGGCCATCGAAATCCAGCTCAAGTCGGGCTCGGCCGGTCCCGTCGACGCCGACCTCGCGCCCGCCCTCGACCAGTACCTCGGCCAGGTACGGCTCCTCGCGCAGTCGGCCAACGAGATCGACCGCCTGGTGGAGAGCATACCGATGGCCGACCTCTCCAAGGACAAGGCAGCCCTACTCGCCAAGGCAGGCGCCGCGAGCGAGAGTCTCAAGGCGGAATATCGGAAGTCCATCGAAGAGATAGACAAGCAGGAGAGCTCATACGACGAGCTCAAGGAACAGAGCGAAGTCGTACGCCTCCGTCTCGGCTCTTCCGTCAACCAGCTCAAGCAGATGCGCCTCGACATCGCGCGCTTGCAAGCATCCCCGGGAGCCGAGGGCGGCGCCGGCGTCGAGGCGCTGAGGCGTCGGACCGACGAGCTTTCTCGCTACCTCGAGGACCTCCGCGCGGGCTACGCAGCCGGCGGGGCGGACCCCTTCGCGGAGCTCGAGGAGGCGGAGAGAAGGCGCCTGGCCGCGGAGGCCGAAGCCAAGGGCAAACTGGAAGCTTCGAATACTTGACC
>CAYNFM010000048.1:0-29505 GCA_964396415.1 uncultured Treponemataceae bacterium | reverse complement strand
CTGATAAATCCTCCGGGACAGACTGATAAATCCTCCGGGACAGACTGATAAATCCCCCGAGACAGACTGAAAAGTCGGACGCGACCAGTCGACGATTCTCAATGGGCCATTCAACCTCGTTCGAATGACCTTAGCCTCCCCGCGGCCCCTCCGACGGGACCACCTCGAAGGAAAGGCGCTGGTTCCGCCTGAGGACCGATATCCGCGAGCGCTTGCCGATCGAGCCTGAGCCGAGGCGGCGTCGAAGCTCGTCCATGCCGCCGATGGTCACCCCGTCGAAGGACAGGAGGATATCGCCTTCTCGGAGGCCGGCCGCGTGGGCGGGCCCGCCCGGCTCGATGAGTATGGCGCGAAGCGCGGTCTCGCCGGGAAGGCCGAGGAGGCGGGCCGCATGCGGGGAGAGCGAGAAGTTCTGTCCCCCCAGGCCAAGGTAGCCTCGCCTCACCCTCCCCTCCCTGAGCAAGGCCGAGACGACTCCCGAGACGGTGTTCGACGGGATGGCGAAGCAGAGGCCCTGGGCCTGGCGGATGACTGCGGTGTTGACGCCGATCACGAGGCCGCGGGAGTCTACGAGGGGCCCGCCCGAGTTGCCGGGGTTCAGGGCCGCGTCGGTCTGGATTACGTCGTCGATGAGCCTTCCGCTGACCGCGCGGAAGGATCGTCCGAGGGCGCTGACGACGCCGGCGGTGAGGGTGCTCTCGAAGCCGAGGGGGTTGCCGACCGCGATGGCCAGCTGGCCGGGACGGAGGCGCGTCGAGTCCCCGAGGCCGACCGAGGGTAGGCCTCCGAGGGGAAGCCTTAGGACGGCAAGGTCGGTATCGGGATCGTCGCCGAGGACGCGCGCCGGGAAGCGCCTGCCGTCGGAGAGGATGGCCTCGATTCCCGTCGCTCCCGCCACGACGTGGCTGTTCGTGACGAGGAAGCCGTCGGGGGTAAAGATGAAGCCCGAGCCCGAGGACGCGGCTTCCCGCTCGCCTTCGGGGCCATAGCGGGGCGACGATCGATCCTCCGCGGAGAATACCTGAAGGTGGACCACGGCCGGCGCTACGGTCTCGACCGCGGAGACGACGGCGCGGGAATAAGCGTCCAGGAGACGCTCGTCGGAGTCCATCGCCCTCTCCGCTTTCAGTGTCGCTTCCGCCTCGCGCTCATCGTACACGGCCTTACCTCGCTTTCTCGCGCCCGCCCGAGCAGCGCCCGCCCGAGCGGCGCCCGCCCTAGATCGCTGGAAAGATACTCAGTCGCGCATCGAGCGAGGCCCGGCCGAACGGCCGGTGACGATTCCTTGGAATTGCGTCGGCGGCATGATATAAGCCTATGATGCTTCCGATGGTCCGCCGCGCGATATTCCCCGTCTGCCTCGCGCTCCTCGCGGGATGCGCCACCCCTGGACCGAAGGGGCTACCCGCGGAGCCTTCTCCCTCGGTACGCATCGATTCCGCCGCCGCCGTCAGGCCGGATCGCCTCAGGCTGATTCTTCCCTTCGTCCTCTTCGTCCAAAACCCGCGGAGCGGCCGAATCAGGGTCGAGTCTATAGATTACGCGTTATCGCTCGAGGGTACCGAGGCCGGCACGGGAAGCTATCGGGAGGGAAAGGGAATAGAGGCCGGTGGCTCGCTTGCCATTCCCTTCGAGCTTTCGGTCGATACCGGGGAATCGGAAGAAAGCCTCTATGCCAGCGACGGCCCCGCGAATGCGGAGTGGGGCCTCGAAGCCCGGGTCCATATCTCGACGAGCCGGGGCGCCATCCTCGAGCTTCCCGCGGCCGCGAGAGGCTCCTTCGCGATCGTGCGCGAACCGAGCCTGCGCATCAGGTCGGTTACGATCGAGCGCGACCTCCTCGTGACCACGAAGCTGGGCGTGGACCTCGAAATCGACAATCCCAACGCTTTTCCCCTCGCCTTCGGCTCGCTGTCCTACGATTTCTACGGCGAGGGGAGGCTATGGGCCGAGGGACGAAGCGACGATTCCGCGGAGATCCCGGCGAGAGGATCGGCCGAGCGGACCTTGAGCTTTTCGATGAGCTTCGCGAGCGTGGATCGGAGACTCTTCGACCTCGTCGCGAACCTGAGCGTAGTTCGCTATCGGCTCAAGGGGGAGGCGAAGATCGCGACCGGCCTCGATTCCCTGCCCGAGTTCGCGATGGGCTTCGACGACGAGGGAAGCTGCGAAGTACGACGCTAGTCCTCTCGGCAGCGCGGCCGGAAACGGTCGTAGCCCGGCCCTCGCGCCAACTTGGCCTCCTTTCGGCTTCCGTGCTACCCTGCCGCCGATGAAAGGGTCCGATGGCCAGGCCAAGCTGCCCGCTTCCTCGATCGGCGCCGCCGTCCTCATTTCCGCCGTCTGGGGCTTCAACTTCGTCGTCATAAAGACGGGAGTCTCGTCGATGCCGCCTCTGATGCTCGCGGCGCTGCGCTTCTTCTTCAGCGCGGTGCCGGCGGTCTTCCTCGTAAAGCGCCCCTCCGTCCCCATGAAGACGATCGCCGCCTACGGCCTTCTCCTCGGCCTGGGCGAATTCGGCTTCCTGTTCACCGCGATCAAGCTCGGCGCCCCCTCGGGCCTCTCATCGATACTCTTGCAGTCCCAGGCCTTCTTCACGGCTTTGCTCGCCGCGATATTCCTCAAGGAGCGGCTTCGCGCCCACAACGCGGTCGGCATGGCCGTCGCGGGCGCGGGGCTGGCCGTCTTCGCTTTCTCGGCGAGTCCCGCGTCGGGAGGGATCGCCCTCCCCCTCCTCCTCATGATCCTCATGGCCGCCCTGGGCTGGGCCGCCGCCAACGTCGCGGCGAGGGCGATGCCGGCTACGGGAGGGCTGGGCCTCGTAGTCTGGTCGAGCCTCTTCTCGCCTCTCCCCCTCGCGGCGCTCTCCCTGGCCTTCGAGGGTCCGGAAGCGATCGGCGCCGCCTTTTCGAGCCTGGGCCTCGTCACGGTCGGCGCCCTCGCCTACCTCGTGATAATCTCCACGCTCCTGGGCTACGGGCTCTGGAACGACCTGATCATGCGCCATGGCGCGGCGAGAGTCGCCCCCTTCTCGCTCATGGTTCCGGTCTTCGGCGTCGCCTCGGCCACGATCGTCCTGGGCGAGCGTCTCGGCGTCCTCGACGCGGCGGGAGCCGCGCTCGTGCTCGCCGGTCTCGTCGCGCACGCGTTCGGGGGGCGGCTCCTCGCGTCCGTTGCGCGAAGGCCGAAGATGCGGTGACCGCCGACGACTTCTTCGAACCCGAGTATCTGGTGAGGCTCGCCAATGCGCGCATGCCTTTCGGCAGATACGCGGGGAGCCTCCTCGTCGACCTGCCCGAGGCCTATATCGTTTGGTTCGCCAGGAAAGGCTATCCCGAGGGCGAGATCGGCGAGCTTCTCGCGTCGCTCTACGTAGTCAAGGAGAACGGCCTGGAAGGGCTGTTGCGGCCGCTCGTAACCCGATAAGCCGGCCCCTCCCTATTTGACACTGGCGCTCTCCGTCTCCCGGGATTAAGCTTGAGAGATGGGCAGTAATCTCCGCGGCCCCGGATGCGCCCGTCCCGGATTCCGGCGAGCCGCGACGCTGACGCTCCTCGCCCTCCTGGCGGCGGCGCCGGCAGCCTTCGCCGCCCCGAGATCCATGGGAAAGGTCGCCCTCCAGCTCAAATGGACGAACCAGTTCCAGTTCGCCGGCTACTACGTCGCAAAGGAGAAGGGCTTTTACCGGGACGCGGGTCTCGACGTCGAGATACGGCAAGGCACTCCCTCGATGAACTTCGCGGACGAAGTGGTCGAAGGCCGAGCTCAATACGGGGTCGACAACACCGACCTCCTCATCGACAGGGTCAAGGGCGAGAAAGTCGTCGTGCTCGCGGTCATCTTCCAGCACTCGCCGGTCGTCCTCCTCTCCCTCGCCAAGAGCGGCATCTCGTCGCCGAAAGACCTCATCGGGAAGAAAGTCATGGTCTCCTCCGACGCCGAGGCGGAAACCTATTCGATGATCGAAAGCGAATCGGTGCCCATGTCGGCGATCGATTTCGTCCCGCATTCCTGGAACCTCGAGGACCTCGTCGCGGGCAGGATCGACGCGGCCAGCGCCTACACGACGAACGAGAGCCTCGTCCTGAAGGCGCGGGGAATAGGCTTCGACGCCATGAGTCCCATCACCTACGGCATCGATTTCTACGGGGATTGCCTCTTCACGTCCGAAGCCGAGCTTCGCGCGCGCCCGGCCCTCGCCGCGGCCTTCCTCGCCGCCTCGCTGCGCGGCTGGGAATGGGCCATGGACAACGTCGATCAGACCTGCGATCTCATCCTCCGGGAATATCCTTCCGGCAAGGACAAGGCATCTCTCATGGCCGAGGCCGCGGCGATGGACGAGCTGATGGTGCACAAGTTCGTCCCGATCGGCTTCATGAATCCGGGACGATGGCGCCGCATCGGCGACACCTATGCCAAGCTCGGCGCGATACCGGCCGATTATTCCCTCGACGGCTTCCTCTACGATCCCAAGGCCCCGACCGCGGATCCGCGGGCCTTCAAGCTGGTCATCGTCCTCCTCGCCGCCGCGATGGCGGCGGCGATCGCCTATATCCTCATCCTCCGCGCCTTCAACGGGAGGCTCGAGGTCGAGGTCGCGTCGAGGACGGCGGGCATCGAGGAGCTCAACCGCGAATTGTCCGCGGAAGTGCTGGAGAGGAAGGAAAGGGAGAAGCTCATCGCGATCTCCCTGGCCGAGAAGGAAGTCCTATTGAAGGAAGTGCACCATCGGGTCAAGAACAACCTTCAAGTCATAGCGAGCATGATCAACATGCAGATCGCGGAGATCGACGATCCGCGGATCGACGAAATCCTCACGGCGGTGAGGAACCGCGTCTTCAGCATGGCCCTCGTCCACGAGCGCCTCTACGGGAGCGACAGCATCTCCAGCATAGACATGGACGATTACCTCCGGACCCTCGTGGAGGAGATCGTAATGGCATACCAGAGGCCGGGCCTTACCGTCGAGACGAGAGTCGAGGCGCCGGGGATAGCCTTCGACGCGGAGCGCGCGATGCCCATCGGCCTCATCGTAGGCGAGATCGTCTCGAACTCGATGAAGCACGCCTTCGGGGATCGGGCGGCCGGACGCGTCGAGGTGAGTCTCCTCCGGGCGGGGGAGCGCTTCGAGCTGCGGATCGCCGACGACGGCATCGGATTGCGCGACGGGGCAGCCTCGCGAGCGGGCGAGGCGCGGGACGACGGCGGCATCGGCTTCCTCCTCGTGGACGCCCTCGCGTCGCAGCTCGGCGGCGAGCTCGACCGCGCGACCGACGGGGGCCTCGCGTACCTGGTCGCCTTCTCCTAGGGCCGCCCGAGCCTAGAGCTTGTATTCCTTGAAGAGGCTCTTCTCCATGTCGCCCTCGATCGAAGCCACCACCTCGACGTAGGACTCGAGCCCCGAGCCCCGGAGCTTTTCCTTGAGGAGCTCGTCTATCTGGAAGATTCCCGCCGAGTTGCTCATGTGCACGTGGATATGGAGAGGCTTCTCCCCGCCCTCGAGTATCTCGACCTGCTCGATCGACGCCGCGGAGATGGAATGTATGTTGACCACCCCGGCCTCGAATCCGATGCGGGAGCGCCCCTTGGTCATGTCGAGGGCGTCGGCCACCCGCACGATCCCGGCCTCCAGGGTCATGGGCACGCCGTCCGCGCGATGCGCGATGATGGCGTGCAGGATCTCGGAGCGCAGGATCGTCCGGCGACCCGTCGGATAGAAGCCTTCCAGCAGCCTGTCGATGATGGGCTGGGCGACGAAGAGGCTGAAAAGCTCGTGCTCCGTCCGCTGAATGGACATGCCCAGATCGTGGAGGAGACAGGCGAGGACCACGATGAGCTCGGCCTCGTCGTTGCCCATGCCGTAGTCCTTCACGACGCTCGGCACGACGCCGCGCTCGACCAGGAGCCGAAGCATCCTGAGGCCGATGTTCGACACGATCTGGAAATGCACGGGACCATGGTCCGTCATCCCGAGGCGCTCTACGGCGTTGACGTTCATGGCGGTCCACAGCGCGTAGATCTCCTCGTCCGCGTTGACTTTGTCTATCACCTTCTGCAAGACGGGATTATGCCTCACGGGAAGGCGAATCTCCACCCGCTGGCCCGGGCTCTCCGTTCCGGATTGATCCATGGAGCCGAGTATACTTCAACGCCGGGCACGGGAACAGGCGGGGAGCCGGGCATCGCCCGGCTCGGGTGGAAATAGGCGGGGCGAATCGGCATACTCGCAGACGAGAGGAGAATCCATGGCATCCGTCGCTGGCCCGGAAGGCAGAAGAGGCATACTCGAGTATATGGCGGCGAAAAGGCCGGCGATCGCGAACGAGCTCCGCTCGATCGCGGACAGGCGCGGCCGCGTCCTTCAAGGCCGGATGGCCGGCGGTGCCGACCTCATGGGACGCATCGTCGAGATGAGCCTCAAGGGCAAGATGATACGGGGCTGCCTGGTATTCCTGGGCCGGGACGTAGCCGTCCCGACGGACGCAGCTCGCCCCGACGGCGAGGTCGTCGGCCTGGCGGCGGCAATGGAGCTTTTCCAGACGGGACTTCTCGTCCACGACGATATCATGGACCGCGATACCCTGCGCCGGGGCGGTCCGACGATTCACGCGAGCTACGCGAGCGAGCTCAGGGACGCGGGAATCGAGGAAAGCGGGCGCTTCGGGGAGGCTCTGGGGATCTGCGCGGGCGATGCCTGCTATTTCGAGGCCTTCGCCGCGCTTGCGCCAACGCTCGCGGGCAAGCCTCGCGCGAGCGAGATCCTGGCCGTCTGCGCGGAGTTCCTCTCCGAGGTCGTCGTCGCGCAGATGGCCGACGTACGCTGGGGCGCCTCGGAGACCGAAGCCTCCGAAGCCGATATCCTCGCGATGTACCGCTTCAAGACGGCGCGCTACAGCTTCTCGCTACCCTTGGCCGTAGGCGTTCTCTCCGCCGGCTCCGACGCCTTGGCCCCCCCCCTGATCGAGCTCGGAGAGCTGCTGGGCACTCTCTTCCAACTGAGGGACGACGAGCTCGGCCTCTTCGGGGACATGGCCTCGACGGGCAAGGGCGTGGGATCCGACCTCCGCGAGGGCAAGAAGACCCTCTTCCGGGCGCGTCTCCTCGCGGCGGCTCCCAGCCGGGAGCTGCCGCGGCTGGCCGCTTTGTTCGGCGGCACGGTCGAGGCGGGCCCCGAGGATATCGCCTACATCCGGAGGCTGTCCGAGGAGCTCGGCGTCATGCGCTCCATCGTGGAGCTTTCGCGGAAAAGCGAGGAAGAGGCGCGGGCCATCATACGCGCCCTTGCGCGCCCGATCGCGAGCGAAGGCGGCGGGGGTCTTGCGCCCGAGACCGCCGGACTCCTCGAGGATATGGTCGAATACGTCACGCGCAGGGAGAAATGAAAGTCCGGCTATCGGAAGTCATCCTGCCCCGGCCTTCCTCCTCGGCCGGAGTCCCGGTCGAAGCTCCGCATCGAGGCATAGAGATCGTAATAGGCCCCTCGCAGCTCGGAGAGCTCCTCATGGGTCCCCGCCTCGATTATCCTCCCCTCCGCGACGAAGAGTATCCTGTCGGCCTTGCGGATCGTGGAGAGGCGGTGGGCGATGACGAAGGAAGTCCTGCCCTCGAGGAGCCGGCCGATGCCTTCCTGTATGGCGCGCTCGGTCTCGGTGTCCACCGAGGAGGTGGCCTCGTCGAGGATGAGGATGGTCGGGTCGGCGAGCAGGGCCCGAGCGAAGCTTATGAGCTGCCGCTGCCCCATTGAGAGCCGTATGCCCCTCTCGTTTACGGGGGTTCCGTAGCCGGCCGAGAGCGACATGATGAAATCGTGGGCCCGGACCGCGCGGGCCGCCTCGACTACGTCCTCGTCGGCGGCGTCGAGGCGGCCATAGCGGATGTTGTCCATGATGGTGCCGGAGAAGAGGAAGCTGTCCTGGAGCATGACGCCCGTCCGCGTCCTGAGCGAGCGCAGGGTCGCGCCCTGGATGTCTCGGCCGTCGATGAGTATCGTCCCCGAATCCGGGATATAGAAGCGGGACAGCAGATTGACTATCGTCGTCTTCCCGGCTCCGGTGGGCCCGACTATGGCGAAGCTCTCGCCCGGCTCGGCCGTGAAGCTCACGTCGCGCAGCACCGGCCGTCCCGGCTCGTAGGAGAAGCTGACGTCGCGGAACTCGACGCGTCCGCCGGCGGCGGGCAGGTCGATGGCCGAGGGCGCGTCGGCTATGCCGAGGGGCTCGTCGATCGTCTCGAATATCCGCTCGAGGTAAGCGGCCGCCTGGACGAGGGAGCTGTAGAAGTTCCCGATGGTCTGGATGGGCGTCCAGAAGCGCCACACGTAGCCTATGAAGGCGACGAGTATGCCGACCGTGATCCCCTTGAGCCAGACGATGCCGCTCACGTAGACGAGGCTGACGCCCAGGACCGAGATGATCTCTATGACGGGCCAGATGAGGAAGATGTTGGCGACGGCCCTGAGCCAGGACTCCCTCCACATGGCCCCCAGGTCCGAGAATATCCTCTCGTTCTCCTCGACCCTCGCGAAGGCCTGAGTGACTTTCACGCCCGAGAGGGCCTCGTGGAGATAGGCGTTGAGGTTCGATTGCTTGCGGCTCATGTCCTGCCAGGTGACGCGCTGCCTCCTCTTGAGCGAGAGGACGGCCGCCGCCAGGATCGGCAGGCCCGAGAGGCAGAAGAGGGTGAGCCGCGCGTCGATTACGAACATGAAGGCTATGGTGAAGACGAGGCTGAAGAGGTCGGTGACGAGGTTGATGATGCCGTTCGAGAGGAGGTCGGAGAGGGAGTTCACGTAATTGACGACCCGGATCAGGATCTTGCCGTGGGGCCTCGAATCGAAGTAGGTGAAGGGCAGTCTCTGAAGCCGCTCGAATATGTCCGCGCGGATCGCGTGGACGACTCCCTGGCCGATGTCGTTCATCACCTTGATGCGGACTTTGAGGCAGAAGGCGTTGACCGCCTGGGCCGCCACGAGGATGGCCGCGAGCAGGGCGAGGAGGCGGACGTCCTTCCTCGGGATGGAATCGTCGATGGCTATCTTCGTCAGGTAGGGGCCCAGCAGGGAGACGAGCGAGGCGATGATCATGAGGGCGATCGCCGAGAGGACGCGCCTCCCGTGGGGCCGCAGGTAGCCCAGCATCCGGACCACCGATTTCGCGTCGAGCTCCTGCGAGAGATCCTCGTCTACGTCGAATTTGTTCCTAGCCACGCGCGGCCCCCTCGGCCTCGCGGGCGGCGACGCCTTCTCCCGTCTGGTGGCGATACACCGTCTCGTAATAGCCCCCGAGGCGGCGGAGCTCCTCGTGCCGCCCCCTCTCGACGATCCGCCCGTCCTTGACGACGAGGATCTGATCGGCGCGCATGATGGAGGACAGGCGATGGGCGATGACGAGCATGGTGGACCTGCCGCGGAGCGAGCGGATCGAGTCGCGGATGCGCTCCTCGGTCTCGATGTCGACCGCCGAGGTGGTATCGTCGAGGATCATCACCGGAGGCTCCGTCAACAGGAGTCGCGCCAGGGCGACGCGCTGCCTCTGTCCCCCCGATAGGCCGACTCCGCGCTCGCCTACGATGGTGTCGAATCCCTCGGGGAGCTCCTCGATGAAATCGCGCGCCGCCGCGAGCTCGGACGCGCGCCGCACCTCCTCGAGGGCGGCTTCGGGCTTCCCGAAGGCGAGGTTGCCCTCGATCGTATCAGAGAACAGGAAGACGTCCTGCATCGCCACGCCGACGTTGGCGCGCAGGCGGTCGAGGTCGTAATCGCGGACGTCGACGCCGTCCAGCAGTATCTCGCCGCCCGTCCTGTCGTAGAACCGGCACAGGAGCCTGCCGATGCTGGATTTGCCCGATCCCGTCGGGCCGAGGATGCCGACCGTCTGGCCGGGCTCCGCGACGAAGCTGATGTCCTCGAGGACGCTCTCGTCGCCGTAGGAGAATGAGACGTGGCGAAACTCGACGCGGCCGGAGACGCGGCCGGGTCGGAGGGGGCTCGGCCTCGCCTCGATCGCGCTCTCGAGGGCGTAGAGCCTGTCGAGCCTGTCGGCGGCCGCGCCGAAGCGCTGAACGTCGTTGACCAGCCAGCCGGCCATGCGCAGGGGCTGGTTTATCGCCCAGACGAGGCCGTTGAAGGTGACGAGCTGGCCCAGGGTAAGGCCGCCCCTGATTATCATGATGCCGCCCGCGAGGATGAGGATGACGGGCAGGAGGCCCGAGAACAGCTCGATCCGGGGTATATGCCTCGCCCAGACCGCGGCCGACTCGACGTTGCGCGCCCTGAACGCGTCGTTCTCGCGTTGGAACCTGGCCATCTCGTAGTCCTCGCGCGCGAGGGCCCGCACGACGCGGTTACCCGCGATGTTCTCCTGCACGACCGAGTTGAGGCGCGAGAACTGCTCGCGTATCGAGGCGAAGGTCGGCTTCACCTCCCTCGAGAGGCTGAAGGTCGAGCGCGCGATGAAGGGCGTCACCGCGAGCATCGCGAGGGTGAGCTTCCAGTTTACGAAGAAGAGCGCGCCGACCGCGGCTAGGAAGACGATTCCGTTCTCGCAGCACTGATAGACGACCCAGGCGATGAGGTGCCGCACGGCGTCTATGTCGCCCGTCAAATGGGCCATGATGTCGCCCGTCTTCGTCCTGTCGTGGAAGGCGAAGTCCATCCGTTGGAGCTTGGCGAAGAGTTCCTCCCGGCAGGCCCGGATGGTATTCTGCGAGACGCGCTCGAAGAGCATCTGGTAGCCGTAGCGTATCAGCGATTTTACGACGATGGCCCCGACCATCAGGCCGAGGAGCCTCCAGAGGAGCGAGACGTCCCCGCCCACGATCACCTTGTCGACGAGGATCCCCGAGAGCAGGGGGCTTACGAGATTGAGCGCCGAGACCACGAAGGTAAGCGCGACCCCCGCGGCGATGAGCGGTCCGTACTTGCTTAAATGAGCCCGCAGCCAGGGATGCATGGGTTAGCTCCTGAGGGAGCAATGCTAGAGCAAAGGGCGGACCGGGATCAATACCTTCGGCCCCGCGGCCCGACCGCCGGGCTCATCGCCTCGGCGGCACTTTGAAGGCCGCCTCTATCTCCGCTATCGCCGCCTCGTCGATCGGGCTGAACTCGCCCAGCCGCCTGGCCGCGAGCAGGGCATTGGCGGTGGCCTCGGCGACCTCGAGCCTGTCGTAGGCCTCGAGCACCGTGCGACCCGTCGCCATGACGGCGTCGCTCTCGATGATGACGACGGGATTGCGCGCCGTGATCGCCGCGCTGATCGCGCCTTCGTCCTCGAATTGGGCGCCGTATCGCACGACGGGCATATCGCGCAGGTTGATGTAGGACTCGGGGATCGTCCGCGAATCGAGGGGGACGCCCGATACGATGAAGGCGGTGACGTAGGGGCACTGGGCCGAGACGATCGCTCCCGTCTCGGGATGATCGGCGTAGATGAGCCTATGGAGGCTGGCCGAGCGCGAGGGCACGCTGCCGATCTCGCGCCTCCCGCCCTCGACGAGGGCGAGGTCCTCGATGCCGAGGGCCCGGCGATCGACGCCGTAGGGCGTGACCAGGAAGCTGTCGTTGCCGAGCCTGGCCGAGAAGGTGCCCTCCGTGCTGGTCATGAGCCGCCGATCGTAGGCGCGATGCACGAAATCGGCCAGGACCTTTCGCAGCTCGCGCTCGAGGGAGCTCCTGACGGTCGGGGCGAAGGTATCGGGGAGGCTCTTCCAGCCCTTGCGGCGGAGGGCGAGCGCATCGTCGCCGAGCGGGCGCGCTCCGCCCAGGACGGCGGCGTTCAGGATAGTCCGCGCGCAGAACTCGAGCGTCTCGAAGCGCTGGAAGGCCTCGAGAAGCGTGGCGCCGACGGCCACTACGCCGTGGTTCTCGAGCACGACCACGTCGCAGCCCTCGACGAACTTGGCGGCTATCGACCTGCCGAGCTCCTCGCTGCCCGGAACGGCGTAGGGAGCGAATCCGACCTTGCCGCAGGCGTCGAAGGCCTGGGGCAGGACCCGCGTATCGGGGGCCTTCCCGGCGACGCTGAAGGCGACCAAGGCCGGCGAGTGGGCGTGGAGGACGGCGCCCACGTCGGCCCGCGCCTCGTAGACCGCGCGGTGGAAGGGATGCTCGCTCGAGGGCTTGAGGATGGTCCCGACGGGGACCCCGTCGCGTATATGGACGACGTCGCTCGGCCTCATCACGCCCTTGTCGGTGCCGCCGGGCGTAATCCAGATATCGCCGACCTCGTCCCTGATCGAGAGATTGCCGCCCGACGTCGTCGTCATGCCATAGCGGTAGATCCTGTCCATGATCTCGGCGATCTGATCCCGCGGGTGCTGGTAGTCGATGTTCATTCCGACCCTCCGATAGGGATGGTCGGCCCGAAGGCGCGGGTGCGTCAATACCCGGATCCATGCCTTGCGGGCCTCCGATATTTCGAGTAACGTGTGGGCATATCCGAGGGATATTTCAGAATGAGGACCTTCCTGACCGCGGCTCGCCTGTACGCGGGATACAAGCTCAAGGCGCTCAGCTTCCTCGTCTTCATCACCCTCGGCCTGGGGCTCATCATGGGCGCGGTCGACCTCCTCTACAATTCGTTCAACATTTTCTTCGATCGTCCCGCGAGCTATTTCCTGCCGCGGTATTTCCTCTCATCGAAGAAAGGCTTCGACATCCTGCGCGCGGACTACAGCATCGCCGATATCGCCCTCAAGGCCGAGCAAAGGACGGACCTCGCGCGGGCCCTCGGCAAGGACTTCGACCTCGTCGACGTAGCCTATGCCTGGGCGATGTTCCAATCGAGGCAGGGACCGGAGAAGCGCTTTTATGCCTTGGTCGTAGGCATCGATTTCTCGAGGCTCGGCGCGGCCTTCCCCTATTTCAAGAATAAGCTCAAAGCCGAGGACATCGCCGACTACCGGGCCTCTCCCCTCGTCATGGTGGAGCGGAAGCTGAGCGGATGGTCGAAGGTTTCCCCGGGCGAGGAATACACGCTTCTGTCCACGGATTACTTCAAGAACTACAACGGCATCAAGGTGAAGGTGAGGGACGTAGTCGACACGCCGATGGAAGTCGACGATTCCCTCACCTGTCCCGTCGTCTACATCGACCTTAGCCACCTGCGCCGCCTCTTCGCCGTGCCGGAAGGCCGAGGCTTTCCCTTCCTCCTGTCCCCGCGCAGGGCCTCCCACGCGCTCTCGATCCGGGACAGCCTCGACCTGGCCAGGATCCGCGCCGCCGCCCCGCCCGGAGTCGAGGCCTACACGGTTTCCACGGTCTCGGTCAATTTGAATAAAAGCTACCTGCTCTACCGCGGCCTCCTCGTCATCCTCTGCTCGATCCTCGTGATCGTGCTGATGGCGGCGATATCGGCCAACCTCGCGATAAACTTCCAGAACCGCCGGGCCGATTTCGGACTCATGAAGGCCTTCGGCTGCTCGGACTCGAGGTTGCTCGGCTTCGTGCTCTCGGAGAACGCCCTGGGCCTCGGCCTGCCCTTTATCCTGGCCGTCATTCTCAACGTCGCCTTCGGCCTCGCCGTCAAGCCCTTCAAGGTGCTCTACAGTTTCACCATCAGCCCGAGGGCGGGCTTCGCGGGCTTCGCCGTGATCCTGGGAGCGGCCATCGTCCTCTGTCTCGCCTCTTCCATACAGCCCTACCGCTACCTGAAGCGGATAGATCCCGTCATCATCATGAGGGAGGAGTGAGGATGCTTCGGTACGCCTTCAGGAACCTCCTCCACTACCGGACGAAGTACGCCATCGCCTTCGTCCTCATAGCGGCCTTCGCTGCCTGTCTTTCCCTCTCCCTCTTCGCCTTCAACGGCTTCTGGAAGCAGGCGGCGGTCTTCGCGAGGTCCCTGGGGGACATCATCCTCTGGGTGGACCCGACGAGCCTCGACGCGGCGTGGCGGCCCGGGGCCGGCGACGAGCCTCCCTCGCGAAGACTCGAGGCCGAGGCGATCGCCTACTTCGAGAAGGATCTCAAGGCCGAGCGAGTCGTAGCGAGCTCGTACATCGGCGGCGAGGCCTACGCGCCGCACGGCAGCTGGAACGTCGCCGCGACGAGCCTCGACAAGATCCGACGGCTCCTGCAGGTAGACCTCGCGGAAGGGGAGCTCCCCGCCGAGGGCGAGGTGCTGGCGCCGGCCTCGATGCGGCCCTCCGTCAGGGTCGGGGACGGCATTACCTTCGTGTTCAAGAACTCGGATCTGATCATCGACAGCATTCGACTCCGCGTGTCCGGCTTCTTCCTTCCGACCAGCGACACGGGGGACCTGCTCCTCGCGACGCAGTCCCAGTTCTACCGGCTCGACGAAAGCCGCGTCTGCGACCGCTATTACGTCTTCCTGCCCGGCAGCTCAGGGAAGCATCCCTTCCTCGGCGCGGACGAGTGCAAGAGGGTCCACGCGTCCTTCGCGAACTTCCTCGCCGGGATGTCGAGGAACTACGGACGCATAGGGTCGGGCTACCACTCGGCCAGCCAGCGCTACGATCAATCCAAGACCTTGATCGAGTTCTTCGAGCTCATCATCTCGATCTTCCTGGCGGCCCTCGTCGTGGTCTCGGTCGCCACGATAATCAACGTGCTTTTCATCACCGTGATCGACAGGATACGGATCGTGGGCACCTTCATGGCCTACGGAATGACGCGCGGCAGGGCCATACTCCTCCTGTCCTCGGAGATGCTCGTCTTCTCCTTCGTCGCGTGCACGCTCGGCCTCGTCGTCGCCCTCGCCCTCGTCGACCCCGCGTCGAGCCTCAAGTTCACGGCCGACAATTGGACGATCGCGATCATCCTCGGCGGCAAGCGAAGCCTCACCGTCGTCCCGGCGATCTGGGCCGTCGGCGCGACCTACCTCGTCGGCATGGCCATACCCTTCGCGGCGGCGGCGGCGGCCGTCGCCAAAATGATACGAGGCGAAGTCGTGGGCCTCCTCCACTTCGCGAAATAATAGGAGAATAGCATGAACCGGAAAACGGCGACTCTCGTCGCGGCTCTGATCGCCCTGGCCCTCCCTTGGCGCGGCGCGCCCGGCGGGTCTGCCGGATGGGCCCAGGCCGCGCCGGCGAGCGGCGCCTTAGGCGCCACGGAGATCCTCGAGAAAGCCGATGCCGTCCTCATCCCCAGGAACGCCTCGTTCCGCTGGGCGCTCAAGGTCGAGCGCGAGGGAGAGCCCGTCCAGGACAACCGCTTCCTGGGCTTCAAGAAGGGAGACCTCAAGTACCTCTTCTACGACTACTATCCTGATTCCGCCTATGGCCAATGCCACCTGCGCATCGACTCGGCGATATGGATGTACCTGCCCCTCGCCGACGACACGGTAAAGACCAGCTACAAATCGGCCTTCCTGAACTCGGGCCTATCCTACGCCGACGTGATGTACAACGAGCTTGCCCGGTATTACGACGCGACCGTCCTCGCGACGAGCGCGAAGGCCGCCGGCCTCGACGGGGACCGCGACTGCTACGAGCTCCAGCTCGTGGCCAAGAAGGGAGCCGACGGATACGCCAGGATAGTCTCCTACATCGACAAGGAGAATTTCCTCACCCTGAGGCGGGAGTACTTCAGCCTCTCCGGCCAGAGGCTCAAGGAGATATCGTATGGCGGCTTCGAGTTCGCCTCGAGCGCTGTAAGCGCGTTCAGGCTCGAGATACACAACGACCTCGATCCCGCTCAAATGACGAGCGCGCGCTTCTGGGACCTCAAGGTCGACGACAGGCTCAGCGAGAAATACTTCTCGCTCAACTTCGCGAGGACCTGGCAGCCCAAGGTGGAGGCCGACAAGCCATGATAGAGCTGCGGGGCGTGACGAAGGAATACGAGCTGGGCAGCACCAAGGTCGAGGCCCTGAAGAAGGTCTCGCTCCTCATCGAGAAGGGCGAGTTCACGTCCATCGTGGGCCCCTCGGGCTCGGGGAAGACCACCCTGCTCAACATAGCCGGCCTCCTGGACCGGGCTACGAGCGGGGAGGTCCTGCTCGACGGCTCCTCCGTCGAGGGACTCTCCTCCCGCGAGCGCGCCGACCTGCGGGGCCGAAAGATCGGCTTTATCTTCCAGGGTTTCAACCTCGTGCCGGTCTTCGACGTCTACGAGAACATCGAGCTCTCCCTCGTGCTCGCCAAGGCCGGGGGAAGCCGCCGCGAATGGAAGGGGCGAATAGCGCGGGCGATCGACGAGGTCGGCCTCTCCGAGCTGGCCAAGCACAAGCCGGCCGAGCTCTCGGGCGGCCAGCGCCAACGCGTGGCCATCGCGCGCGCCCTGGTTAAGAAGCCCGAGATCATCCTCGCCGACGAGCCGACCGCCAACCTCGACTCCAAGACCGCCTTTTCGATCATCGAGCTGATGGGCGCGCTCAACGAGGAAGAGAGCACTACCTTCGTCTTCTCGACCCACGACGACCGCGTGCTCAAGTACGCCCGCCGCATCCTCAGGATCGAGGACGGGGAGATACGGGAATGAGGCGTATATCCGGCAGGACGGCCCCCGCCGCCGCAGTCATGGTCGCGACGGTCATGGTCGGTATCATGGGAAGCGCTCCCGCGGCCTGCGAGGAAGTAAAGGTCATGCAGGGCTCCGATTTTTACCTATACGGGACGGAGAACGAGGGGAACGCCTCCTCGCCCTTCGCCAGGGCCGACGCTCCCGCGGATTGGGAGCTCTTCCCAACCCTCTATGCCGACTATACGCTGCGCTTCCAGACTCCGTCGGGCGTATCGGGACAGGTGATCGCGTCGGTCCTGGGAGCCACCTCGACGACGCTGGTACCGGCCTTGGATCAAGCCTGGGTCAAGGCTACCTTCGGCGAAGGCTGGGGACTCGCCTTCGGAAGGCGGGTGCTCAACGATTGGAAGGACGGCGGCTATTGGAACCCTTCCGACGTGGTCAACAATTATCTCTCATGGGGAGAGCTCGGCCAGGCCCCCGGCAAGGATTCGGTCGAGCTCTTCGGCCTCCTTCCCTTCGACAGCCTCACCGTCGACGTCAACGCGGCGACGGTGCTTCCCGCGAGCGCCGGAAGCCCGGCCGACCTGCCCTTCTATTTTACCGCGGGATCGATACTCGACCCCGTCGAGATCAGGCTCAAGGCGGCCTGTCAGTCGGGTCGCCTTCCCTACCTGGGCGGCGCCGCGAGACTTACCCTCCAGTCGGGAGCCCTCTATGTCGACGGGCTGTGGCTCCAGGACCAGCCCTTCGCCTCGGAGTTCGGCTTCGGCCCGTCGACCGGCTCGTGGTTCCGCTACTGCGCGGGAGGGAATTGGACGATCGACATCTCCCAATCGAGGCTCGCCGAGAGTCTGTACCTCCAGGGCGAGTACCTGCGACAGGACGACGGCCTCGACTCGGGCCAGATGGCGAGCTATTTCGACGGCCTGGGCTCGATGCCTCTGGCGACGGCGAGCGAGCAGGCGTCGTACGGGAACGCGGCTGGCGCCTGGAACGGCCGCTTCTTCGCCCTCGGCAGGGACTACCTCTACGCCGCCTTCTCGCTGGGGGAGATCGCCAATGCCCATATCGGACTCTCCGCGTGCGGCATCCTCGACGTCGACGAGCTTTCCTTCGCGGTCCAAAGCTCCCTGACATGGTCCCCGCGCAACCTTTTTTCCATTAGCGTCTCCGCCACGAATTTCGGCGGACGCTCCGGAGGCGAGGCCTCGATGCTTCCCTACGCCGCCCAATATACGCTGACCCTCTCGCGGTCGTTTTAGGGCGGCCCGTTCCTATCCTCCCGGCTCGAAGAGCCTGAGCGGCAGCGCGCCTCGGATGCCCATCCGATCGCCCTTGATCACGAGGACGGAGACGATGCCCTCCCGGCCTTCCGCCAGGGCGAGGGCGGCCTCGATATCCGAGGGATCTACCACCGCGTTGCCGACTCTCGTTGCCCAGGCGTCCGCGAGCGCCGCCGAGACCGGGCCGTCGCCGCCGAGCCTCGCCGCGTCGCTCGAGGCCGCGTCTCGCGCCGCGACCATCGCCGCGTCGGCGCGGCCGAGGCTGAGCGAGGGACCCACGGTGCCGCTGGAAGTGCATACCCCGAGGGGGGAGAAGACGGGAGGGATCGAGACGCCGACGCGCTCCGACAGGGGCGAGTCCCCCGCGAAGACCGACAGGTCCATCCGGTCCTCGAAGCGCAGCCAGAGGTCGCCGCCGTTCTCGACGACGATCTCGCGGCAGCCGAACTCGGCCTCCAGGTCGGCGCCGACGAAGGCGGCTGTCGCCCCCGCCACCGAGGCCATCGGCCCCACGCCGGCGGCCCGCGAGGCCGCGAGCATCGTCGCGACTATCCGAGGCGCTCCCGGATCGGGCGCTATCGGGACGAGACTGGAGAGGAATTCCGGACGGATCTCGATATAGGATTCGAGCTCGAGCCTGTAGCGCCGAGCCCTCGAGACGACGAAGTCCTCCATCCGGCTCGAATAGGAAGGGGGATCGACGCCGATCCAGAGATCGCTTTCCTTGAATGAGACGGCGAAGGAGGCGAAGCGCGAGCCCATGCGCTCCCGATAGCTCCTCCGGCGATACTCGGTCCCGCCCATTCGGGGCTAGCGCTCACTCCCCGAACTTGAGGCTTATGAGCCCGAAGGGGCAGGCCTTCGCGCAGAGGCCGCAGGCTATGCACTTGTCGCGATCGACGGAGAGCTCCCAATCGGGAGCCTTCATGGAGAGGCAGCCCGAGAAGCAGACTCCCGTGCAGGAGCCGCAATGCACGCAGTCCTCCTCGCGCACGGAGAGGGAGCGCGAGATAGGCGACAGCGATACCGAGAGGGAGGCGAGATACTCGCGGCATTCCGCCAGCCGCTCGGGATCCGCCTCGAGATCCACGAGCATGCTGCCTTCCTGCCCCGAAGATATCTCGGCCCTGAGTATGTTGACCTTGATGTCGAAGCGCTTGACCAGGGTATAGATGACCGGGTCGTCGACGACCGCGCTCGAGTACTCGAGGATGTATTTTTCCCTCATCGGGACTTCTCCCTGGCGACGAGGCCCGAGACCGAGGAGCGCTCGGGCAGGGCCTGTACCGGCGCCGCGATCGGGAAGGCTCCCGAGGCGACCTGGCGCTTGAGCAGCGCGGCTATCTCGCGGGCCTTCCTGAGGCTCGAGAGGGGAGCCGTCCTGATCGCCTTGCCCTCCACCGTCACGGTTCCGGAACGGAGCTCCTCGTAGCTCGACCTCGCTATGGCGGGGTGGCCGTCGAGGCCGTAATCGCAGACGAGCACCGGTATGTCGCGGTTGCTCACCGACAGGGACGCGGCCATGTCTTCGTCCAGCACGGGTATCGGTATGCCGATCCCGAGGTAGAGGGTGACGCCGTATTTCTCGAAGTAGGCCGCGCGCAGGTAGTCGGCGGACATTTCCTTGACGTCGCCCGTCAGCATCAGGGTCGCGGCGTTGCTCTCCGGGATGCCGCGCGCGTTGCGCGGCTTCGTCGTATTGTACTGAGTGCCGCGCCAGGACACGAAGCCCTGGGCGCCGGCGAGGAAGACGCGCGTGCCCACGCCGATTGCGCGGAGGTAAGGATCGTTGAGGAGGGGCGAAAGCTCGCCGGAAGTCGAGTAGTTGACATTGCCCTTGCGCGGCAGGAGGCTCCCCATGTAGGTATGGAGGGCTCGGTCGGTCGAGTTGGTCGCGGCCGCGTAGTTCTGATACGCGTTGCGCGGATTCACCATCGTGATCTCGTTGACGAGGTCCTTGCGGATCCAGGTCTCGAACTCGCGCCGGGGATAGCAGTCCGTTCCCTTGCCCCGCGCCTTCAGGAGGAGCTCCTCGCCCCGGACGAGGGCCTCGATGAGGTGGGCGCCGCCGTAGGCGGGATCCTCGGCGGAGACTTCGGTCGCCCCGATATAGGCGTCGACCGCGGCCACTCCGCCGAACACCGGCACTCCGTTGAGCGTGATCGACTCCATCCGCAGGGGCGGGCTCGTGTGGCCGAAGTTGATGAAGCAGCCCGAGGAGCACATCGCGCCGAAGGTCGCGGTCGTGACCACGTCCACTTCGCGCGCTATCTCGGCGGGAGAAGCCTCCTCGGCCATCCGCGACACTTCTTCCGCGGTGAGGACCACGGCCTCGCCCTTGGCGATCCTGGCGTTGATCTCTTCGTAGCTCTTGGCCATCCCGGCCTCCGGGAGGCAGTGTAGCCGGGTCGAGCGCCGAAAGGCAAGGCTCCCGCTCCCGGGAACCCGGTTTAGCCGCGCGAGCTTGACCTTAGATTTTTCCTTCTATAGTATCGCGTCACCATGAAAATAGCGAAGTTCGGCGGCAGCTCCGTGGGCAGTCCCGAGGCGGTCGAGGCCTTGGTCGGCATCGTACGGGAGCGGGGCTACGGCGTAGTGGTCGTCTCCGCCCTATCCTGCGTTACGGACGCCCTCATCGCCACGGCCGAAGCCGCCGCCGGCCGCGATCCTTCCTGGCTCGGCCGCTACGAGGCGATAGGCGAACGGCATCGGAAGATGCTGTCCGCGCTCGGCGCGGGCGAGCCGAGGGCCGACCGGGCCCGATGCGCGTCGGCCTCGACGGATGCCGGGGAAAGGGTAGAGGCCCTCCTCCTCGAGCTCCACGAGGTCCTGTCCGGGATCAAGGCGCTCAGGGAGCTCTCGGCGAGGACCCTCGATCTCGTGATGAGCTTCGGCGAGCGCCTCTCGTCCATCGTGGTCGCCGCCGCGTTCCGCGCGGCCGGCGTCGACGCGGTTCCGGTCGACGCGCGGGCCCTCATCGTCGCCGAGGGCGATTACGGCAACGCCCGTCCCTTGAGCGAGGCCACCTTCAACGCCGCGCGCTCCCGGCTCTTTCCCCGAAGCCAAGGCGCCCAAGGCGCGAGCCCGCTGCCTATCGTGACCGGCTTCATAGCGTCGACGACGACGGGCGAGACGATCACCCTCGGCCGCGGCGGCTCGGACTTCACGGCGGCCATCCTCGGGGCCGTCCTCGGCGCCGAGGAGGTCCACATATGGACAGACGTGGACGGCATCCTCACCGCCGATCCCAAAAAGGTCCCGGACGCCTTTAGCCTGGACAGCCTCAGCTACGAGGAGGCGATGGAGCTCTCGCACTTCGGGGCCAAGGTCATCTATCCCCCCACCATCCAGCCCGCGCTCGAGCGGGGCATACCCATTCGCATACTCAACACTTTCAACCCGAGCTTCCCCGGGACGACCATCGCGTCGGACGCGGCACCCTCCCGCTATCCGGTCAGGGGCATCTCATCCATATCCTCCGCCGCCCTCGTGCGTGTCCAGGGCCCGGGCATGGTCGGCGTCACCGGCATAGCGATGCGGCTCTTCGGTTGCCTCGCCCGCAGGCGCGTGAACATCATCCTCATTTCCCAGGCCTCGAGCGAGAGGTCCATCTGCTTCGCGGTCTCTCCCGGCGACCGGGACGCGACGGTGTCGGCCATAGCCGAGGAGTTCTCCGCCGAGACGGCCGACGGCCGCATCGGCGAGCCGGTCATCGAGGGCGACAAGGCCATAATCGCCGTCGTCGGCGAGCGGATGAAGAACACGCCCGGCATATCCGGCAGGGTGTTCCATTCCCTGGGCCGGAACGGCGTCAACGTCTCGGCCATCGCCCAAGGCTCGAGCGAGCTCAACATCTCTGCCGTCGTCGACGCGTCGGACGAGGCCAAGGCGCTCAACGCCGTCCACGAGGCCTTCTTCCTCTCCGGCACTAGATCGGTCAACGTCTTTCTCGCGGGCTGCGGCCTCGTCGGGGGGACCCTGCTCAGGCAGATCGCCCATCAGAGGACCATCCTGTCCGAGGACTACTCGGTGCGGGTCGAGGTGATCGGCATCGCGAACTCGCGCAAGATGCTGGTGCGGGAGAAGGGGATAGCCCTGGACTCCTGGAAGGCCCGGATCGAGGCCGAAGGGGAGAGGACGGACCTCGAGGCCTTCGTCCGGACGGCCCACGACATGAGCCTCCCCAATACGGTCTTCGTGGACTGCACCGCGAGCGACGCCGTACCGAGGCTCTACGAGCGGGCCCTGCGGGGCTCCACCGCGGTCGTCACGCCCAACAAGAGGGGGAATGCGGGTCCCCTCGCCTCCTACGCCGAGATCATGCGGGCCATGCGCGAATCCGGCTCGCCCTATCTCTACGAGACCACCGCGGGCGCGGGCCTTCCGGTCATCTCCACCCTGCACGACCTCATGGTATCGGGCGATAGGATCGTCAGGATCGAGGCCATGCTCTCGGGGACCATAGGCTTCGTGCTCTCCAACTACGACGGGTCCTCGAGCTTCGCGAGCCTGGTGCTCAAGGCCAAGGAGCTCGGCTACACCGAGCCCGATCCCCGCGACGACCTCTGCGCCGCCGACGCCGCCCGCAAGGCCCTGATACTGGCCCGCGAATGCGGCCGCGAGCTGGAGTTCTCCGACATCTCCATCGATCCCCTCCTCCCCCGCTCCTGCATCGAGGCCCCCGGAGTCGACGCCTTCTTCGCCGAGCTCGAGCGCGAGGAGCCCTTCTTCCGCTCCATGCTCGAGCGGGCCCGAGGAGCCAACCTGGTCTACGCGGCCACGATCGACGACTCGGGCATCCGGCTCCGCTTGCGGTCCGCCGCCCCGGGCGATCCCTTGTTCGGCCTCCGCGACGCGGAAAACGTCGTCGCCTATACGACCGAGCGCTATTCGGCCCTGCCCCTCGTCGTCAGGGGCCCCGGAGCGGGGGGCGAGGTTACGGCCGGCGGCCTCTTCGCCGACATCGTGAGGATCGCGAAATCGCTGGTGTGAACGGAGCCTAGGTCCTATACTGCTGCAATGGGGGATTCATGCATCCAGCGAATCGTTTCCCCTTGGGCCCCTCGATTCTCCTCCTTTCGATTTTTTCGGGGCTAGCGGGTTGCGCCGCGCCGAGGCCGGATATCGCCCAGGCCTCCGGCGGGATACTCGACCTGAGAAACCGCGATTTCAGCGGGGGCGAGAGCGTGCCCCTGACCGGACTATGGGATTTCCTGCCCGGTTCCGTCGATATTCCCTACGACGCTTTCAAGGCCTCCCCCACGGTACTGAGGAAGGTTCCGGACCTCTGGAAGGGCTCCGAGGCCGGAGGCACGAGAGGACATGGCTCGGGGACGTACCACCTGACCGTCCTCCTGCCTCCGGGGACTCCTCCCTTGGCGCTTCGATACCTCTCGGCATCCACCTCTTTGCGGATCGAGGTCCAAGGCAAGAGCCTCGTCCAGGTCGGCTTGCCTTCAGCCGACCCGCTGCAGGCGAGGGCGGCGTACAAGCCCGGCTTCGCGCGCCTGGATCCGGTCGGGGATCGCCTGGATATCATGGTCAGGGTCTCCAATTACGTGTACCGCAACGGGGGCTTATGGTATCCCATCTTCCTGGGGTCCGCGGCCTCGATAGAGTCGGGCTACCTCTCGGACTTGGCCGTCACCGTCGCGCAGTCCATGGCCCTCGCGGTCATGAGCCTGACCCTCCTTCTCCTGTTCTACCTGAGGAGGAAGAACCCCGCCTTTCTCTACAGCGGGCTCCTGGCCTTGCTGCTCGCGCTGCGCCTCCTCGTGACGGGCGACTATATGATCACGAGCCTGTGGCCCCGGATTCCCTTCGACCTCATGATAAGGATGGAATACCTCACGGCCTTCATTCCCTTTCCCATAGCCATCGAGTTCTTTTGCGTGCTGTTTCCGCGGCTCATGGGAGCGCGCCTGAAATGGGCCTGCATCCTTCCCCCCTCCGCCTTCGTCCTCCTGGCCCTCGTCCTTCCCTTGGATCCGCTGACCCGATCCCTGTTCGCCTTCTACGTCTTCGCCATCATGAACATCGTCATCCTCTCGGTCACCGTCTTCGCCAAGACGGTCCTGAAATCCGACCGCGAGGGGATAGCCATCTTCATCGGGGCCCTGGTCCTGGCCCTGAGCGTGATCAACGACATCTTCTATTCGTCCTTCGTCTGGTGGACGGGCAACCTGGCTCCCTGGGGCTTCTGCGTCTTCGTGGGCTTCCTGGTCGTGATCATGGTCAAGCGCATGACGACCGACTTCGCCGAGGTGGAGGAGCTCCTCGAGCGGAAGGAGCTCATGATCAAGGAGATCCACCACCGGGTAAAGAACAGCCTCCAAGTGGTGGCGAGCCTCCTATCCCTCCAGTCCAACCACGTCGACGATCCGGAGACGAAGGAGGTCTTCGCCCTCCTCCGGATGAGGATAATCTCCATGAGCCTCGTCCATGAAAAGCTGTACGGGAAGGTGGGCTCGGATAGCCTGGACCTGGGCGATTACCTGCGGGACTTGATCGGGCTCCTGATCTCCAAGGACAGGCTCGAATCGGTCAAGATCGACCTGAAGTTCAAGGCCCAAGCCGTCGAGGCGGGCGTGGATAGCTGCTTCAACGCCGGATTGATAATGACCGAGCTCGTCTCCAACGCCTTGAAGTACGGTCTCCTGCCCAAAGGCGGAGGCAGCCTGGGCATCGAAATGACCAGAATCGGAGCCTCGGCGAGAATACTCGTCGAGGACGACGGCCCGGGCTTCCCCCCGGGCTTCCGGCTCGAGGAGGTCAAAACCCTCGGCTATAAGCTGATCACGAGCATTATCAACGGAAATCACGACAAGCTGGAGATACTGCCGGGACCCGGGGGCCGGGTCATGGTCGAGCTGGGCATCGGGGGCCGCGGCGCGCGATGATCGGGGCCGATTGACAGGGGCGGATGGGACGTCGTACTTTGGGCTGGATTCGAAGCATCCCGTCGAGCGACGAGGAATGGAGTTGGTGTGGAAACGCTTTTCGCGCCGGCCGCCAGGCGCGATATCGATGGCATCCGCAAGTCGTTCGCCGACCTGACGGCCCGGTTGCGCTACGATTTCGTGCTGGACCTCGTGCCGAGCACCTCGTTCATCGTGAACGAGACCAGGCAGGTAATCTTCGCCAATGCCTCGGCGCTCTCGGCGCTGGGCCTCGATTCGTCTGAGGTCATCGGAGCGCGGCCGGGGGAGATCGTCAAGTGCGTCCATGCCCGCGAGACGCTCGGAGGCTGCGGCACGACGGAAGCCTGTCGCGTTTGCGGCGTGGTCTCGGCCGTCCTCGAGGCCTTGGAGGACGACAAGAAATCGGTCAAGGAATGCCGCATCGTCACCGAGGCCGGCGGCGCGACGGGCGGATTGGACCTCCTGGTCACCGCGGTGCCCATTTCAGCCGGAGAGGGCAGATTCGCCGTGGTCACGTTGCACGACATCGGCGATTCCAAGCGCAGGCAGGTGCTCGAGCGCCTCTTCTTCCACGATCTCATGAACGGCTTGTCCAATCTGCAGGCCTGCGTGATCCTGCTCAACAAGGAATTCGGGTCGATGGTCAGCGAGCACGATTATTTCGCGAGGCTGAGCTCGGCCACCAAGGGCCTCATCGACGAGGTGTGCCAGCAGCGCGAGCTCATGACCATGGAGAGCGGAGACCTCGAGGCCGAGCTTCGCGAGATCGACCTCGGCCTCGCGGCGCGCGAGGCGGCGCAGGGCGTGGAGCTCGCGGACTATGCCGAGGGCAAGCGGATCGCCCTCCTGGCCGAAGGCGAGCCCGTCATAGTCTTTACCGACCCGGTCCTACTGAAGCGAATCGTCGTCAACATGCTCAAGAACGCGCTCGAGGCCTCGGGACCGGGCGAGGAAGTCTCGCTGAGGCTGGCCGTCGCGGGGGAGCGCGCCGAGCTTTCGGTACGCAACTCGGCCTATATCCCGCGGGAGCTGCAGCTGCAGATCTTCCAGCGCTCGTTCTCGACCAAAGGCAGGGGCAGGGGCATAGGCACCTACAGCATGCGGATGCTGGCCGAGAGGTACCTCGGGGCGGAGATCGGCTTCACGTCCGACGAACGCGAAGGGACGACCTTCAGGCTACTCCTCCCCCGAGGTTAGGGCGGACTTCTACTTCGTATAGCCGACCTGCATGATGAAAAGCGGCGCCTCGCTCTTGGAGAGCTTGGCCGCCGCGGCCGTCGCGGCGGGGACGACGTTGAACATGACGATGGACGATAGCTTGAGGCCGGCCGCCACCAGGGCGGCGTTCTCGCCGCCGTAGCTGGCCGTGGCCATGCCCATTTCCGTGCCCATCGCCGCGTTGCCCTTCACGAAGGAGGGAAGCTTGGCGGCGTCGTAGGTGAAGAGCAGCATGAAGGCCGAGTTGGCGATGCTCTCCGGCGTTACGGCGGCCCGCTCGTCCTTGGAGTCAACCTGCTTGAGGATGTTGCCCTCGGGCAGATAGCGGTACACGCCCTTGGCGTTCAGCAGATAGAGGTTGACGTAGTTGACGTCGCCCGAGACGGGGAAGGCGCCGCCGGCCTTCGAGGCCGAGGACACGGCGTCGGGCGTGCCCTTGAGGCCGTCGGCGGCCCACACTATGGCCGAGAGTTCGGCGACCGACACGTCGCCCTTGACGAAGGCGCGGGCGGCGGCCCGAGCCCTGATGGCGTCGAGGACGTCGACCCCGAGCTTATCGGGGGCCTTGCCCAAGACGATGTCTTGGCCGAAAGCCAAGGCCGCGAAAGCGGCCAGCATCAAGACCAGAAAAGCCTTCTTCATGAATTCCTCCTTCGAGCAGGGCAACAGGCTAATGCTTTAGCCGGGCCTTTGCAAGGTTCCGAAGCCTTTCACGAGGGTAACCTGGTTGCCGCGCTCGTTGAACGAAACCTTATCGAAAGCGCGCATGGTAATGAAGAGCCCGCGACCGTGCTCCAGGAGGTCCCCGCTCGGAACGTCGCCGCCCCCGATGAACCCCTTATAGTCGAAGCCGGAGCCCTCGTCCGTGACGCGGAAGGCGGCGCGGCTCGAGGATATGGAGTACTCCACCGCGACCTTCCGCGAGCGGAAGCGCGGATCGGCCCGACGCTCCCGGAGAAGCTCGAAATACCTGCCGGCCCTCATGCACTCGCTCTTCTCGTCGAAGCTTATCTCGAGGTTGCCGTGCTCGACGGCGTTCACCACGATCTCGCGCATGCAGCTCGCGAGGAAGCGGGATTCCGCCTGCCCGGCGTACCTCGCGAGATAGGCCGTGGCCCGGCGGCATACCCTGTCCGCCGCCGTGAGGCTGCTCTCGATGTCGAAGCGCTCCCTAGCCTCCACGAAGGAATCGGCGAGCGGATCGTCGGTCTCGGGCGCTACCCGCAGGAGAATCTCCCTGCGCTCCAGGGCGTCGATCCGCTCGAGCCTGAGGGCGCAGGGCCTGGGGTCGCCTATCGGAGCCTTGATCCGGACCATGATCCCGCTTGCCTCCGCCTTGTCCTTGAGCGAGCGGGCGGCGGCGCGCAGGTACTCGGCGGGAAGGCTTCCCTCGCGCTCTTCCGCATAGACGGCCTGGGTCAGGTTGAAGGAGCCCCGATCGCGCGCGTCGAGCCCGAAGAGCTCGGTCGCCGCGCGATTGCCCTCGATGAAATCGAGATCCTCGGTGAGGAGGGCGACGGGATCGGAGCTGCCTTCGAAGAGGCTGCGGTAGCGGCGCTCGCTCGCGGAGAGGCGTACGCCCGTTTCCGTCAGTCCCCTGATTCGCTCCTCGAGGCTGCGATTGAGGCCCCCGAGGCGATCGTGGAGGAAGCCGAGGCGATTGGCGAGGACGAGGGCGGTGCCCATCGTGAAGAGGAAGAAGCCGTATTTCGTGAGGAGGAGGTCCCACTGCATGACCATCGCGTCGACGATGTCGAAGACCCCGGTCGCGAACAGGATCGCCCCCCCGATCACGAGGTTACCGACGGGCGTCCTGACCAGGGAATTCAGGTAGATCCGCCCGAGGCTTCGGCCTCCCTCCCTCCCGCGCTCCCGCGTCCAGCGCCTCCGCCCGTCGGAGAGGAAGCGGCCGAGCATATCCGTCCCGAAATAGAAGACCGCCATGACGAGGCCGGAGACCTGCCAGACGAGGAGGAGGTCGCGCGCGAAGGGAGCGGGTGTCGCGAGCTCGCCTATCGCTATGACCGAGCAGAAGCCCCCGTACACGGGAGTGATCTTCCTGATCCGGCTCTCGTTGAGCGTCTCGAGGAAGGCCCCTACGAGGGGGAGGATGAGCGAGAGCGTGAAGAGCTCGATCCTGAACACGACGTCGCTGTCGGCTATGACCGTCTGGATCGTGTAGGTTCGCATGAGAAGATAAAGACCGAGGTCCAGCGAGAAGAGACCGTAAAAGAGGTTGTGCCTGTCGCTCGGCCTCACGAGGAACATGAAGAGATGGTACAGGCCGATGAAAAGGTACAGGCCGATGAGGATCATCGGTCCGATTTCACCGTTGGCGCGCTCGATCCTCGAGTATTCGCCTATGTAATACGGCCTGGCTTGATTGAAGCCCGAGGGCACGAAAGCGGGATCGGCCACGATCCTCACGGCGAGGACGTTGGCCCCCTCGCGGAATAGCCGTCCGTCGACGGGGAAGCGCAGGTCGCGGAGGCTGCGGTGGACGGCGATGGATCCGTCCGGCGCCAGCCGCAGCTCGCTCCTCACCAGGGTCCCGTTGAGATATATCTCCCAGTTGTCGCCGAGCCCGGCGAAGAACATGCCGGGCACCATCGGCGCGCTCGCGGCGACATTCGCGGCGACGCCCGCCGCCTTCGCCCCCGCGCCGACGGCGCCGGCCATCCGGGCCGAAACCTGGAAGGGGACGAGGTAGGTAAACTCCATGGGTCGGAAAGAGACGAGCGACAGGAAAGATCTTTCCGGCACGCCTTCCAGACCTAGGTCGGAAGGACGAACGGTGCGGCCGAAGGGTCCCGCGGGCGGGACTACCTTCCAGGAGGGATAGACAACGGCGGGGACCGAGCCGATGAAGGCCGGATCGAAGCCCGTTCTCGCGTAGAGGGGCGACGCGGCCAGGTCGATATACAAAGGATCCAGGGACTCGGCGATGGCGGGCGGAGCGGCGTACGCGAGGGTATAGACGGCCAAAAACAGGACGGGCCGCAGGAGTCCATGCCTCATACTGCCGAAGTATAGGTCGAGTGTCTTCCACCGGCAATGCGGATCGCCGCGCTTCGTACGAAAGCGTGGCTTTTTTTCCGAGCCTCGACGACTTTCCTTAGCGAGGCGAATATGATATATCAGTCCGATGCCTAGGCCGGAGCGGGGGAGAGGATAGGGGGGCGCATCTGTCGAAGGGACCGCGGATAGACTGGGTCAAGATCGTCCTCAACGTCCTCATGCCCGTCGCGGGGGTGATCGCCGCCCTCGCGGTCGGAGCCGCGATGCTGCTGGCCCTCAAAGTGGACCCCCTCGCCGCGTATGCCGCCATGTTCAATGGGGCGGTGGGCACCAGGTTCGGACTTACCCAGACTCTGGTCAAAGCGACGCCTCTGCTCCTCGTCGGTACGGGAATCTGCATCGCCTTTCGCGCGAACGTCATAAACATAGGGGGCGAGGGCCAGATCATCGTCGGTGCATTAATGGGCGCATGGGTTCCCCTCACCTTCCATGCGTGGCCGGGTTGGGCGCTCGTTCCGGCGACCTGCGTCATGGGTTTCCTCGCCGGAGCCGCTTGGGGCTTCATACCGGGCATCCTCAAGGCGCGGCTCCGCGTCAACGAGATCCTGAGCACGATCATGATGAACGCCATCGCGCTCCA
>CAYNFM010000047.1:0-29921 GCA_964396415.1 uncultured Treponemataceae bacterium | reverse complement strand
CGCCGCCGGTCTCGTAATCGCGGGCCTGGCGGAAGAACTCGTTGACGTCCATCTGGGCTATCCTGGGGCCGGCGGCGCTCTTCATGAGGGCGCGGAAGACGATGGGCGTATCCTGGACGGCCAGGAGGGCTGCCCTGTCGGCGGAGAGCTCGCTCTTGCGGTCCCACTCCTTGAGCGCGGTCGCGACGGCCGCTATCGCGGCGCCGCCCAGGGGAATGCTGCCGGCGATGATCGACGAGGCCTTTATGAGGACGGCGAGGAGGGTCTTGTAGACGGCGTGACCCGAGAGGATGTGGCCGATCTCGTGGGCGAGGACGCAAGACAGCTCCTCCTCATCCCAGAGATCCAGGGCAGCGCTCGAGAGGATGATGAAGGGCCGCTCCACGCCCAGGGCGCGGGCGTCGGGATTGGGATCGAGGCGCACGAAGAGCTCGGGAAGGGGGGAGAGGTCGAGGCGCTCGGCCATCTCCTTGAGGAGGGCGCCGAGGTTGGCGAACTGCGAGTCGGTGACGCGCGCGGCGTTGGCGAGGGTACCGAGGCGCAGGGAGCGCTCGGTGGTCGATCCGACCGCCCTTCGTAAAAGATCGGCGGCCAAGGGTATCGAGGAAAACGCGGCCAGCGCCGCCCCGTCCGCGGGATGCTCCCATGCCGAGGGGCTGATGCCGGGGAAGCCCTTTTTATGTTCCATGGGAATATGATACTCGAGTCACCGAGGCAAGGCGAGCGGAAAATGGCCCATGCTGGATTATTGGCCGAGACTATGGCATAGTCGCGCCATGCAGCTCCTACAATCCATCGTCCTCGGTCTGGTCCAGGGCCTCACCGAATTCATCCCGGTATCCAGCTCGGCCCACCTGGTCATCGTCCCCTGGCTCTTCGGCTGGGACGACCCGATATTCCGCAGCCTTGGCTTCGACGTCGCCCTTCACATGGGAACCCTCGTCGCCCTGGTCGTCTTCTTCTGGAACGATTGGGTGCGGCTCATCGGAGCCTGGTTCAAGTCGATAGGCCAGCTCAAGATCGGAGCCGATCCCGATCGCAGGATGGCCTGGTTCCTGTTGGTCGCCTGCATCCCGGGAGCCGTCTTCGGCGTCCTCTTCGAGCGCAAGATCGAGCAGCTATTCCATCCCGAGGGCATGCCCATCCTCGCCTCCTCGATGATCGCGATGGCCGTCATCATCGCCCTCCTCGGCGCCTTGCTCCTCCTTGCCGACCGTCTCGCCAAGCATATGCGCCCCATCGGAGCGATCGGCTTGAAGGACGCCATCCTCATAGGCCTTTCCCAGGCCCTGGCGATCTTTCCCGGCGTCTCGCGCTCGGGCTCGACGATCACCGCCGGTCTCGCGCTGGGCCTCGAGCGGGAGGCGGCCGCCCGCTTCTCCTTCCTCCTCTCGGCGCCGATCATAGCGGGGGCCGGAGCCAAGAGCCTCTACGATTTCCTTCGCGGCCACGAGGCGGCGGGCGGAGTCGCCGCGAGCGGAGCCGCGGCGAGCTCCTTCGCGGCGGGACTGCCCGTCGTCCTGATCGGTTTCATAGTCGCCGCCCTGAGCGGCTTCCTCTGCATCAAGGTACTGTTGAGCTTCCTGCAAAAACACACGACCAAGGCCTTCGTCTATTACCGCTGGGCGCTCGCGATACTGGTGGTCGCCTTCGCCCTGGCGAGAGGCTGATCCCGGCCTATACGATCGTCTTAGTCGGCGACTTCGCGCGAGAGGCGATTATGGCCAGCCCTTCGAGGACGAGGTCGGGGACGAAGCGACCCACGCCGAGCGAGGCGAAGATAAGCCTCCCCTCGTCGCCGCCCGTGCCGATCACGGCGACGGCGTCCGGGGAGTCTGCCTCGCCCATGGCCGCGAGCTCCTCGGCCTGGCGCCTGGCTATCCGCTCGACGAGGCCCGAGAAGCCGATGCCTATGCCCGCCCTGATAGACTCGGCGGTGTTCTTGCCGATGGCGGGCAAGGGACCGGCGGGATGATCGCGGGGCCCTTCCCCGACCGAGACTTCCGGCAGGAGGGCGGCCGCGTCGCGGAGGGCTTCCGCAGCCGTGCCGATGCCCGGAGCTATGGCCGCGCCCAGGAAATCGCCCGTCCTCCCGAGGGCCGAGAAGGCGATGGCCGCGTCGAAATCCACTATTACGCAGGGAACCCCGACGAGATCCTTGGCCGCGACGGCGGCGCAGACGAGGTCGGAGCCCACCTCCGAAGGAACATCGGTCCGTATCTTGACGCCCGTCCGCACGCCGGGCCCCACGGTCGAGCAGCCGAGGCCGAAGGCGGAATAGACGGCCAGGCTGAGCTCGCGTCCGAGTGAGGGAGCGACCGAGGACATCCAGGCGCTCTCGACGCGGCGAGCGGGGACGCCCGGGCCCGGACCCTCGCCGGCGCCCGCTTCGTCGGCGAAGCTTCGTAGGAGAAGGGCGTACTCGTCGGCGCTCCTCCCGGGGATGGCCCCGAGGCGCCGTCGCACCAGCCAGCGGTCCTTCGCGGCTTGGCCGCCCGAGTCCTTCCCGAAGAACCCGATCGAAATGGCGCGATTGCGAACGTCGAGGGCGAGAAGCATGGTTATTCTTCCTTGGCGAGCCTGGCCTTGCCGCCGCGGCTTTCTATGCCCTTCCACGCGGCCACGACACCGGCGGCGAGGACGGCGGCGAGGGCCGCCTCGATGAGGCCGTTGGCGACGAAGACCGCTCCCGCCGCCGCGGGAGGTATGGCCGCGAAGGCGACGAGGGCGCCGAGCACCAAGACGCTATTGGTCAAGGAGCCCGCGATGCCCGCCACCGCGGCGGCGATCCCCGTAAGCTTGCCTCGGAAGGCCTTGTAGACCGCCCAGGCGGCGAGACCGACGAGGAGCCTCGGCAGGACCGAGATGAGCGGGTTGACGAAGAAGGCGTCGATCGGCCCTTGGGGCGCGGTGGCGGCCTTGATGAGGGCTGTGACTCCGAAGATGCCGCCCACGACGATGCCCACGACGGGGCCCTCGAGGACGGCCCCGATGATGGCGGGAACGTGCATGACCGTGAGCGAGGCCCCCGCCAGCCACGGTATGTAGCCGAAGGGCGTCAGGAACAGCGCGATCGACAAGGCGCCCAGGACCCCCGCTACGACGATCTTCCGTACATTCGAATTCTCGGCCATGTAGTCCTCCTATCGTTGACTTCGAGATATATAGTCGAGGGCGAAGGAAGCGGCGCAGACGGCTATTGCCGCCAGCCTCGCGAGGCCTTCGCCTCTCTGCTTGGGATACGACGCGAGCCTCGTGCGGCCCTCGCCGGTGTAGCCGCGGGCTTCCATGGCCTCGGCGAGGAGCTCGGCCCGCTCGAGGGCCCTCACCGTCACCGGCACGAAGAGGGGAAGATAGGCGCGGGCCTTGGAGATCGGCCCTCCCCTCCCCGAGCCGAAGTCGGCGCCGCGCGAGGCCTGGGCTTTCGCTATGGCCTCGAGCTCCCCGACGATGGCGGGGACGAAGCGGAGGGCTATGCCCACGGCGAGGGCGAGGCGGTGGGCGGAGCGCGCGATCGCGCCGCTCAGGCGCCCGAGGGGCGCGAAGAGGTCCTCGATGCCGTGCACCGACTCGCCCTCGCTCGTCACGGAGGTGAAAAGGCCTATCACGGTCATGAGGGAGAGGGTGCGCGCGAACATCATGAGGACGAGGCGCGCCTTGAACGCGGTGAAGATCAGGGGTCCGTAGGACAGGAGGGCCGTCGATTCGTCCCCGGGCCAGGTAAAGAGGGATTGCAGGATCGCGGCGACGGCGAGGAGGGGAATAAGAGGCTTGACGCCCCTCAAGAGGAAGCCAGGCCCAATGCCGGCGGCGGCCCCGATCGAGAGCGCGACCGCGAGGGGGATGAGGGCGCCCGCGTAGGACGACGACGCGATGCTCGCTATCATGAGGGCGAGGAGCCAGAGGTACTTGGTCGTTGGAGTGAGGCGGTGAATTATAGAATTCCCGGCCCGATATTGGCCTATCGAGATGTTGCGGAAATACTCGATGCCCCTCATGGCGACACCTTCGCGGCGGCCGTCGTGGCTGCGCCGGTCGCTGTCGCGACGACCCGTATCGCGTCGGCCAGCGCCGAGACGGTAAGCGGGCGCGAGTCGAGCTCGAAGCCCCGCGCCCCGAGCTCGATCGCGACTGCGCAGGCGAAGGGCCTGCGCAGGCCCCAGGCGGGATCGAAAGCGTCGTAGAATATCGTCTCCGGAGCCCCTGACGCGACGACCCTTCCGTCGCTGAAGACGGCCACGAGGTCGGCCCTCGCGGCTTCTTCCATAGAATGGGTGGCAAAGACGACGGTACGGCCTTTCCGCGCGGTATCGAAAGCGATCGCGAGAATCGAAGCCGCCGCGGCCTGGTCCAGGGCGCTCGTCGGCTCGTCCAACAGCAGAGCCTCTCCCCTCATCGCGAGCACGCCGGCCAGGGCGAGCCTTCGCTTCTCTCCGCCCGAGAGACCCCGCGTCTGTCTGTCCCGGAAAGCCTCGAAGCCGAGGCCGGCCTCCTCCATGGCCTCCCTGACCCGTTCCACGAGAGCCTTCCCCGACAGGCCGAGATTGCGCGGGCCGAAGGCCACGTCGTCCCCCGCGTAGCGTTCGAATAGGGCCGATTCGGGCCGTTGTATGGCCAACGGAGCGCGCATCCTTAATGAGCGGAAGTCGAGGCCGGGCGAAGACAGGTCGAGACCGAAGGAACGGAGCTCCCCGGAGCTGGCCGCGACCAGGCCGTCGAGGAGCTGGAGGGCAGTGGACTTTCCCGATCCCGTCCTGCCTACGAAGGCGAGGCTGGCGCCGGAGGGGACGGCTAGGTCGACGCCTCGCAGGGATACCCGCTCGTTGACCGTCCCGCGGAGGTAGGCGTGGCGCGCGTCGCGAAGCTCGAAGGCTGGCACGGAGGGCGAAGCCACGATCCTCGGGGAGAAGGAGGCCGGCGATTGGCCTGAGCCGGCCTGTCTATTCTCGCCCTGCCGCAGGTAGGCTTCGGCTATCCTTTCGGCGATCGCCTGGGCGGATTCGCGGGCGATAGGCTCGAGGCCCAGGGCGCGGGCGAGGGCCGCGTACTCAGGCAGGCCGAGGGCCGCTACGGCGTCGACCTGGCCGAGGGCGCCGGAAAGCAAAGCTTCGGGCTTTCCGTCGAACACGATGGACCCCGCGTCCAGCACGAGGACTCTCCCGGCGCGACAGGCTTCGGCCATGTCGTGAGTGACGTGCAGCACCGTCCTTCCCTCGCCTACGAGGAGGTCGAGGAGGGCGAGCACTTCGTCGCAGGCTTCGGGATCGAGCATGGCCGTAGCCTCGTCGAAGGCGAGGCAGCGCGCGTCCATCGCGAGGGCGCCGGCGATGGCGAGGCGTTGCTGCTGGCCGGCCGACAGGAAATGGGAGGCCCGGTGGCGCTCGCCGCCGAGACCCACCGCCGCTAGGGCGAGGTCGACCCGACGCCGGATCTCCTGTCTGGGCAGACCGAGGTTCTCGGGGCCGAAGGCCACGTCCTCCTCGACCGAGGAAGAGACGATTTGATCGGCGGGGGATTGGAACACGAGGCCCACGGTACGCAGGGCGACTTTTCTGCCTTCTTCGCTCGAGGTCGCGCGCGAAGCCACGCGTAGCTCGCCCGAAGAGGGAAGACGGAGGCCGTCGAGGAGCCTGAGCAGGGTACTCTTGCCCGAGCCGTTCGCGCCGACGACGGCCAGGTACTCGCCCTCGTCTATGGATAGCGAAATATCTCTGAGCGCGGGAGAACTCGACCCGGGGTATGAGAAGGAAACGCGATCCAGCTCTATGAAATGCACCTGCACCTCGCGTCTCGGCATCGTCGGAAACCCGATCGCGGAGATCGGGCTCGTGGAAGTCCAAGCGTTAGGCAAGAAGTTAGACAAACAAGCCGCTTATGTCAAGCGTTAAGCACCTTGGCATTTTCGCGCGCAAATAGTGCACAGTGCAAAATGTGCGCGGTACTTTCCCGCGGAACTATGCGCGCCTTCCATTGTTTAGGTCCTTTTTACGAGGATATCCGCAGATCGCCGGCAGCTAAGAATTGGCATGATAGTTGCATCTGAAGAGTTGTACGAAAGGAGCAGGCACAACATGAAAAGACGGAGAAGTATGGCTGCGATCGCGATTCTCGTCGCCGGTGGAGCCTTATTGGCAAGCTCCTGCGCGAAGGGCTCTGGCCCGGCCACGAAGCAGAGCTACGAGTTCACGACGATCGGCCGAGGCTCGATAGAGAGCGTCGTGCCGAGCAGCGGGACACTCGCCGTGGTGAACTCGGTCAGCGTCCTCGCCCAGATGAACGGCCGGATCGAGACGCTCGACGTCGATTACAACGATAAGGTCAAGAAGGGAGAAGTCCTCGCCACGATCAATACGGACCTCCTCAAGCCGAACGAGCTGCAGGCCCAGGCCGCGGTCGACAAGGCCCGGGCCAACTACGATTTGCAGGTGCTCGCCGTCAAGAACGCCCAGACCCTCGCGGCCAAGGGTCTCCTGTCGGACTACGACCTCAAGACGAGCGAAGCCACCCTCGGCTCCGCGAAGGCGGACCTGGCATCGGCCAACGCCTCGCTCGAGCAGATCCAGACCCAGATCGACCAGTACGCGATCATAAGCTCGCCGATCGACGGGATAGTGCTCCAGCGCGATATCGACGTGGGGCAGAGCGTGGTCGGAGGAGCGAGCGCCACGTCCACCGCCCTCTTCACGCTCACCGACGATCTATCCAAGATGGACATCGACGCCCAGGTCGACGAGCTCGACATCAGCGGCATCTCGGTCGGACAGGCAGTCCATTTCTCGGTCGAGGCCTACCCGAGCGAGACCTTCTCGGGGACGGTCAAGGAAATCCGCCTCGTGCCCCAGACGACGAACAATGTCGTCTACTACGACGTGATGATCGACGCCTACAACAAATCGGGCAAGCTTCTCCCCGGCATGACCGCCAACGTCAGCTTCGTCAAAGAGAAGAAGGACGGCGTCCTCGTCGTGCCGAGCGCCGCCCTGCGCTTTACGCCGACCAGCCTGAGCGCGGCCGAGATAAAGAAGGACCTCTTCCTGGCCGGTCTCGGGAAGCTTTCCCCTGCCGACCTGCAGACGGCCTCCGCGCGCTACGACCAGGAGCAGAAAGTCCTCTCCTCGGGCAAGTCGACGACGGGCAGTTCGTCTTCGGGCGGCGCGCCGTCGGGCCTCTCCGGCCTCATGGGCGGCGGGAGAATACCGGGAGTCGGAGGCTTCGGCGGCCCTCCCTTCGGAGCCGGACATCAGGCCGGACAGCCGGGGAGCGCGGCTGCGGCATCGGGCGCGGCTGCGGCAGGCGCGGCAGCGGCCGCCCCGGCCAAGAAGCCGCTGTGGTACCTCGATGCCTCGGGCAAGCTCGCCCTTGCCCTTGTCACGCCGGGCCTGAGCGACGGCCTGACGACGGAGCTCGTCGGGGCCGACGAGCTCGAGGGTAGCAAAGTGATCTTGAAGATCAAGGCGGAATGATCATGGCCATCATCGAGCTGCGCGGCGTAAAGCGCCGCTACCTGGTCGGGGAGATCACGATCAGGGCCCTACGGGGCATAGACCTCGACGTCGAGATCGGCGAGTTCGTCGCGATCATGGGTCCCTCGGGCTCGGGAAAGTCGACGCTGATGAACACCCTCGGCTGTCTCGACAAGCCGACGGAGGGGAGCTACGTCCTCGACGGGCTGGAGACCTCGAAGGCGACGCCCGACGAGTTCGCCGACATCCGCAACGAAAGGATCGGCTTCGTGTTCCAGGGCTTCAACCTGCTTTCGCGGACCAGCGCCCTCGAGAACGTGGAGCTGCCCCTCTTCTACGATCGCTCCGGCTCCAAGCTGAATCCCAGGAAGCGCGCCGAGGCTGCGCTCGAGGAAGTGGGCCTCGGGAACCGCCTGGACCACATGCCCAATCAGCTCTCGGGGGGCCAGCAGCAGCGCGTCGCGATAGCGCGGGCCATGGTCAAGGACCCGGCCTTCATCCTCGCCGACGAGCCGACGGGCAACCTCGACACCGAGATGACGCTCGAGGTGATGAGTCTCTTCCAGGAGCTCAACGACCGCGGGAAGACGGTCGTGATGGTGACCCACGAGCCTGAGGTCGCCGCCTATACCAAGCGGGTCATCGCCATGCGCGACGGAGCCGTCGTTTCCGACGCGCCGGTGCGGGAGAGGCGGAGGGCGAGCGAGGACCTTGCCGCTTGGAGGAAGACCCATAGCCTCCTCGCGGGGGAAGGGGAAAGGTCATGACGCTCGCCAAGCTCGCCAGCGCCTCGATGCGCAGCATCTTCAGGAACAAGATGAGGAGCTTCCTCACCTCGCTCGGGATCATCATCGGCGTCTGCTCGGTCATCGTGATGGTCGCCGTGGGCTCGGGCTCGCAGGCCCAGATACACAAGCAGATCGCGGCGATGGGCACGAACCTCCTCATGGTCATGCCCCCCCGCGGGCCGCGGACCGCCAACCGGCTCACCTTGGCTGACGTGCAGAGGCTGCGCGCCGAGTCGAGCTATATAAGCGCGATCACCGGGGAAGTCCGGATCGGCAGCACCAACGTCGTAGGGGGCAACAGCTATTGGACGACGACCGTCTACGGAGTCGAGCCCGACTATATCGTCATCAAGGATTGGCCCGTGCAGTCGGGAGAGTTCTTCGGCGAAAAGGACCTCGCGAGCCGCAGCAAGACGGCGGTGCTCGGAACGACGGTCGCGGCCAAGCTCTTCCCGGACCAGGACCCCATCGGCAAGTCCATCCGCATAGGGACGACGCCCTTCACGGTCGTGGGCCTCCTCGCGAGCAAGGGCTCGAACGCGATGGGCGCCGACCAGGACGACGTCGCGATGGTGCCCCTCGATACGGCGCTCAACCGCCTCATGGTCGACGGGCGCATCAACTCGATAGAGATGAGCGCGGTGAGCGAGGACCTGATGGCCGCCGCCCAGGCCGAGGCGACGAGCATCCTGCGCGAGTCGCACAAGCTCGCCGCCGGCGCCGACGACGACTTCGACGTGATGAACCAGTCGCAGATCATCCAGACCGCCTCGCAGACGGCCCAGACCCTGACGGCCCTCCTCGCGGCGATAGCGGGCGTGTCCCTCGTCGTCGGCGGGATCGGCATCATGAACATCATGCTCGTGTCGGTGACCGAGCGGACGAGGGAGATAGGCATACGCATGTCGGTGGGCGCCCGGAGGAGGGACATCCTCCTGCAGTTCCTCTCGGAATCGGTCTTCCTGAGCCTCCTCGGCGGCATCATCGGCATCCTGCTGGCCCTCGCCCTGTCGTACGGACTGCAGCGCTTCCTGAACACGCCCACCGTGGTGAGCCCGTCCATCATCGCCGCGTCCGCGGGCTTCGCGGCCGCGGTCGGGATATTCTTCGGCTTCTATCCCGCGAGGAAGGCCGCCAAGCTCTATCCTATCGACGCCCTTCGCTACGAATGACGAGGAGATGAACATGAGAACAGCAACGAGGATCGTCGCTCTCGTCCTTCTGTCGGCGCTAGTCTCGATCGCCCCCGCGGGCGCCGAGGACGCGCTCACGCTCCAAAAGGCCAGGGCCCTGACGCTTTCGCGCTCCGCGACCCTGCGCGGCGCCAGTCTCGGCGTCGATGCCGCCGCGCTCGCCGCCCAGGCCCAGGGCTACGCCGCCCTTCCCGACCTCTCGGCCACGGCCGGCGCCTCCTACGGGTACTTCTCCGACGCGACCCAAGCGGCGAACGCCCTGGCCGAGTCGGCCCAGCTCGACGCCTCCGCCACCGTCTTCGACGGCGGCCGGACCTCGGATCTCGTGAAGAAGTACGGCTACGCCACGGAGGCGGCGCGGGAGAGCCTACGCTCGACGCGCATATCCCTCGTCGGCCAGGCCGATGCCGCCTTCTTCGCCGTTCTCGAGGCCGAGGCCTCGGTCGACGCCGCGACGAGCGACCTCGAGGCGGCGAAGGCGCGCCAGGATATAGCCCAGGCCAAGATCGACGCCGGCAGCCTTTCCAAGTCCGCCTACCTCCAGACCGAGGCGGACACCGCCGGCTACGAGACGACGCTCGTCCTGGCGAAGAAGACTCTCGCCTCGGCCAAGGCAAAGCTCTCGTCCCTCACCGGCCTGCCCGCGGCCACTGCTCTCACGCCGATCGATTTCTCGAGCTACGACGGCCTGCTCTCCAAGCTTTCCGCTCTCGACGAGGCCGGCATCGACGCTCTCGCGGCCAAGGTCACTTCCCTCGCCGAGGCCAACAGCCCCGTCCTCACGGTCAATGCCCTCGCCGGCCGGCAGGCGGAATTGGCGGTGGCGATAGCCAAGAAGGCCTATCTGCCGACCGTCTCGGCCGGTCTCGCCCAAGGCCTGTCCTACGGAAGCGCGTCGGGCCTCTCCTATCCGGGGAGCGTATCGCTGACGGCGTCGATGAGCCTCGACCTATGGACTACGAAGAACGCCATAGATTCGGCCTCCGTCGCCTCGGCTCAGGCCGACCTGATCGCGAGCCAGGGCGAGACCGACCTCGACCTCGGCGTCGTCCAGGCCCTCTACGAGTGGATATCCTCCGCGGGCTCCATCGGCTCTGCCTCCAAGGCCCTCGACTACGCGCGGAGCAACTACGACAATGTGCTCGAGCAGTTCAAGCTTTCCAGCGCGACCACCTCGGACCTTTCCACCGCGGAGGCCCTCGTGAGCGCCGACGAGACCGCCCTCATTACGGCGCGCTACGGTTTCCTCTCGAGCCTCTCGACGCTCTCGGGCCTCGCGGGGCTCGAGGACGAGGGCGAGATACTGGCCCTTTTGCGATAGAATAGGAGCACCTGCATGAACCGGTTAATCAGGAAAGGCACGAGGCTCGCATCGATCGGCGTCGCCCTCCTCGTCTTCGCCGCGCTCACGGCCCTGGCCGTCCTGATCTTCCGCGAGATCGCCAAGGGAAGCCTGCTCGAGAGCCGCAACGACGCCGAGGAGACGGTCAACCTCCTCCTGGCGGGACTCCGCGACCATGACGACTTCGGCTCGGCCATCGAGGGCTCGGAAGAGCTCAAGAAGAAAGTGGTCGGCGTAGCCGCCTACGCGTCCGCGGGCGACAGACTGTATACCTGGGGAACGACTCCCGCAGTCCTCGGCCTTCCGGCCCCGAAGGGAGAGGAGCTTCCGAGCCCCGCCCCGCGGGGCTATCGGGACGTGCCCGCGAACGATTCGATAGCGATGCTCTTCCGTCCCTTTCGCGCGGGGCCGCCTCCCTCTCGCGGCCGTCAGGAGGACGCGCATGGCCCGAGGGGGAGACGCCTGCCCGCCACGGGCTTCCTGTTTACGACCCTGAGCCGGGCCGACCTGATGTATCTCGAGGTCCGCGAGCCCGGATATTGGAGACAGAGGCGCCTGGCCGCGGTCCTATTCCCCCTGATAGAGGCCGCCCTGGCCGCTTTGATCCTCTTCGTCCGCATGCTCCTGTTGCGCAACGCCGAATACCGGCGCCGCATCGAGGAACAGCGGAATCTCGTCGTGCTCGGGACGGCCGCGAGCACTTTGGCCCACGAAATCAAGAATCCGCTCTTGTCCATCAAGCTGCAGACCCGAATACTCGAGAAGACCTACCCGCAAGACGCGCGGCGGGAGCTGGGCATCATCGACGACGAGGTCGAGCGGCTCTCGGCCCTGAGCCATCGCGTGGGCGACTACCTCCGCGATCCCGCGGGCAACCCGAGGCCGATAGACCCGGCGGATATCGCCCTCGAGGTCTGCATGAGACTCTGCGGGCGCAATATCCTGCGCGTGCTGGAACCGCCTCCCCCCGCTCTCCATATGGATCCCGAGCGTCTCCGCTCGATCCTCGAGAACCTCCTGCGCAACGCCATCGAATCGGGCGGTCCGGAAGAGGCCCTATCCATCGAGGTCGGGGCGGAGGGAGGCGCCGCCCGCATCGAGGTGCTCGATCGCGGCGCCGGCCTCGCGCCGGAGGCGAGGAACAGTCTGTTCGATCCCTTCTTCACGACGAAGAGCAGGGGCACGGGCATCGGCCTCGCCATATGCAAGCGCTTCGTCGAGGCGGCGGGCGGCTCGATCGTCCTCGAGCCCCGCGCCGGCGGCGGCTGCCGGGCGCGTCTGGTGTTTCCGGCATCGGAGGCCTCGGCATGAAAGTACTCGTAGCGGACGACGAGCGGAATATCCGGGAATCGATACAGAAGCTCCTCGAGCTCGAGGGCATCGACTCCTCCCTGGCCTCAGACGGGCGGGAGGCGGTCGAGCTCCTGAAGTCCGAGGCCTACGACGCCGTAGTCACCGACCTCAGGATGCCGGGCATGGGCGGACAGGAACTCTTGGAGCGGATTAGGGGCGACGGCCTACGCTTCCCCGTCATCATGATCTCTGCCCTCGGCGAGATCAACGATGCCGTGAAGGCCCTCAAGTCGGGCGCGACCGACTACCTCATCAAGCCCTTCGATCCCGACGAGCTGATCCACAAGATCCGCTCCGCCGTGTCGAACAGACGGCGCGAGGACCAAATCGAGGCAGGCGCGCGGACCGAAGTCGCCCCTTCGCGGTTCGTCGGCGAGAGCGAGGTCGCGCGCGCGCTCAAGAGGGCCATCGACAAGATAGCCCGGAGCGACACGACCGTGCTCATAAGCGGGGAGAGCGGATCGGGCAAGGAGGTCGTCGCGAGGGAGATACACTCGCTCTCGCCCCGCTCGGAAGAGGCCTTCGTCGCCGTGAACATAGGCGGAATCCACGAAAGCCTCATGGAGAGCGAGCTCTTCGGCCACGAGAAGGGCGCGTTCACCGGGGCCGACGGACGCAAGATCGGGCTCTTCGAGCTCGCCGGAGCGGGCACCCTCTTCCTGGACGAGATAGGCGAAATGCCCCTGCCCCTCCAGGTCAAGCTCCTGCGAGTCCTCCAGGAACGCAGGATCAGGCGCCTCGGAGGCACGCGCGACATACCCGTCGGAGCCAGGATACTCTCCGCGACGAACAGGGACATCGAGACCATGGTTCGCGAAGGTCGGTTCAGGGAGGACCTCTATTATCGCCTCAACGTGGTCCGCGTCGAAGTCCCGCCCCTTCGCGAGCGCCGAGCGGACATAGGACCCATCGCGGGACATATCCTGGAGAAACTCTGCGCGCGCATGGGACGGGGAAGGGCGCGGCTCGGGCCGGGAGCGGAAGAGGCCCTCTCGGGATATTCCTTCCCCGGCAACGTCCGTGAGCTCGAGAACGTCCTCGAGCGCGCGCTGATCTACGCCGAGGGCGAGGAGATACTCGCCGCCGACCTCGACTTCTCCGGACGTCTGGGCTCGGGGCTCAAGGCCCTCCCTCCGGCGACCGCATCGAGGGCGGGAGCATCGCCTAAATCCCTGGATACTGTGGAACGCGACGCCATCGAGCAGGCCCTCGCCAAGCAAGGCGGCAATCGTACCAAGGCGGCCGAGGAACTCGGGATAAGCCGGAGGACGATACTCAACAAGATAAAGAAATACGGACTCTAGCCAATTTCAAGCCTCGGTTAATTTCGAAATTGGCCCACTCGATTGCGCCCCGCTTTCCGTCCAATTGACATTTGAGGACATGCCGCTATATCCTCCATCATTGTCCAGCCCAGGGCAGGGATATCTAAAGGAACCCAGAGGATGCAACTTTCCGTCAAAGACGCCGCCGGCGTCTTGAACGTCTCCGAGAAAACCATCTACCGATGGATCAAGCAGTCCGTGATTCCCGCCTATCGAATCAACGAGCAGTACCGTTTCAACAGGACGGAGCTCCTCGAATGGGCGACTTCGAGAAGGATACAGGTATCTCCGACCATCTTCGCCGAGGGCGAGCCCAGCTCCACTCCCCTTCCCAGCCTCCTTGAAGCCCTGAAGGCCGGCGGCGTCGCCTATCGCGTCAGCGGCGGGGACCAGGCTTCGGTGCTGCAATCCATAGTGGAGTTCCTCAAGCTCCCGGAGGAGGTCGACCGCGAGTTCCTCTACAAGGTCCTCCTCGCGCGAGAGAGCCTGGGCTCCACCGGCATCGGCGACGGCATCGCGATCCCCCACGTGCGGAACCCCGTGGTCCTCCACGTCTTCAAGCCCACGGTCACTCTTTGCTTCCTCGAGAACGCCATAGATTTCCACGCGATAGACGGCAAACCCGTGCGCATCCTCTTTACCCTCATAAGCCCGTCGGTGCGGGCGCATCTGCACCTTCTCTCCAGGTTGGGCTTCGTGCTCAGGAACCAGGCCTTCAAGGACGCCCTCCAGCGGGAAGCTTCCCGCGACGAGCTGATGCGGACCCTTTCGAGCGCCGAAGACGCCATCACGACCGCTGAGTAGGCCATGACGCTCGACTTGATACTTATCGCGATGGCCCTTTCGGCCGTAAGCGGCCTGCCCGGCCTCTTCATGGCACGGGGCTCGGCCTGGGCGCAGCGTATCGCCGTCATCCTCATATGCGCGGCCTCGCTCGCGGGCCTTTCGGGAGCCTTCCTCGGACTCCTCGTCCCCGGAATCGCCGCCGGCTCGGCTTTCCCATGGCCTTTAGCCGGCCCTCCATCGCTGGGGACCGAAGGCGGCCTCGTCGGGATCGACGGCCTCAGCTCCTTTTTCCTGGTCCCGGTTTTCCTCGTGGGCTGCCTCGGCTCGATCTACGGCTTGGGATACTGGCCCCAGGCGCACCGCCCCGCGAGCGCGCGCAGGCTCCAGCTCTTCTGGGGCCTCCTCGTCGCCGGCATGGCCCTCCTCCTCGTCGCCAAGCATGCTCTGACCTTCATACTCGGCTGGGAGGTCATGGCCCTATCGTCCTTCTTCCTCATCGCGGTCGAGGATAGGGAATCGGAGAGCCGGAAAGCCGGCTTCATCTACCTGATAGCGACCCATATCGGCAGTCTGTCCATATTCGCCATGTTCGCGCTCTGGAAATGGGCGACCGGGTCCTTCGCCCTGGGGCCGATCGCCGCCGGGGCCGCTGGGATGGGCGCGTTGAGCGCCCTCTTCTTCCTCGCCCTGATGGGCTTCGGTCTCAAGGCGGGGATCATGCCCCTGCATTTCTGGCTTCCGGGAGCGCACGCGAATGCGCCCAGCCACGTTTCCGCGATGCTCTCGGGCGTCGTGCTGAAGATGGGAGTCTATGCCCTCGTCCGCTTCGTCTTCCTGATGCCCGAGGCGCCTCCGTCCTGGGGCGGCGCGGTGCTCGGCCTGGGCATGATCGGCGGCCTCCTCGGAGTCGTCTTCGCGATAGCCCAGCACGACCTCAAGCGGCTCCTGGCCTACCACAGCATCGAGAACATAGGCATCATCATGATGGGCCTCGGCCTCGCGATGCTCGGCCGCTCCGCCCATCGGGCCGATTGGCTGGTCCTAGGCCTGGCGGGCTGCCTCCTTCACGTTTGGAATCACGGCCTCTTCAAGTCCCTCCTCTTCCTGGGCGCCGGCTCGGCGATCCGCGGCGCGCGGAAGAGGCGGATCGACCTCATGGGCGGTCTCGCGAAATCCATGCCGTGGACGGCCGCCCTCTTCCTCGCCGGCGCGGTGGCCATCTGCGGCCTCCCGCCCCTGAACGGCTTCGTGAGCGAGCTTCTCGTATACCTCGGCCTCTTCCGGACGGTAGGGCTGCCGGGCGAGCCCGTGTCGGCGGCGGTCGTGGCGGCGCCCGTCCTCGCGATGATCGGCGCCTTGGCCTTGGCCTGCTTCGTGAAGGTCTACGGGATCGCCTTTCTCGGTTCGTCCCGCCGCCCCGATTCGGGCCCGCTTTCGGGAGGGGTCCGGGAGTCGCCTGCCAGCATGCTCGCGCCCATGTCGGTCCTGGCCCTTTGCTGCGCCCTCATCGGCTGCGTGCCCGCCCTCGTAGGCCCCCTCCTGGACGCGGCCATCGGGTCGGTCGTGGCCATCGGGTATGTCGTCGGGGGCGCGGCGGGCGCCGTGAACACGGCGGCCGTCTCGCCTGCGACGCTCGGGGAGCTGCCACGAATAGCCGACCTCGCTCCGCTACGGCCCATCGGACTCGTTTCCGGGATCCTGCTCGTGACGATCGTCTGTCTGGCGGCCTTCCAGTGGCTCCGCTCGAGGCGGGTCCGGCGCGTGCCCACCTGGGACTGCGGCTACGCGGCCCCCGGCCCGCGCATGCAATACACCGCCTCTTCCTTCGCGCGGACTATCACCGCCATGTTCGCCTGGGCCCTTCGCCCGCGCGAGAGCGTCCCGAGGATCGAAGGCGCCTTTCCCGCGCCGTCGCGGCTGGAGAGCCACGTCGACGACGCGGTGCTGGACGGGCTCATCCTGCCCGCGGCCCGAGGGACCGCGCGTTTGTTCGGATGGTTCCGCAGGTTCCAACGAGGCCTCGCGCAACAGTACATCCTCTATATCCTCGTCATCCTGGTACTGCTGCTCTGCACGCTCATCCCCTTCGGGGACTTGATCCCGCGGATCTTCTCGCGCTAAGGCCGGCCATGATCGATACGATTGCCCATATAGCCCTGCTCGTCCTCCTGCCCCCCCTCCTTCTCGGGACGATCGACAAGACCAAGGCGCGCTTCGCCGGCCGAGTCGGCGCTCCCCTGCTCCAGCCCTATTTCGACATCCTGAAGCTCGCGCGAAAAGGCCTCGTCCTGAGCGCGACCACGACCTGGGCCTTCCGCATGGGACCCGTCATAACGCTGGTAGCCGTGGCCGCGGCCGGACTCCTCGTGCCCTTCGGCGGCTCGGGCGCGCCGATCGGCTTCTCGGGCGACCTGATTCTCTTCGCCTACCTTTTCGGCCTGGCCCGCTTCTTCACGACGACGGCCGCCCTCGACACGGGCTCCGCCTTCGAGGGGATGGGCGCCTCGCGCGAAGCCGCCTTCTCCTGTCTCACGGAGCCCGCGCTGTTCTGCGCCTTCCTCGTCCTGGCGAGGCTCTCGGGCTCTCTGTCCCTGGGCGAGATGCTCCCGGTCCCGTCGGGCTGGTCCTTTTCCGGAGCCGCCGCGCCCCTGATCCTGATCAGCCTGGGCCTCGTCGTCATCCTCCTCGCCGAGGCCTGCCGCATCCCGGTGGACGATCCGAATACCCATCTCGAGCTCACCATGATCCACGAGGCCATGATCCTGGATCACGGCGGCCCTCTCCTCGGGATGATCCTCTATTCGTCGTCCATGAAGCTCTTCGTCCTGGGGGCCGTCCTCATGAGCGTGATAGCGCCCTTCCATACGGGAACGGCCTACCTGGATTGGGCCCTCTTCGTCGGCGAGATGCTCGCGCTCGCCGTCGCGATAGGCGCGCTGGAGTCCCTGACGGCCAGACTCAAGATGCGCCGGGTGCCCTACCTCCTCGTGAGCGCGATACTGTTCTGCGGCTCGGGCTTCGTACTTCTGGTGAGGTGAGGATAGATGATAGATCTTCTGAACGCCCTGCTCGTCATCGTGCTCGCGATGAACCTCTTCGCCCTCGGCACGAGCCGGATATTCTCGGTCATCCGCATCGTCGCCGCCCAGGGCGCCCTCCTCGGCGCCCTGCCCCTCCTCATGCACCAGCGCCTCAGCCTCCCCGTCGCCATCGCGGCCGTCGCGGCGGTCGCCCTCAAGGGGATAGTCATACCCTCCATCATGATGCGCGCCCTGCGCGACGCTCCGATCAAGCGCGAGGTCGAGCCCTTGATCGGCCTCCTGCCCTCCATCGTCCTCGGCGCCCTGGCGACCGCCTTCGCCCTCCTCATCTCGGGACCCTTCGTCAACGCCGATCGGGGCGCGAGCGCGCTGATCGTCCCGGCCTCCATCGCGACGATCCTGATCGGCTTCCTCCAGCTCACGACCCGGTACAAGGCGATCAGCCAGGCGGTCGGCTACCTGATCCTGGAAAACGGCATCTACATATTCGGGATGCTCCTCGTCGAGGCTATCCCCCTCGTCGTGGAGATGGGCATGCTCCTCGATCTCCTGGTCGGAGTCTTCGTCATCTCGATCATCGTCAATCACATCAACCGGGCGTTCTCCTCGATGGATACGCGCCGGCTGGTCTCGCTCAAGGAGTGACTAAGGTGGCTTTCGCCCTGATCTTCATGCCGATGCTGATGGCGGGCCTCGCCATGGCCATCCCCTCGAATCGGCTGAGGCCCTGGCTCCTGCCGGTCGCGGCGGCGGCCCATTCGGGGCTGACCATCTACGTCCTCATGAGGGCCGAGCTGCAGTCTCCCTCGCCCTGGCTCGTCCTGGATCCCCTGGGCAGGCTCATTCTCCTCGTCGTCAGCGGCCTCTTCCTCTTCTGCTCGATCTACGCCGCCGGCTACCTGAAATACCGGCAGGAGCGCTCCAATCGCGTATTCTGCGCCTGCCTCCTGTTCTTCCTCGGGCTCATGAGTCTCATCGCCTGGTCCCACCACCTGGGCCTCCTCTGGGTCGCCATGGAGGCGACCACCCTCGTCACGGCTCCGCTCATCTACTTCAATCGCTCCAAGCGCAGCATCGAGGCCACCTGGAAGTATCTCCTCGTCTGCTCGGTCGGAATCGCCCTCGCCCTGCTCGGCACTTTCTTCCTCGCCTATTCCGCGATGCAAGGAGGCTGCGCGCCGAGTCTCCTCCTCGAGGACCTCGTCGCCTGCGCGCCCCGCCTTTCCAAGACCTGGCTGCGCGCCGCCTTCATCCTCCTCCTCGTCGGCTACGGCACCAAGATGGGCCTCGCGCCGATGCACACGTGGAAGCCCGACGCCTACGGCGAGTCGCCCGGCGTCATCGGGGCGGTCTTCGCGGGATGCGTCACCAGCTGCGCCTTCCTCGCCTTCCTCCGCGTCTACCAGATATGCGCGGCCGCCGGCGAAGGCGTCTTCGCCTCGAGGCTCCTGCTCTTCATGGGCCTCTTCTCGATGGCGGTCGCGGGCCTCTTCATGATCGGCCAGCGGGACTTCAAGCGCATGCTCGCCTACTCCAGCGTCGAGCACATGGGCATCCTCGCGCTCGGCCTGGGCATCGGGGCGCCCGCCCTGTACGGAAGCCTGCTGCACGTGGCCACCAACGCGGCGACGAAAGGCCTGCTCTTCCTCTCGGCCGGCAACATCCATCGAGCCTACGCGAGCAAGAGCAGCGACCAGGTCTCGGGGGCCCTGCGGCGCCTGCCGCTCTCCGCCTCCCTCTTCTTCGCGGGGCTGTTCGCGATAACGGGCTCTCCTCCCTTCGGGCCCTTCGTGAGCGAGTTCGCGATACTCAACGGCGCCTTCGCCGCCGGCCGCTTCCTGGTCGCGGGGCTCTTCCTCTTCTTCCTCCTGGTCGTATTCGTCGGGATGGGCAGGACGACGCTCAAGGTCTGCCTGGGCCGCGCGCCGAGAGCGGATACGGAGGCGGTCGAAGGCATCGCCTATCGCGATACCTTCCTCACCGTCGCGCCGATCGCGGCCTTGATGGCGATAGTCCTCCTGCTCGGGATCTACATCCCTTCTCCCCTGGGCGCCATGCTGTCGGACGCGGCCAAGTACCTGGGGTCGTCGATATGATCAAGGACGACAAGGGCTCGCGGGACATAATGAACGAGAGCCCTCTCGCCCTCGACTCCATTCCCCTCCTCCCGATCGACGAGTTTTCCGGCATAGTCGTCGGCGCGACCGGCGCGGGCGGGCGCATAGCTTCCCTATTCGGCGCAAGGACGAGGGACATCGGGGGGATCCAGCTCTTCGCCATCCTCGCCTACGACCGGGAAAACCGGGTCTCCGTCGCCAGGACCTCCGTGGACGGGGATTCCTATCCCTCGCTGACGCCGCTCTGCCCGCAGGCCCACGCCTTCGAGCGCGAGATCGCGGAGCAGTTCGGCCTCAAGCCCCTGGGCCACCCTTGGATGAAGAGGCTCCGCTATCACGCGTCATGGACGGGTCGCGACGCCTGGGACGGGAAAGCCGGAGAGCCGATCCTGCCGGCCGTCGGGGACTTCTACCGCGTCGAGGGCGAAGAAGTCCACGAAGTGGCGGTGGGACCGGTTCACGCGGGCATCATCGAGCCCGGCCATTTCCGCTTCCAGTGTCACGGCGAAGAGGTCTTCCACCTCGAGATCGCCCTGGGCTTTCAGCATCGCGGAATCGAGGAGGCCATGATCGGCGGCCCGACGAAGAGATCGAGGCACTACGTCGAGACGGCGGCGGGCGATACGAGCGTCGGCCACGCGACAGCCTACGCCCAGGCCTGCGAGATCCTGGCGGGCTGCCGGGAGAGCGCGCGGACCCAGGTGATCAGGGGCATCGCCCTCGAGCTCGAGCGTCTCGCGAACCACGTGGGCGACCTCGGCGCGCTGTCCGGCGACATCGGCTTCCAGCCGACGGCGGGCTTTTGCGGCCGGATCCGCGGCGACTTCCTCAACATGACCGCCCTGATCTGCGGGAATCGCTTCGGGCGCGGCCTGGTCGAGCCGAGCGGCGTGGGCTACGACCTCGACGGCGAGCGAGCGGGCGAGCTTTCGCGGCGCCTCGAGGCCGCGGAGCGGGACACGGCGATGGCCGTCAAGCTCCTGTGGGACAATCAATCGGTGATGGCCAGGTTCGAGGACACGGGACTTCTCCCGCAGGATGTCGCGACGGAGCTGGGCATAGTCGGTCCCGCCGCCCGAGCCTCGGGCCTCGCGCGCGACCTTCGATTCGACCAGCCCTCGGGCATCTTCCGCTTCGCCCAGGTTCCCGTGTCGACCTGCGAGTCGGGCGACGTCTTCGCGCGGGCCTTCGTGCGCTGGCTCGAGATCCAGCAATCCGCGGTGTTCGTGAGGGAGATGCTCGGAGCCATACCCTCGGGCGAGCTGTCCTCCCCGCTCGGGGCCCTCGCTCCCGACAGCCTCGCCGTCTCGCTGGTGGAAGGGTGGCGCGGCGAGATCTGCCACGCGGCCATCACCGACGGGAACGGGCGATTCGCCCGCTACAAGATCGTCGATCCTTCCTTCCATAACTGGCCGGCCTTGGCCTATGCGATGCGGGGCCAGGATATCTCGGACTTCCCGCTCTGCAACAAGAGCTTCAATCTCTCGTATTGCGGACATGACCTGTGAGGGCTACAAGCGATGCTTAGGGAAATACTGGTCCGAATGCGTCAGGGCCGCCGCACGATGAAGTACCCGGCCGCCTCCCCTCCCGCGATGCCGGACCGCTATCGAGGCCGCCCCGAGCTATCGGGCGATCCCTGTCCCGAGGGCTGCGTCGCATGCTCCGAAGCCTGCCCTACGGAGGCCCTGGAGCCGGGCATCGGACACCTGGACCTCGGCGCCTGCATCTTTTGCGGGGACTGCGCGAGCGCCTGCCCTCGTGGAGCCATACGCTTCACTCTGGACTATCGCATGGCGGTAAGCCGCAGACAGGACCTTATGCTGGCCGAAGGACAGCGCGCGATGACGCTCGCCCATGCTTTGGACAGGAAGGCGAAGCGGCTTTTCGGGCGATCGCTCAGGCTTCGCGAGCTCAGCGCCGGAGGCTGCAACGCCTGCGAGGCCGACGTGAACGTACTCAACACCCTAGCCTGGGACTTGGGCCGCTTCGGAGTGCAATTCGTCGCCTCGCCCCGTCACGCGGACGGCCTCCTGGTGACCGGTCCCGTCACCGGGAACATGGAGCTGGCGCTCAGGAAGACCTACGACGCGATTCCCGAGCCGAAGATAGTGATCGCGGTCGGCGCCTGCGCAATAGCGGGCGGGCCCTATCGCGGCCATCCGCAAATCCTCGGAGGCGCCGGATCCTCCCTGAGCGTCGATCTTTACGTACCCGGCTGCCCGCCCCACCCGCTGACCATCCTCGACGGCCTCCTCCGATTACTGGGCAGGATCGACGATCGGGACGGTTCCCGCGATCGCGAGACTTGAGGCGGCCGGGAAAGCGGAAAGGCCACCTTGACCCCGCGACGGCATGGAAATACTTTAGCTCCATGAGGGTTTAGCGATACGCGGACCCGGGGAGAGCAATAATGGACGAAACCAAGAGAATCGACGTCGAAGACGTCGGCAAGCTGGTCCTGAGGATAATGCTCGGCGTGCTGCTGATCTTTCACGGAGTCGGCAAGATAGCGAACGGAATCGAATTCATCAAAGGCGGTCTGTCCGCCCACCATCTCCCCCAGCTGATAGCGTATGGCGTCTACATCGGCGAAGTAGTGGCGCCGGTCCTGATAGTCGCCGGGTTCTGGACCCGCCTCTCGGCCCTCGTCGTGGCCTTCGATCTCGTCGTGGCCATCCTCCTGGTCAGATTGCCGGCCTTTTTCACGCTTACGAAGTCCGGAGGCTGGGCGATGGAGCTGGATGTCTTCTTCCTGCTGAGCGCGCTCGCCATCGTCCTCCTCGGTCCCGGAAGGCTCAGGCTCGGAAGAGGTCGCTGACGGCGCCGATCCCCTCCTCGAGGCGAGCATACCGCCAAGGTATGCAGAGCCTCGAAAAAGATATTCGACATTCTCGCGCGTGGCTGCAATATTAAAAGAAGACATCACCGGCACGCGGGAGAGGAGTCGAAAATGGCGCTCATCGTGACATGCAAGAACCTGACCGATACGATCGAGACCCTCCGCCAGATCACCAGGGCGATCGAGAACGGCAAGATACGCGATTGGGAGAAGACGGGGACGAATTATTTTCGAAGCACTATGGCGGAATACGGCGATCAGGCCTGCTTCAGCCCGACCATAAAGGACAATAGGCTCTATTTCGGCCTCGTCAAGCCCAAGGCCCCTCGAGAGCCGGTGACCCGGGCGATCTACGAGGCATATCACTCGATGTTCTACGCCGTCCTCGTGCGCCTATCCTGGAAATATTACTTTACCGTCGAAAAAACGGACGGGAGGCTCGAGGGGATCGACGCCGAGATCGCCTGACGGCCGGACGAGACCGCCGCGCCCCCCCGGCTGGCGAAGGGCGCGGCGGCGAAGGCAAGCCCCGAACGAATTACTTCGCCGGAACGAAGACGGGATAGTCCTTGCCCTCTTCCCAAGCTCCGGACCTCGTCTCGCCGGCGATGCTGGGGATGAGGAGTATCTCGCCCGGAAGGATGATGTCGGCGTTCTCGGGATGCTTCAGGGTCGTCTTGTTGGCCCTGTAGATGAGAGGCCACTTGTTCCGATCTCCGTAAACGAAAGGATAGCCCGCGATCTTGGAAAGGCAGTCCCTATCGTCGGGGATCAAGCGGACCGTATAGCTGGCCGGAAGAGGCAGAGCCTCGCCCGAAGAGGCCGCGGGCGTCGACGCCGCGATCCGGCCGAGCTTTCCCTGAATCAGGGCGAGCTCGGCCTTGGCCTGACGCGCCAGATCGGCTGCGCCGTCGTAGTTGCCCGAGTCGTAGGCCGACTGAGCCTGGGCGCGGAGCTCGACCGCCTTAGCGTAATGGGGGTCCGAAGCGAGGCCGCCGGCCTCGGCGAAGGCCGCGGAGGTAAAAAGCAATACCGCGAATAGCCAGAAAAGGGTTTTGACGCGCATATGTTTCCTGACCTCCACTACTGGTTCCGGGCCGCGGCCGCGTTGACGTTCGAAAGCGCCGCATCGAACGAGTCGAGCGCGCCCTTCGCCGTGTCCATCTTGACCTTGGCCTGCGAATAGACTTGCGCGAAAGCGGTGGCGGCGCTATCGAACTCGGCCGAGGAAGCCTCGTAATCCTTCGCGTCGTTGTCCGATGCCGCCTTGGCATAAAGCGCCAGGGCGGCGGCGTACTCGTCCTTCACCGCGACGTCGGCCTTTATGCCCGCAGCGCGGTCGCGCTCGGTTTCCGACGCCTTCTTCCTGTCCGCCGCGTAGTATTCGTAGGCGGTGGTCCTGACGACTCCGTAGCGCAGATTGGCCTCGTCGACGGCATCGTTCGAGGCATGGGCGTCCTGCTTGAACAGGCCCTGGGAAGAACCGTACTTGGCCTCGGCCAGGGACCAATTGGAAGGATCCCACTTGGCCAGATCGCGCGAGACGAGGAAAGTGCGCGCGCCCGAGGCGTCGCAGAGCTTATAGAGCACTTGGTATTCGAGGGCCGAGGCGCGATACCCCGTCAAGGCCGAATCGTAGTCGCCTGAGGATTCGGCGCTTTGGGGCTTCGAGAAATCGGCCTCGGCCGAGGCGAAAAGATCCGGGAAAAGATCGCCGGCCTTTTTCTGCACGGCCGTATCCCGCAGTTTCGAAGCCTGGGCCTTCGCGTTGGCGACGACGATCGGGAGGCCGCGCTTGATCAGGTCCTGGTACTTGGCTATGGCGTCGCCGAAGGATTTCCCGGAGGCGGCATTGTCCACGCCATAAGAGGAGCTCCCCGCCGAGTAGGAGGCTTCCGCGGCCGCGTAATCGTCCGGAAGCACGTCCTTCAGACCGTAATCGAAGGCTTTCTTCCGGAGATCGGTAGCCTGGGCCTTGAGGGCGTCGGGCGCCGCGACGGCCTCCTTCGCGGGCGCCGCGGCCGGCTGAGCCGGAGCCGCCGGCTTTACGGGCTCCGCCGACGCCGGCGAAGGCTTGGGCGGCGTCGCGCAGGCGAAAAATAGAACGGAGACCGCAGCCATGATGCCGAAGCCGAAGCAAAGCTTTCTTGTCGTCATTCATCCTCCTCCTGGGATTCGCCGTCGTCGTCCTGAAGTATTACTATACTCCCGAGCCGACGTCCAATACCATTTTTTCCTCGATCATACTCACAGAGTATGTCGATCGAGGATGGAAGGCCGGCGGGAACCGGGTGACTTGCGTAGCGGCGACGCATGCCCTACCTTATCGATATGGAACTCAGGCACTTGAGGTATTTTCTCGCGGTCGCCAAGAACCTCAGTTTCGTCAAGGCGGCGGAAAGCCTCCATATCTCCCAACCGCCCCTGAGCAGACAGATACAGGAGTTCGAGGAAGAGATCGGCACCCCGCTCTTCGACAGGAAAAGCCATAAAACCGTCCTTACGAAGGCCGGCGAGTACCTGAAAGTCGAGATCGAGCGCAGCCTGGAAAGATTGGAATCGATCTGCCGGACGGCCAAGAATATCGGAGACTCGGGCCCGGCGAAGCTCAAGATCGGTTGCGTAAGCTTCCTCCTCTACTCGGTAATGCCTCCCTTCCTGGAGAAATTCCATTCGAGTTTCCCCTATATAAACCTGGAGATAATGGTCCTTTCCACCGAAGAACAGGAAACGGCCCTCCGTACCAGGGCTATCGATATCGGTTTCGCGAGATCATGGATAGATGAAGAAGGGCTCGTCTTCGAACCGATAATGGAGGAAAAGCTGGCCCTCGTCTTCCCGGCCGGAGCCGGCTCGAAGTCGGACCCGGGGAGCTGCATGGCCAGCCTCGAGAGTCTCCCGCTATTGACGATATCCCACTCGGCCGCGCCGGGGCTCACCGAGCGTCTCCTGGCCGTCTGCGACGAATATGGATGCCATCCGACTATCGGATTCGAGAGCAACGACTCGTATTCGATCATCAAGCTCGTCGCCTCGGGCATGGGCTGGTCCATAGTGCCGAATCTGGAGTACCAGGAAGCGAGCGTCGCGGGCGTGGCCTCCCTTCCCCTCGCGCAAACCATAATACTCGGGCTATGCTACCACGATACCGACTTGACGGAGCAGGAGAAGAAATTCATCATCCTCGCGGAGAATTATTTCTTCGAGCGATTCGCGGTCGCCGCTACCCCGCCTAGAATCCAGGTTACCTAGGGAGTATTCCATGCCCAAAACCGTTGCGCATGCCGCCCGATACGACTTTCCGCTGGAAAACTTCACGACCCTCGAGAAATTCGAGCGCCTGAAGGCCTTTACCGCCGGCAAGGAGACGCCCTGTCTCATACTCGATCTCGATATCATCAAGGCCAGGTACGAGGAGCTCAAGGCCAATCTGCCCTTCGCCAAGATTTACTACGCCGTAAAGGCGAATCCCCAGGAGCGGGTCCTGGCCCTCCTCCGCGACCTGGGTTCCTGCTTCGACATCGCCAGCCGATTCGAGCTCGACCAATTGATCGGCCTCGGCGTCTCGCCGGACCGCATGAGCTTCGGGAACACGATCAAGAAGAAAAGGGACATAGCGTACTTTTACGAGCGCGGAGTCCGTCTCTATACGACCGATTCGATCACGGACCTCAACATGATCTCCGATGCCGCACCCGGCTCGAAGGTGTGCTTCCGCCTCCTCACCGACGGCCTCGGCGCGGATTGGCCCCTGTCCAAGAAATTCGGCTGCCATCCCGACCTGGTGCGCCAGCTCGTCAAGACCGCCGTCCGCTTCGGCCTCGAGCCTTACGGCATATCCTTCCACCCCGGATCCCAGCAGCGCGACGTCGGGCAATGGTCCTCGGCGCTCACGACGGTGGGACAGCTCTTCAGGTCCATACGCGAGGAGATCCACGTCGACCTCAAGATGGTGAACATGGGAGGAGGCTTCCCGGCCAACTACCTCGAGCCCACCGACTCGATCGCCCAGTACGCCGAGAACATCAAGCGCTTCATGGACAACAGCTTCAAGGAGGGCTGGCCCCAGGAAATATTCATCGAGCCGGGCCGATCGATGGCCGGCGACGCCGGGGTCCTCGTCGCGGAGATCGTCAATATCGCGAAGAAGTCGGTGCACGAGCGCTACACCTGGGTCTTTCTCGACATCGGGAAGTTCGGCGGCCTCATCGAGACTCTCGACGAGGCCATCAAGTATCCGATCTATTTCGAGGGATCCGGCGACGCGGTCGAGACCATCATCGCGGGACCGACCTGCGATTCCATGGACATCCTCTACGAGAAATGGACCTATCCCATGCCCAAGAGCGCGAAAGTCGGCGATCGCGCCTATATCTTCACGACCGGAGCCTACACCCAGAGCTATTCGTCGGTGTATTTCAACGGCTTCCCGCCCCTTGCGGTCCATACCTTGGAGCCGCGGGAGTGAGACTCTTCGATTCCGCCTTCCGAAAGATCCCCGAGGATACACGCGGCGTTATAGCCTCCTTCATCTATGCGGCCGCCGCCGCGGCTTCCGCCGTATCGTTCCTCTGGCTCACCAATCTCCTCTTCCACGTGACGATCGAGCGGCTCGCGACCCTATCCCCGCTTACCTTCATAGTGGGCAGCCTCGGAGTGATCGGCGTCACGTCGATGGCCGCGGGCTACCTCATGAGCCGGATCAGCCCCGAAGCCGCCGGGAGCGGCGTACCCCAGCTCAAGGCAGCCTACTGGAAGGATCTCGGCTTCGTCCGCTTCCGCTCGGTGATCGTGAAATTCGTCGGGGGGATACTGACCCTGGGCGGAGGCACGAGCCTCGGACGCGAAGGCCCGTCGGTATTCGTCGGAGGAGGCGTAGCGTCGAGCCTCGCGGCGGCCATGGGCGTGCCCAAGACCAACCGGCGATCGCCGGTAGCGACCGGCGCCGCCGCGTCCCTCGCGGCGGCCTTCAATACGCCGCTCGCCGCGATCACCTTCGTGCTCGAGGAGATGCTGAACAACGAGTTCGGCAGCCGCGTCCTCGGCAGCGTCGTCATAGCGGCCGTCACGGGCGCCCTGATCGTACACGCGCTCCTGGGCCCCCAGCCCGCATTCACTTTGCCGGCCGTCGCGAGCGTCTCCTGGCTCATGTACGCGATCCTTCCGATCGTCGCCGCGGCCGCTTCGCTGATCGGCGTCGCCTTCCAGAAGGCCACCCTCTATCTTCGGGCGCGGGTCCGCGCCCGAAGCAGGCTCCCGCTCTGGCTCAGGCCCCTCATGGGCGCGCTTATAACCTGGGCCCTCGGCTGCGCCGTCTTCCTCGTCAACGGGCATACGGGCGTCTTCGGCCTGGGCTACGGCGATCTCTCGCTCGCGCTCAACAACAAGCTGCTATGGGAGTCCGCCGGCATCCTCGTCGCGGCCAAATTCGTGGCGACGGTCGCCTCCTACGGCTGGGGCGGGAGCGGCGGCATCTTCTCGCCCACCCTCTTCCTGGGAGGACTCACCGGACTTTTCCTGTCGGGCCTCGCCGGGCAATGGATTCCGCTCACCGACTCCGACAAGATCGTCCTGGCGGCCGTCGGCATGAGCGCCTGCTTCAACGCGGTCGTACGCGCGCCCCTCACCTCCCTCCTCATCGTGTTCGAGATGACCCACCAATTCTCGATGGTTCCGCCCCTCCTGTTCTGCTCCATCGTCAGCCAGGCCATCGCCGGCCGACTGACCGGCACCCACAATTTCTACGACAGTCTCCTGCTCCAGGACGGGCATGAGCTCATCCGCATAAAGCCGCCGCGCGACCTGGAGAGCTGGCAGAGGCTCGCGGTCTCGGAAATCGCCCGCGCGCGCCCCGTAGTCCTCCCGAATCTCGAGCCCGCGACCATCCAGAGCTACCTCGATTCCTATCCTTACGAGCGCTTCCCCCTGGTGGTGGAGGGAGAGATTCGCGGAATCCTCGGCCGAGCCGAGCTGAAGTCGGCGCTCGCCGCGAAGAGAGCTCCCCTACCGACGCCGCCCGTGATCTGCGATCCCGAGGTCAACGTGCGCGAAGTCGGATCGCTCCTGATGGAGAGCTCGTCGGGGATGGTCCTCGTGCGCGAAGGCCCCTCGGGGAATCTCCTTACGGTCGTGACCCTTCACGACCTCCTGCGGGCCCAGGCGGCTCTGGCCGATTAGGCCAGCGATGCGCGCGGCGCCTATCGCCTCGACCCTCATCCTCCTTTGCCGCCTGGCGGCCGAAGCCTCCCCATCTCCTTCCGGAAGCGGAATCGTCGCGACGGACTCGCTCGGGCGGCGCGTGACGATCGCCGCGCCCGCATCGCGGATCGTCTGTCTGTCTCCGGGAGCCTGCGAGAGCCTCTTCGCCATCGGCTCCGGCGCAGCCGTCATCGCCGTCACCGCGGCTTGCGACTATCCGGAAGAGGCGAAGCTCCTCTCCAAGGTCGACGAAGCCCGCGATGCATCCATCGACGCGGGCGGGATCCTCTCCTTAAAGCCCGATCTCGTCGTGACGGCGGGACCGCGACAGCAAGAGATCGACCGGAAGCTCATCGAGGGAGGTCTCGCCGTTTTCGCCTATTCGCCGACGGAGCTCGAAGGCATCGCCCGCTCGATCATGGCGCTGGGAACGCTCACGGGAAAGGAGAAAGCGTCCATCGTCCTCGCCTCGGTAATCTCGAGAGCCATCCGCCGTCTCGGAGTAGTCACCGCTTCCATCCCTACGGCGCGGAAGCCGAGCGTCTTCTGGCTATCGTCGCGCGAGCCCTTGGAAACCTCGGGGCGCGATTCCCTGCAGCAGGCGATCCTGGACGCCGCCGGCGGAAGGAACGCCTTCTTCGACTTTCGGGGCGAGGGGAATCCGGTGAGCGCCGAGGAGGTCGCGCGGCGCTCGCCGCAGTTCATCGTCGTTCCGATAGGGAATGGCGACTACTTCGAAACGGCGAGCCTGGCGTCATTGCCGCTTTGGGCCGCGATACCCGCGATCCGCGATGGACGGGTATTCGCGATACCGGAGTCGAGCCTATCGCGCGGCGGACCGCGCGTCGCGACGGGCCTGCTCGCGCTCGCGAAGGATCTCCACCCCGAGCTGTTCCCCTGATTCAAGGCGCTCGCTCGCCGAGCGGTCGTCCTCGACGGTTCCGGCAAGTCGAATCGCAGCAGCAAGAATGTTTTCTCGTTTTCGGCAATATATTCTATTTCATTATTAGTAAATTAATACGCGGGGAAAGGGTTTGCCGATGAGCGGACTATCGCCCGCGGCGTCGGCGTCGACGCGGGCAGTGAGCGAACAGATAGCAGATCTCTATCGCGACGAGTCGCGAAGAGTCCTGGCCACCTTGATACGCCTTCTCGGCGACTTCGACAGGGCCGAGGAGGCCCTCCAGGAGGCTTTCCAGGCCGCCTTGGAGCAGTGGCCTCGCGACGGCCCGCCTCGGAATCCCCGCGCCTGGCTCGTGTCGGTCGGCAGGTTCAAGGGCGTCGACGCGCTTAGGCGAGCCGGTCGCGACGCCGTCGCGCTCGCCGCGGCGGCCCGGGACTACGGCGAGCGCTCCGCGGAGAGCGAGGCGTCGGAGGACGAGACCATCCAGGACGACCAGCTTCGGCTCATCTTCACTTGTTGCCACCCCTTGCTGCCGCAGGACGCCCGGATCGCCCTCGCGCTCCGCGAGG
>CAYNFM010000046.1:0-30468 GCA_964396415.1 uncultured Treponemataceae bacterium | reverse complement strand
GACGAGTATTCCGAAACGCCGCTCCGGGGCGTGCGCAAGCTCATTTCCGAGCGAATGCGAGCCTCGCTCGCCGGCACCGCCCAGCTGACCTTCAACTCCAGCGCGAATGCCAGGCAGCTCCAGGCCCTGCGCGCCCGCTTCAAGGCGAGCGACCCGGCCCTCGGCCTCTCGGAGGTGACGATAGGCGATTTGGTCCTTTACGCGGTATCCCGCGTCCTGCCTCGCTTCCCCGATGCGAACGCGACCCTCGAGGGCGGAGTCTTGCGCGTCTACCGGCGTATCCACCTCGCCCTTGCCGTGGACACTCCGCGCGGCCTCATGGTACCGGTTATCCGCGACGCGGATCTCCTGTCCCTGCGCGAGATATCGGCCGAGGCCAAGCGCCTCGCGGCCGCCTGCCAGGCCGGCAACGTCAATCCCGACGAGCTTTCGGGCGGGACCTTCACGGTGAGCAACCTGGGCGCCTTCGGCATCGAATCCTTCACTCCCGTGCTCAACGCTCCCCAGGTCGCCATCCTCGGGGTGGACGCCATCGTGCCGCGCCCGGCGGCGGGTCCGGGCGGGACGGTGGTCCTGGAGCAGAGGATAGGCCTTTCGATCACCGTGGACCACCAGGTCGTCGACGGCGCTCCGGCGGCGCGGCTGCTCAAGGCCTTCGCCGACGCGATAGCCGACATCGATCTACTCCTTATGGCGTGAGGTAGCAATGGCTTCGTACGACGTCATCATCATCGGCGGCGGTCCCGGCGGCTACGTCGCCGCGGAGCGCCTGGGCGCACGGAAGAAGAAAGCGCTCTTGATAGAAAAGGCGGCCCTCGGCGGTACCTGCCTCAACGTGGGCTGCATCCCGACCAAGACTCTCCTCAATTCGGCCAAGCTCTACGCTCACGCCCTCGAGGGCGAGAGGTTCGGGGTAAAGACGCCGGGAGCGAGCTACGACTGGACGGCGATGCAGGCCTGGAAGCGGGAAGTGGTCGAGAAGCTTCGCGGCGGCATCGCGATGACCGAGAAGAGACTCGGCGTCGAAGTGCTCTCCGCCGAGGCCAGGCTCCTCGGTCCCGGCAGGGTCGAGGCCCGCGACGCCTCCGGCGCCGCGACGCTGCACGATGCCCGGGCGATCGTCGTAGCGACGGGCTCGGTGCCGGCCATGCCTCCGATTCCCGGGTCCAGGGACAACTCCCAGGTCGTGGATTCCACCGGCCTCCTCGATCTTAAGGAAGTGCCCAAGCGGCTCTGCGTGATCGGCGGCGGCGTGATCGGCGTGGAGTTCGCCGGTCTCTTCGCCGCCCTCGGCTCCCGGGTAGAGGTCGTCGAGATGATGGACGAGATCGTCCCCTTCATGGACAGGGAGCAGGCCCCCGTCCTGCGCCGGGCGATGAGGGGCGTGGCCTTCCGCCTGGGCTGCAAGGTCGAGCGCATCGAGGGCGCCACCGTCCATTACAAGGGCAAGGACGGCGCGGACGCGGCAGCCGAGGCCGACCTCGTCCTCATGGCGGTCGGCCGCAGGCCCGTCCTGGAGGGCTGGGGCGCCAAGGAGGCGGGTCTCGACCTGACGCCCAAGGGACTGGTCGTCGACGAGCGCATGCGCACGAATCTGCCCGGCGTCTGGGCCGTGGGCGATGTGACCGGCAGGAGCCTCCTCGCCCATTCGGCCTACCGGATGGCCGACGTCGCGGTCGCCGACATCCTCGCCGGAGGCGGCGCCTCCCGGGGCGCGAGCGTCATGCGCTACGACGCGATCCCCTGGGCGGTCTACGGCATCACCGAGGCCGCCGGCGTCGGAATGACGGAGCAGGAGGCTCAGGCGAAGGGCATAGACGTAAAGAAGGCGAGCCTGCCTCTCAAGGTCTCCGGCCGATTCTGCGCCGAGAGCGGCTTCGCCGCCCAGGGCGCCGTGAAGGTGCTGGCCGACCGAGCCACCGACAGGATCCTCGGCGTCCACGTCGTGGGCGCCTACGCCTCGGAGATGATCTGGGGCGCGGCCGCGTTGATCGAACAGGAAATGCGCGCCCAGGACGCGCGGGAGGTCATCTTCCCGCACCCGACAGTCTGCGAAGCCCTGCGCGACGCGCTATTCGAACTGGAATGAGGAGATAGTCATGCCCAAGTCCATGGTGGTCGATCCGTCCGTCGTCCGCAGGGCGGGAAAGCTCGAGATCGCGAGCATTCCCGTCAACCAATATGCGGAGGATTTCAAGGCCGAGCGCGAGCGCTTCGGGTCCGAGGGACTCAAGCGCATCTGGCTCGACATGGTCTACATACGCGAGTTCGAGTCCATGCTCAATACCTTCAAGATCCAGGGGAGCTGGAAGGGTATAGAGTACAACCACAAAGGTCCCGCCCACCTGTCCATCGGGCAGGAGGCCGCGTCGGTAGGCCAGTGCGCGAGCCTCGAGCCTTCCGACTTCATCTTTGGCTCGCATCGGAGCCACGGCGAGATCCTCGCCAAGTGTCTCTCGGCCTCGCGCAGGCTCCCGGAGAAGGATCTCCTCGCCGTGATGGAGGGATTCCTCGAGGGCGATACCCTGCGCGTCGCGGAGAAGGCGCCGCATGAAAGCGTCCTCGACCTCGCGGAGAGCTTCATCCTCTTCGGCACCCTGGCGGAGATCTTCGCGCGCAAGGCCGGCTTCACCCGCGGCCTCGGCGGCTCGATGCATGCCTTCTTCACGCCCTTCGGCTCGATGCCGAACAACGCGATCGTCGGCGGCTCCGCGGATATCGCCGTCGGCTCGGCCCTGTACAAGCGCATCAACCGCAAGCCGGGCATCGTCATCGCCAACATCGGCGACGCGTCCATGGGCTGCGGCCCCGTCTGGGAGGCCATGTGCCTCGCGTCGATGGACCAGTATCGCACGCTCTGGGACGGGGAGATCGGAGGGGCGCCGCCCATCCTCTTCAATTTCTTCAACAATTTCTACGGCATGGGCGGGCAGACCGATGGCGAGACGATGGGCTACAAAATCCTCGCCCGCGTCGGCGCCGGCGTAAATCCCGAGAACATGCACGCCGAGCGCGTCGACGGCTACAATCCCCTCGCCGTCGCCGAGGCCGTCGCGCGCAAGAAGAAGCTCCTCCTCGAGGGCCGGGGCCCGGCCCTCCTCGACACGATCACCTACCGTGTCTCCGGGCATTCCCCCTCGGACGCCTCGAGCTATCGATCGAAGGAAGAGATCGAGCTCTGGCAGGGAGCCGACCCCATCGATCACTACGCGGCCTATCTCGTCCGGAACAAGGCGGCGACCAAGGCCGAGCTCGAGGCCGCGCGCGAGGCCGCGATCGAGAGGCTCGCCTCGGTGGTCCGGTTGGCGACGAACGAGGGCGAGTGCCCCCGCGTCGACGGCTCCTTCATCGAGTCGGTCATGCTCTCCAACGGCAAGGCCGAGAGGCTCGAGGACCGGAAGCCGGAGATCGCGGCGGGGCTCGCGGAGAATCCCCGCGTCAAGGCCCTCGCCGGCAAGGCCCGCTTCGCCTTCGACGCCGAGGGCAAGGCGGTTCCCAAGAACAAGCTCTACCAGTACCGCGACGGCCTCTTCGAGGCGATGCTGCACCGCTTCTCGATCGACCCGACGATGGCCGCCTGGGGCGAGGAGAACCGCGACTGGGGCGGCGCCTTCGCCGTCTATCGCGGCCTCACCGAGGCCCTGCCCTATCACCGGCTCTTCAACAGCCCCATCTCCGAGGGAGCCATCGTCGGCTCGGGCGTCGGCTACGCCCTCTCGGGCGGCAGGGCCGTGGTCGAGCTCATGTACTGCGACTTCATGGGTCGCGCGGGGGACGAGCTCTTCAACCAGGCCTCCAAGTGGCAGTCCATGTCGGCGGGCCTCCTCAAGATGCCCCTGGTGGTCCGCGTCTCGATCGGCAACAAGTATGGCGCCCAGCACAGTCAGGACTGGTCCGCCTTCGTGGCCCACGTACCCGGCCTCAAGGCCTACTTTCCCGCCACGCCCTACGACGCCAAGGGCATGCTCAACCTCGCCCTGCGCGGGACCGATCCCGTCATCTTCTTCGAGAGCCAGCTTCTCTACGACGTCGGGGAGCAGTTCGAGTCCGGCGGCGTGCCCGTCGGCTATTACGAGGTCGGCGAGGGCCAGCCGGCCATTCGCAGGGCGGGCAAGGACCTGACCATCGCTACGCTGGGCGCCACGCTCTACAAGGCGATGGATACGGCGAAGACGCTCGAGGAGAAGTACGGGATCGACGCCGAGGTAATCGACCTGCGCTTCATCTGTCCCCTCGATTACGGCCTCGTCGTCGATTCGGTGAAGAAGACCGGCCGCCTCCTCCTCGCGAGCGACGCGGCCGAGCGCGGATCCTTCCTCCATTCGGTCGCGTCCAATGTACAGACCCTCGCCTTCGACTATCTGGACGCTCCCGTCGCCGTCGTGGGCAGCCGGAACTGGATCACCCCCGCCGCCGAGATGGAGGAGCTCTACTTCCCGCAGAAGGACTGGATCCTCGATGCGATCCATGAGCGGATCCTGCCCCTGCCGGGCCACGAGCCCAGGACCGTCCAGACGACGGGCGATCTCGCCCGCCGCGCCAAGAAGGGAGTCTAGGCCGGGATGGCAGAGGCATCGAAGTTCCGCGCCGGGACCGTCGAGGCGCTGCGCGCCGAGACGAACGACCCCGCGGCGACTCGCGAGGAGCGCCTGGCCGCCCTCGCGAAGCTCGCGGCTCGCCTGCCGCCTCCCGGCGAGCCGACGGGCGAGTCCAACAACCACGTCCATACGATCTACAGCTTCAGCCCCTACTCGCCCTCGATGGCCGCCCTGCTCGCGAGGGAAGCGGGCCTCGAGGTCGCCGGCTCCGTCGACCACGACTCGATCTCCGCCTCGCGCGAGATGGTCGCGGCCTGCGCCCTGGCCGGCATCGGGGGAGTGACGGGCTGCGAGCTGCGCGTCGCCTTCCGGGAAGGCCCCGACGGAAGGCGCTTCGACTTCGCCGATCGCAAGATCAACAACCCCGATTCGGCGGGCATCGTCTACATGACCATCCAGGGAGTGCCCGCCGGGCGCGCGGACGAGCTCTCCGCCTTCCTCGCCCCCGTCCGCGCGCGGCGCCTCGAGCGCACGGCGCGCATGGCCGCGGCGGCCTCGGCCCTCCTGCGGGAGGCGGGCGTCGAGGGCATCGAGTTCGAGCGCGACGTCCTGCCGCGCTCCAAGGCGGCCGAGGGCGGCGGCCTCACCGAGCGCCACCTTCTCGCGGCGGTGGCCGAGCGCCTGATCGATCGTTACGGCCGCGGGCGAAGTCTCGTCGAAGGACTGGCGGAGGGCTTCGGCATCGTTCCCGCGGCCAAGCCGGCGGCCCTCCTGGCCGAGCCCGCCAACCCGATCCTCCTCTTCGACCTGCTGGGAGTCCTCAAGGCGGCCTTCCTCGACAGGATCTTCGAGCAGCCCGGCGAGGGGGAGTGCCCCGACGCCAAGGCCGTCGTCGCCTTCGCGCGCTCCATCGGGGCGGTCCCCGCCTACGCCTACCTGGGCGACGTCGGGGAGTCGCCTACCGGCGACAAGAAGGCCGAGAAGTTCGAGGACGACTTCATCGAGGAGCTCTTCGACGCGGTGAAGGCCTCGGGCTTCCTCGCCGTCGCCTACATGCCGCCGCGCAACACGAGGGAGCAGCTATCGCGCGTGCGCGAGCTCTGCGAGAGCCGCGGCCTCATGCAGGTCTCGGGCGTCGACATCAACAGCCCGCGGCAGTCCTTCAATTGCCCCGAGCTCCGCAGGCCCGAGTTCGCCCATCTCGGAGAAGCCACCTGGGCCCTCGTCGCCCACGAGAGGCTTTCCTCGGCCGATCCGCGCGCCGGCCTTTTCGCGCCCGACAACCCCCTGGCCTCCCTCTCCCTGTCCAGGCGGATAAGAGCCTACGCCGAGGCGGGCCGAGCCCTCGACCTCGCGCGCCCGGACGATCCCGGAAGGGCGCTGGGCGATCTGCTCGAAGGAAGGTTTACGCGATGAGCGATTTCGATTCCGCTTTTTTAGCTCCCATGGCGCGCGGACTCTACCTGGACGCCTTCGGCCGCGGCCTCTGCCTCGCGCGAACCGACGCCGGCCCGACTCCGCCCGATGCCCTCGAGGTCCGCGTGGACGCGAAGGGAAGGGCCGGCGTCGAAGCGGCGGCGGCCGGGGCCTTCGCCGAGGCCCTCGCCGAATGGCGCTCCGGGCGCGGCGCGCCGTCGATGCCCGGCTGCGTCGTAGTGCGCGCGGGCGAGGCCGGCGCTTCCTTCTGGCCGGGGATGAGCTACGACGAGGCCAGGCATCGCGCCGACAGGCTCGACGCCGCGCCTTTGCCGCTCCCTCCGCGCGCGGCCTCGAGAGGGGGCTCGGCTCGCGGACGGGCGGGAGTCGTGGAGGGCAGGGTGGCCCTGGTGACCGGCGGGGCCCAGGGCTTCGGGGAGGAAATCGTGCGCGGCCTCGCGGCTTCCGGCGCCCTGGTCTTCGTCGCCGATCTCAATCTGGCCGGAGCCGCCAGGCTTTCCGAGGAGCTCAACGCGGAGGCAGGACGCCGCGTCGCGCTACCGGTGGCCGTCGACGTATCCGACGAGGCTTCCGTCGCCGCCATGTTCGCCCTGGCCGCCGAGGGCGCCGGGGGCATCGACCTCGTGGTGAGCAACGCCGGCGTGCTCAAGGCCTCGTCCGTGCTCGACCAGGAGCTGGGGGCCTTCAAGTTCGTGACCGACGTCAACTACACGGGCTTCTTCCTCGTCTCGAAGCACGCTGGTCTCCTCCTTCGACGCCAGTCGAGGACGGCGCCGGCCTGGGCCACCGACATCATCCAGATTAACTCCAAGTCCGGGCTCGAGGGATCGAACAGGAACGGCTCCTACGCCGGCTCCAAGTTCGGCGGCATAGGCCTCGTGCAGAGCTTCGCCCTCGAGCTGGTCGAGTGGCGCGTGAAGGTGAACGCGATCTGCCCGGGCAATTTCTTCGACGGCCCCCTCTGGTCGGATCCGGAGAAGGGTCTCTTCGTCCAGTACCTCCGCTCCGGCAAGGTCCCGGGCGCGAGGACCGTCGGGGACGTCAAGGCGGCCTACGAGGCCAAGGTGCCGATGGGCCGCGGCTGCGAGGGACCCGACGTCATGCGCGCGATCTACTACGTCGTCGAGCAGGAGTACGAGACCGGACAGGCCTTGCCCGTCACGGGCGGCCAGGTCATGCTCGGCTAGGGGCCCGTCATGGAAAAGGCTATCGCCGTAATCGACATAGGGATGACCAACAAGAAGGTCGCCGTCTACGATGCGGGCTTGCGCATGCTCGATTCGGTCTCGAAGACTTTCGAGCCCGTCATGGTCGAGGGACTCGAGACCCATGATCTCGAAGGGATGGAAGCCTGGTTCCTCGACCGGTTGGCGGATTTCGGGAAGTCCCATCGGATCGGCGCGATCGCCGTCACCACCCACGGGGCCACCGTCGTCTGCGTCGGCGCCGACGGCAGGGCCTGCGCTCCCTGCGTCTACTACACCTACGAGCCCGGGGCGGAATTCCAGGAGCGCTTCTACGCCATCGCGGGCGATAGGCGGGAGCTCCAAGCCTCGACGGGGACGCCGCCGCTCTCGGCGATGATCAATCCGGCCAAGGGCCTGCTCTTCCTCGAAGAGCGCTTTCCCGAAGCCTTCGCCCGCGCGCGCGAGCTGCTCAACTATCCTCAATACTGGGCGCGGCGCCTGACGGGCAAGAGCGGGGCGGAAGGCACCTACACGGGCTGCCATAGCTATTTTTGGGACTGGAAGACCGGCCGCTACTCGTCGGTCGCCGAAAGGCTGGGCGTCGCGGGAATGATGCCCTTTCCGCTGCGCGACTCCTGGGACGTCCTCGGCGTCCTCAAGCCCGATATCGCGAAGCGCACGGGCCTCGAGCCGGACGTCATCGTCACGATGGGCATACACGACTCGAACGCCTCCCTCCTTCCCCATCTGGCCAAGAGGCGGGGAAGCGACTTCATCCTCAATTCTACGGGCACCTGGTGCGTACTCATGCATCCCCAGGAGAGCTACGGCTTCGCGTCCGACGAGCTCGGCAAGATAGTCTTCTTCAACCGCTCGGCCTACAACAAGCCGGTCAAGACGGCCATCTTCCTCGGCGGCATGGAGTACGAGGCCTGGACGCGCGCGATCGCGGCCGCGGCGGGCTCGACCCCTGCCGGCTTGCCCGAGCCGGGGCCCGAAGTCTACCGCTCGGTCGCGGCCGCGGCCGCGGAATTCATCCTGCCGGAGCTCGTGCCCGGATCGGGCCAGTTCCCCGGCTCGGCGGCCCGCGCGGTCGAGAGCGGCCGAGCCTATGCCCTGGCCGGCATGGCCGCGGGCCTCGTTCCCTCATTCGCGAAGAGCGGCGCGCGCGCCCTGGCCGCCCTCAATATCTCGCTCGCCCTCCAGACTCTCGTCGCCCTGAAGCGCGCCGGCCTGGCGAGGGGCACCGAGGTGTTCACCGAGGGCGGCTTCCGGAGGAACGCGGGCTACAACGCCGTCCTCGCCGCCGCCCTGCGAGGCGAAGGCTTCGCAGGTGGCGCCTACCTGACGGACATAGCCGAGGCCACTGCCTTCGGCGCCGCGATGACCGCCGCGGCCGCGCTCGAAGGCAGGACCCCCGATGAACTAAGCGGCAGATTCGAAGTAGATTATAAGGCGGCGAAGCCGATGGAAGGGCTGGATCTGGGCGGATACGGGGCGGCCTGGCTCGCCCTTACGGCCGGAAGGGAAGGAAGCGCATGAAAACGAAGGCTGTGCGGATATACGGCGTCGACGACCTCAGGCTCGAGGAGTTCGAGCTTCCCGCGATCGAGGACGACGAGATCCTCGCGAGGATAGTCTCCGACTCGATATGCATGTCGAGCCACAAGCTGGCGATGCAGGGCGACAGGCACAAGCGCGTGCGCGCCCCTCTCGCCACGAGCCCCGTGATCATCGGGCACGAGTTCTGCGGCGAGCTGGTCGAAGTCGGGGCGAAATGGCGGAAGCGCTTCAAGCCGGGGCAGAAGTTCGCGATCCAGCCCGCCCTCAACTACGAGGGCAGCCTATGGGCGCCCGGCTATTCCTACAGGTACATCGGAGGAGACGCGACCTACGTCGTGATACCGAGCGAGGTCATGGAGCTCGGCTGCCTCCTCGAGTACAAGGCAGAGGCCTTTTTCATGGGCTCCCTGTCCGAGCCGGTCTCGTGCATAGTGGGCGCCTACCACGCGCAGTATCACACGAAGGGCGGCTCCTACGTCCACGAGATGGGCATCAGGGAAGGCGGTTCCCTCGCCCTCCTCGCGAGCGTCGGCCCCATGGGCATCGGCGCCATCGACTACGCGATGCACGCGTCGCGCAGGCCCTCGCGCGTGGTCGTCACCGATATAGACGAGGCCCGGCTCGCGCGCGCGGCGTCGATCTTCACCGTGGAGGAGGCGAAGCGCAACGGAGTCGACTTGCGCTACGTGAATACGAAGGACATAGCCGACCCCGTCGCCCACCTCAAGGCCCTGAACGGCGGCAGGCTCTTCGACGACGTCTTCGTCTTCGCGCCCGTCAGGCCCGTGGTCGAGATGGGGGACAGGCTCCTCGGCGCCGACGGCTGCCTCAATTTCTTCGCCGGGCCGACGGATACCGCCTTCTCGGCCCAGCTCAACTTCTACGATGTGCACTACGAGTCCCACCACCTCGTCGGGACCTCGGGCGGCAACACCGACGACATCAAGGAGTCCCTCGAGATGATGGCCGACGGGCGCCTCAATCCCGTCGCGATGATCACCCACGTCGGGGGCCTCGACGCGGTGGCCGCGACGACCGTCTCGCTCGACAAGATCCCCGGCGGCAAGAAGCTCATCTATACGCACAAGAGGCTTCCCCTCGTCGCCCTGGCCGACTTCGAGGAGAGGGGCAAATCCGATCCGCTCTACGCCGAGCTCTCCCGCATCGTGAAGCGGAGCAACATGCTCTGGAGCAAGGAGGCCGAGGACTACCTCCTCGCCAACGCGCCGGAGATCTGAGGGGCCGCGCTACGTTTCCGCGACCTCCCTTGACGCCGCGGCGCCGCTTCCGGCAGAGTCGTCGCATATGATCCGAGCCGTGCTCTTCGACATGGACGGAGTCCTCGTGGACTCCGAGGCCTTCATCGCCGAGGCGGCGATCGTCATGCTCGCCGAGCGCTACGGCGTAACCGCGACGCGCGCCGACTTCCTGCCCTTCGTGGGAACGGGGGAGAACCGCTTCATCGGCGGAGTCGCCGAGAAGTACGGAGTGGAGATCGATATCGAGGCGGACAAGGCCCGGACCTACGACCTCTACTTCGAGCTCATACGCGGTAGGCTCGCGGAGATGCCCGGGGCCGTGGCCTTCGTGCGCGGGTGCCGCGAGCGGGGCCTCAAGACCGCCATCGCCACGAGCGCCGACAGGCGCAAGCTCGAGGCCAACCTGGGCGAGATAGGCCTTTCGGAGGCCGACTTCGACGCGGCCGTCGACGGTCTCGAGGTCCAGCGTAGGAAACCCTTCCCGGATATCTATCTCGAGGCCGCCCGCCGCCTCGGCCTCGGACCCGAAGCCTGTCTCGTCGTGGAAGACGCCGTCTCGGGAGTGAAGGCGGCCAAGGCCGCCGGCGCGGCCTGTCTCGCCCTCGGCGGGAGCTTCACCGAGGCCGAGCTTCGCGCCGCCGGGGCCGACTGGTACGCGCAGGATCTCTCGAGCGCCGATACGTCGATGCTGGGCTGAAGGCCCAGCGGCCGATCGGCTCGGCGACGCGGCCGGGCCTGCGCCCTCGACCTCAATGCCGGCCCAATCCCACGAGATAGAAGCCGATCTCCGGTATTCGGATCGACTCCACCGCCCAGCTCGCGGCGCCGATCCTTTGCTCGAAGCGGCTCTCCCCGGCGAGGACCCTCGATGCCAGGGAGCGAATATCGGCCGGTCGCGACGCGTCATCGAGTCTTTGGGCGGATGGGACGAAGCGATTCGCCGTCATCTGCTTCACGAGTGCCTCGTCCTCGAGGGGCGCCAGTCCGAAGAGCGCGCGCGCTTTCGGGCTCGCCCCCATCAGGGTCGAGTCGGAGGCGATGAGGACGAGGGGCGCGACGGCCTTGCCGAGGTAATACTCGCTCGCCTTCATGATGTCGACGCTGATGACAGCGACGCCCTTGGTCGCGCCTCCCGCCTTGACGGGCTTCGAGAAATCCATCACCCAGCCGTTGATCAGGTCCGCGAAGGGCAGGGCGGACCAACGCCCGGGACCGGGGGACTCGAGGCCTCTATCGTACCATTCGAAGTCGGTGAACCTCACTCCTGGAGGAAAGATGGAGACGATATCGAAGGCCGGATAGAGCATGGCGATCGAAAGAGGCTCGTGAATGCCGTAGAAGATTATGTCGAGATAGGGCGGGAGGGACTCGGAAGCCTTCTGGAGCGCGCCCTCGAAGTAGCCCATGATCCGGATCTCGCGGCGCATGGCGTCGTCGACGGGACGAAGCGGACTGCAGTAGTAGCTGCATCCGGATCGTAGCGTCTTATAGTAGTATTTGTTCCCCTCGAAGGTGGCGAACACTCCTCCGTCCTCGACGTCCATCTTGCCGACCGACAGATCCAGCGAGGCGCTCTCGGCATAGACCGACTCGATGGTCGCGACCATCGAGTCCTCGGCGATCCGTATGGCCGAGAAGCCCGATCGGATCCTCGCGGCGACCTCCACCGTCTCGGCGCGGCTCGCCCTGAGCTCTGCCCCGCAGGACGCGCCCCACAACGAGACCGCGATGGTCAGGAAGGCCGCTCCGATCCTCCAGGCCGCGGACCTTCCCCCGGGAACTCCCTGCATGGCGACTTCTTCCTCGTACTCCAAGTATAGGAGCGGTCGCGGCCGAGCGCAAATGCGGCTTTTTGACATCGGTAGGCCTCGGATTATACTTTAAACGGTGCGGAGGCCTCGATGAAGGACCGAGGGGCGAAATGAGATTCGGGACGCGCCTCCTTTTAGGCTTCGCGACCATCATCGCCGTCTTCTTCGTCCTCATGGCCTTCAACCTCCTGTCGCTCTACGCCACCTCCGCCCGGATACGAGCCATCGCGGAAAGGGAATTCACGGCGGAGAAGGCAGTCCAGGATTCGGCCCAGATAGTCCTGCGCGTGAAGGGAGGCGTCTGGGACGCGCTTTTCCTCGATGCCTCGCAACGAGGGGAAGCCGTCGCCTCGCTGGATCGGGACGCGAACCAATTCCAGCGGAACGCCAAGCTCCTCGTCGACCTGGTCCCAGGCCGGAAAGAATCCATCGAAAGGCTCGGCGCGGCCTTCCGCTCCTATTTCGTGTTCGCCGCTTCCTATCTGGCGCCCGGAAAGCCCTTCGGCCTCCGCGACGCTCCCGACGCCGTCGAGAAGTTCAGGGCCAATCAAGACGAGCTCATGTCGCTGATCCGGGAAGACTCGGAAATCGTGGAAAGGGAGTTCGAGTCCTCCCTCCTCGGCTTGGACCGGAGCTTCGGCGCCATCCTTTACGTCTCGATCCTCGGCGCGGCCCTCGCCGTCCTCGTTTCCATCGTCGTAGCCGTCGCCCTGTCGCGCCGGCTGACGCGGCCCATCGACGGCTTGGCGAAGGTGGCCCGAACCGTCGCGGGTGGCGATTTCGCCGTAAGGGCAACGGTCCCGGAGAGCGCGGACGAGGTCGCGATCCTCGCTTCCGTATTCAACACCATGCTCGACGAGATGGATCTCTACCACGTCGGCCTCGAGGCCCAGGTGAGCGTGCGCACCGAGGAGCTGGCGCGCTCGAACGAGAGCCTCGTCGCGATCAACGAGAGGCTCGCGAAGGCCTACGCCGAGCTTCAGGAAGCGCAGGAGCGGCTGTTGACGTCGGAGAAGAGGGCCGTCATCGGGAGATTGGTCGCGGGCATCGCCCACGAGCTCAACACGCCTTTCGCGGCGATCTCCTCCTCCAGCCGCGCGGCGAGCGAGGAATTGCGGACGATGCTTCCCGGCCTGCCGACCCTGTACGAGGGCGCCAGCGAAAACGAGATCGCCTTCTGCCGAATATGCGCCGAGCGCGCGCAGGACGGCATCGAAACCTTCGACACTCGGGACGAAAGATCCCGCCGGCGCGCCATCCGCGCCTCCCTCGTCGCGGCGGGGGCGGAGGATTCTGAGCGTTGGGCCGAAATCCTGACGGGCATGGGATTCTCCTCGCTTCCGCCCGAGGCGACCGAGCTGCTGCGCACGGAGCGCGGCGAGAGGCTTCTGGAGATGACCGCGAGGGCGGCGGCCGTCGCGCGCGCCGAGCGGGTCGTCGAGCTGGCGGTCTCCAAGGCGGCCCTGGTCGTGGATACGCTTCGATCGTACGCGAGCCGGGACCTCCCGCGCTCCGTCGCGCCGATCGAGCTCCGGGGCGAGCTCGAGGCCGCGCTCTCGCCTCTCCGAGGCTCGCGGCGGAGGGTTCGGATCGCCTGGTCCGGGGCGCCTTCCGCGTGGGCCCTCGGCGACAGGGAGGAGCTCGGCCTCGTATGGACCAATATCCTCTCCAACGCCTTCCAGGCGATGGCCGGCTCGGGCGAGCTCCTGATCGATATCGAGGCCGGCGGACCCAAGGTGAGCGTGACCATCGTCGACGACGGGGCCGGGATCCCGGAAGCGATTCGCGGCAGCGTCTTCGAGCCCTTCTTTACGACGAAGTCCCCGGGCGAGGGGAAGGGACTCGGTCTCGATATCGCGCGCAGGATAGTGGAGCGCAACGGGGGGGCCATCGCCTTCAGGAGCGTGCCGGGACGGACTGCCTTCACCGTGACCCTGGATGCCGCGCCCTAGATTATCGAACCCGGCTTCAGCCTCTCGGCGTTGAGGGCCCCGAGCCTCGTGCCTTCGGCCACGGCCTCGGCTATCGTCGCCCCGTCCTCGAGGGCCGTCGCTACGCCGACGTTGAAGGAATCGCCCGAGCCGATGGGGTTGAGGACCGCGACCGGCAGGACCGGGCACTCCCGCAGCCCCGAGCCGTCCCAGAAGAGGCTGGGGCGGTCTCCCCTCGTCACGACGAGCCAGGCGCCGTGCCTCTCTTTATACTCGCGCCCGATCCCCGCGACGAGATCGCGCATCGCGGCTTCGCCGGCTTCCGACCTCCAGGCCCCCGCCTTGTCCGGGGCGTAGGTCTGAAGGAGCTCCTCGAGATTGGGCTTGACGACGGCGGGCCGGAAGGGCAGGCAATCGAGGAGGTCCCTTCCCTTGATGTCGAGGATTATCCGCTTGCCCGCCCCGGCGGCGCGCCGGGCCATCTCGGGCATCACGCCCGCGGGGAATCCGGCCGCCTTGGTCCCGGAGAGCATGACCGTCGCCGCCTCGGGCAGGATGCGATCGAACTCCGCGAGGATCCGCCCGGCCGTCCCTTCCGCGACGGGCCGCGCCTCCTCCACGAGCTCGGTCGCGCTGCCGTCCGCGACGTCGACGATCGTCGAGCAGAAGCGGATGTCCGCCCCCGACTCGACCCATCGCAGCTCGAGCCCGTCGGCCCCGCACATCGCCAGGAACCAGTCGCGCGCGGGCCCGCCCAGCTGGGTCAGGTTGATCGCCCTCCTGCCCACCTGGCCGAGGACGCGGGCCGCGTTTATCCCCTTGCCCGACGGGTCCACGCGGTATTCCGATGTGCGGTTGACCTCGCCCTTGGCGAGGCGGCCGAAGACGAGGGTCGTCTGTATCACCGGATTGAGGCATACCACGAGGTAGGAACGGGCGGAGCCGGGGTCGTCGGGCATGGGCCGATTCTATCGGTTCATGGCGATGCCGGCTATTGCCCGGCGACGGGGAACAGCAATTTCTGATTCTCGGGATCGAACATGTTGGCCTTGTCGACGTCCACGGAGCCGGTATTCGTATAGCGCTTGGGCCGCTTCCCGTCCAGGAGCTCGCGTACCGCCTCCATCGAGAGATAGCCCATATTGAAGGGCTTCTGGACTATCGCGTCCTGAATCACCCCCTGCTCGATGAGCCGCATCACCTCGGGGGAATTGTCGAAGACGACGAGGACCACCCTGCCCTGCCTACCCGACTCGACGAGGGCGCGGGCCGCGCCGAGCGTGGTGGGAAGGTTGAGGGCAGCTATGGCGCCGAGGGTCGGCTCGCGCGCGAGGACGTCCTTGGCCTGCCTGTAGGCGATCGAGTCGTCCGACGAGCTGTAGGTAGTCCCCGTCAGCGCGACTTTCCTGTCGAGGGCCTGCAGCAGGCCCGACTCGCGGCCGATCGCCGTGGAGCTGCCCTGGACGTAGCTCATGACGGCGACGCGGGCGCCGGGGCGGATTTGCCGCAGGAGGGCCTGGCCGCATTCCTGCCCGGCCTCGAAGTTGTCGGTGCCGACCTTGGCATCGGCGTCGTCGGACTCGATGAAGGAATCCACGCACACCACTTTGACGCCCGAGGCCTCGGCCTCGCGGACGGGCTCGACGAGACGCTGGTAATCGGAGGCGGCAAGGACGATGGCGGCGGGGCGCTCGGCGACGGCGCCGCGGAGTATCGCTATCTGCTCGTCGACGTAGATCTCGTCGCGGGGCGATCGGAAGGATACGTCCAGGCCGAAGTCCTGGGCGCCCGACTCGACGCCGTCGCTGACCGAGGCCCAGAAGGCGTTGGCCGTTCCCGATGTCTTGAAGATGGCGACGACCTTCTTCTTGTCGAGCTGCGGGCCCGCTTCTTTCCTATAGGCGATCGTCACGACGAGCGCCGCCAGCAGGGCCAGCGCGAGCATGACGAATATCCCGCGATCCCTCACGGCTCGGCCTCCCCGACCAGGGGTATCCTGACGGTCGCGGTCGTACCGCCCCCCAGCGTCGATTCGAAGGCGAGGCCATACTCGGTCCCGAAGTAGAGCGCTATCCTGCCCTGCACGTTGTGGACGCCGACGCCCCCCGAGGAGTCCTCGGCCTCGTAGTCCGCCGACTCGCGGAGCGATCGGCGCAGCGCCTCGAGCCTGGGCGGGTCCATCCCGACGCCGTCGTCGCTGACTCGGATGAGCATGGTCCCTCCCTCCCTCTCGCCGTAGACGCGGACGATTCCCGGCGTCTCCTTGTTCTTGATTCCGTGATAGATTGCGTTCTCCACCAAGGGTTGGACGAGAAGCTTCAATATCCGGAATCCATAGAGTTCGGGTTGAAAGGAGATTTCGTAGTCGAGCTTGTTCTCGTAGCGGGTCTTTTGGATGGACAGGTAGGTCTCGAGATACTCGATCTCGGTCCGGATGGTGATTATTTCCGAGCCCCTGCTTATACCTAGACGGAAGAAGCGGGCGAGATTCGACGTAATGTCGATCGCCTTCTCGTTCTCTCCGAGCTCGACCATCCAGATGATGGAGTCGAGGGTGTTGTAGAGGAAGTGCGGGTTGATCTGGGCCTGGAGGGCCCTGAGCTCGAGAAGGCGCCGCTGCTCGGAATCCTTGCGGTTCTGCTCGATCAGGTCGCGGACCTTCTTGACCGCGATATCGCAGTCGTGGGCGAGCTGATAGACCTCGTTCGAGCACTCGACGGTTATGGCCATGTCGAAATTGCCCTTCTCGACCTCCTGCATAGATCGGCGCAGCGCCTCGATAGGGCGGGAGATGCGCACGGAGACGAAGGACGAGACGAAGACCGAGACCGTGAAGCAGAGGATGGCGAGCAGGATGAAGGTGTAGATCGCTCGCTGGGAACCGGCCAGGAGCTCGGAGAGGTAGGAGACGACCACTATGATCCAGCCCGTCCGAGCCGAGGATTTCGCGGTATAAAGTATTTCGCGGCCGTCTACGTCGGAGGTGAGGAAGCCTTCCCTGAGTGCGAGGAGGTCGGGGATCCGCTCGGTCCGGAGGTTGCCGTAGATGAGCTGCTGGCGAGGGTGATATACGATATCCCCCGACCTGTCGAGGATGAAGACATAGCCCGACGAGCCGAGCTGGATGTCCTTGCAGAGATCCTCGATGATGGCGTAGTTGAGGTCGACCCGTATATACCCGAAGATCGATCCCTCGGGGCCCTTGATCTTTCGGTCGAGCGAGATTACCCAGGGGTAGCGACCGTCGACCAGATTCTCGACATGGGCCGAGGAAATGGAGGGAACGTCGGTATCTGCCGTCCTGGCCCCGGCCGAAGCGAAGTGGCCGTAATCGTAATCCGGATTGACGCTGTCGCCGGGCGACGAGGCGATCACGTAGGCCGGTAGTACGTCGGGCGCCGCTCCGACGGCGTTCGAGCGGGCGGGCAGGAGGAAGACGCCGTCGATGTCCTTACGTACCTTGCGGATCGAACCGAGGAACGACTCTATCCTCGCCCTGTCCCATGCGGAGCTCGCCGCCGGCGCCGCCATATAGGCGTGCACGTCTTGATCGTCCATCACGACGAGGGCGATGTCGTTCATGTAGGCGATGTAGTTGTCGACGATCCTCGAGAGCTGGGCCGCGAACTGCATCGTGCTCTGCTCGGCCGAGTCGACCAGGGTCCTGCGGAAGAAGTTGAGCGAAACCGCGCCCAGAAGGAAGATCGTCATGATGACGATGAGGGCGAAGGCCTGGATGAGGGTGGCCTGTATGCGGCGGATCTTCATTCCATCGCCCCGAGGGACTTCCGGTAATCGGAGGGCGTCATGCCCGTGCGCTTCTTGAAGAGCGAGGCGAAATAGCGGGCGTCGGGATAGCCGACCGCCTCGGCAACCTCGTAGGTCAGCATATCGCTCGAGGCGAGGAGCTCCTTGGCGCGGTCGATGCGGTAATCGGACAGGTATTCGACGAAGGAGGTCCCGAGCCTGCGTCGGAGGAGCTTGGAAAGGTAGCTCTCGCTGATGGACAGCCGCTCGGCGGCCTTGCCGATCGAGATGCCCTTCTCCGCGTAATGCCTCGCGACATAATCCTTGAAGTCGAGGACTTTCCACTCAGGCTCGTGGAGGCTGCTCTCCTCCAATATGCCTATGGCGACCTCGGCAAGCCGCGCCAGAGCGGCCGAGATCGCCTCGGGAGTGCCGAGCGACTCGACGAAGCGATAATAATCGCAGGAAAGCTTGTCCGACAGGGCATTCGATGAGACTCCGATTCCAGCGAGTTCGTCGTGGACCCGCGAGAACAGTGACAGTACCTCGTGGCGAAGACGCAGAGGGGACAGGCCGGCGCGATCGAGGGCGTCCGTGTAGGCTAGCGACAGCTCGGGTACGCGAAGCGCGGCCCCGGTACGCACCGCCAGGCAGAGTCTTTCCTCCCGCGACTTGAGCTCGGCGAGGGCCTCGCGGTCCTCGCCCGCCTGTATGTAGAGATAGGGCCGTTTCGGCCCGCGTACCAGTCTATAGGCGAGGGCGGCCGCAGCCTCGGCGTAGGCGCGAGGCGCGTCCATCCAGAGCTCGTAAGGCCTGCTAACGGCCACGCGCAATCCCGATCGCCCATCGTCCAGGAGGGCAGAGGCCACGGCGAGCACGGTCCTGGCGCAGCGATCCAGGCCGGTCTCGAAGACCAGCGCGGCGAATCGGCCCTCCGCGGGGTAGAAGGGCGCCGAGCGCCGAGCCAGGCCAAGGGCCTTCGCCATTCTCTCGCGGACTTCGTCGGAAACCGATGCGGTGTCGACAGCCCCGTCGCAGGCGGCCTCTCGAGGTGTCGTGCATTCGCGCTCGGCGACTATAGCCGCGCAGGCGAGCAGATCCGGCCCGAAGCCCAGGAAGCCAGCCGCTTCCGAGGCATCAGGCAGCGGCGATACCCCCGTGAGAAACTCGGCGAACCTGCGCTCGCGGAGGATGTCGCTCGAGAGGTCTGCCTTCAGGCGCAAGGCGGACTCATCTTCGCGAGAACGCCGGTCGACGTCGAGCCTGTCCTTAATCTTGGCGAGCAGGGTCGTGAGGTCTCGGGACGAAACGGGCTTGAGGACATAGTCGAAGACCTTGTTGCGTATGGCCGCCTGCGCGTACCCGAACTCGTCGTATCCGGAGAGGATGACGACGACGATATCGGGATGGCGTTCCTTGACGTGGGCCGCGACCGCTATCCCATCGGCATGGGGCATGTGGATATCCGTCATGACAATGTCGGGCCGGAGCTCGTCTATGGTCGCGATCGCGTCGCGGCCGTTTTCGCAGGGCGGCAGGAATTCGAAGCCAGCGCCAGCCCAATCTATCTTAGTCGCAAACCCCCTGCGAACGATTTCCTCGTCGTCCACCATCAGGAATCGGTACATGGGCGCAGTATAGCACGATTGGAGGCGCCGCGCTCGCGTCGGCCGCGGGCGGAAGCTCTCGGTTTGTGCCGGATATTCCACATTGAGTGCCGAATCCTCAATTACGCGTTTTTGGATAAGGTTCTACAATTCACCCAGCGAGGCGTCGGGCTATGGGCGAAACGATTCTCAAGGTGGATAAAATCTCGAAGGGCTTTCCCGGGGTCCAGGCATTGGATTCTGTCTCCTTCGAGCTGCGCAAAGGCGAGGTGCACGCGCTCGTCGGCGAGAATGGGGCGGGAAAGTCCACGCTCATGAAGATACTGAGCGGGGTTTACCGACCGGATGGCGGGACTCTCGAATTTAAAGGAAAGGAAGTCCACTTCCAAAACTCGCGGGAGGCGAGCGAGGTCGGGATCGGCATCATCTACCAGGAGCTCAACCTCGTTCCTCACCTTACGGTGGCGCAGAATATTTACATTGGTCGGGAGCCGCGCACCGTGCTCGGGTACATCGACGACAAAAAGATGAATGTCGACGCCGCCGAGATCCTGCATGGGCTCAACGTGGACATAGACCCCGCTATCAAGCTCAACCGGCTCTCCATATCCAAGCAGCAGATGGTCGAGATCGCGAAGGCCCTTTCCAAGGATTCCGAAGTCCTCATTATGGACGAGCCGACGAGCGCGCTTACCGAGACCGAGATAGACGAGCTCTTCAAGGTCATCCACAGGCTTCGCGGCCGGGGCGTGGGTATTATCTACATCTCGCACCGTCTCGACGAGCTCAAGCACATCGTGGACAGGATAACGGTCTTTCGGGACGGCCATTATATCTCGACGAGCGATTACGTCGACATCACGATGGAAGAAATCATCAACAAGATGGTCGGTCGCAAGATCGAGAACCTGTTCCCTGTCCGTCTTAACATACCTACCGAGAAAAAACTTCTCGAGGTTCGGCATATCGTCCATAATACCGTCTTGAAGGATATTTCCTTCGACCTCTACGAGGGCGAGATCCTCGGTATCGCCGGTCTCATGGGCGCGGGGCGTTCCGAGCTCGCCCGAGCCATTTTCGGTGCCGATCCCATGGATTCAGGCGAGATTTTCCGGGACGGCAAACGGCTCAATATCCATTCTCCAGCCGACGCGATTCATAACGGCATAGCCTACCTTTCTGAGAACCGTAAGCTGGAAGGCCTCGCGGTCAAGATGCGTTTAGACCAGAACGTGACGATGGCGAATCTCTCCGAGGTTTCCAAGCGTTTGGGGATCATCTCGAGCGCTCAAGAGCTCAAGGTAACGCAACACTACGTGGATGAGCTCAACATCCGCACTCCGAGCCTCATGCAGGTAATCAATAATCTCTCGGGAGGCAATCAGCAGAAGGTCGTCGTCGCCAAATGGCTCTTCCGCGATTCCCGCATCCTGATCTTCGACGAGCCGACGCGGGGCATCGACGTAGGCGCGAAATACGCAATCTACGAACTGATCGAAAGCCTCGCTCGCAAGGGCGTGGGCGTGATTATGATCTCGTCGGAACTGCCCGAGATTATCGGCATGACGGACCGTGTCCTCGTCCTGCATGAGGGGAGCCTCACGGCGACTCTGCGTACCAAGGATACGAGCCAGGAAGAAATCTTGAACTACGCGGCCGGACTGGGCGCGAGTGCCGTTCTCACGAAATGAAAGGGAGCAAGACCATGGCTAACGAAAAATTGCAGCAACCGAACACGAACGCTAAGGTCGAGGTTCCGATTAGCTTGGGTCGCAAGAAAATCTCCATAGACCAGTTCGCCATACTCGGGGCCTTCATCGTTCTCTTCGTCCTGTTCTCCTTCGTGGCGAAGAACTTCTTCACGATGCGCAATGTCGCGACACTCGCCCTACAGACGAGCACCGTGACCATGATGGGCATCGGCGTAACCTTCACCATCATTACGGGCGGCATAGACCTCTCGATCGGATCGGTCATCGCTCTTACCGGCACGATAGCCGTCATAGCCGCCAACGCGGGAATGCCGATCTGGCTATCGATGATCATGGGCCTTCTCACTGGCATTCTGTGCGGATTCCTGAATGGCATCATGATCACCGGGCTTCGGATACCTCCCTTCATCGCCACCCTCGGCATGATGATGGTCGCTCGCGGATTTGTGCTCACGATCACGAACGCGATGTCCAGGCCAGCCCCCGATGCGTTCGGAAGCTTGGGCAACGATCGGTTGTTTACCCTATATGATTCTCAGCATGTCAACGAGATATTCCCCGGCATAGGGTATCCGGTCTTCATAATGATCATCATGGCGATAGTCTTCGGTTTCTTCCTTAGAAAGTCCCGTATTGGAAGGTACACCTACGCCGTTGGCTCCAATGAGGAAGCCTCCAGGCTTTCCGGCATCAAGGTCACCAGGATAAAGGTCATCGCGTACGTGATCAGCGGTTTCTGCGCCGCCTTCGCGGGCATCGTCCTCGCCTCGAGAATGGTGGTTTCCCAGCCGAACGGAGGCATCAGCTATGAGCTCAACGCGATCGCGGCATCGGTCATAGGCGGCACGAGCCTGATGGGCGGAATAGGCACGGTATCCGGCGCAGTGATCGGCTCCTTCATAATCGGCGTCCTGACGGTCGGACTGACCATGGGCGGAGCTTCGTACTTCGTCCAGCAGATCGCCATCGGCCTCGTCGTAATCGGCTCGGTCTCCATCGACCAGATCCGGTACAAGAAAAAATAACGCAAGTATGGAATCGACGGTCCGTAGGGCCGTAAAGTTTATAGGAGGTTTACATGAAGAAGGCACTAGCTGTCGTCCTCGTTCTCGCGTTCGTGTCCGTGCTGGCGTTCGGGCAAGAAATCGCCGTCATCGTCAAGACCGGCCAGTCCGGCTATTGGCAGAACGTCCAGACCGGATGCTTCGACGCTCAGAAAGAGCTCAGAGCGAAGTCTCCAAAGCTCTCGGTAACCTTCCTGGGCCCCCAGTCCGAGTCGGCCGTCAACGAGGAGATCAATATCGTCGAGTCCGCCATTGACCGCAACGTCAAGGCTATCGTCCTCGCGCCTTCCGATCCCGACGCCCTTATCCCGGCGGTCAAGGCGGCCAAGGCGGCCCACATTCCGGTGATCATCATCGACTCCCTGCTCAACGGCCCGACCTCTAACTATGATTCCTTCCTCGCCACCAACAACGACGCGGCTGGCCGCGCTTGCGCGAAGGAAATGATCGCCCGCGTGAAGGCCGCTACCGGCTCCGATACCGGCAAGATCGCCATCGAGTCCTATGTCGCGGGCGTCGGCTCCGAAATCGGCCGCGTCGGCGGGTTCAAAGACTACATCGCGAAGAACTCCAAGCTCCAGATTGTCACGACCCAGTATTCCCAGTCCGATCAGGTCCAGGCCCTCAACCAGGTTACCAGCATTCTCGCCTCGAACACCGACCTTGTCGGCATCTTCGGCGCGAACGAGCCTTCCGCCATCGGCATGGGCCGCGCTATTGCCCAGGCTGGTCTCGCCGGCAAGCTCGTAGCCATTGGCTTCGACGGCGCCACCACCCTTGCGAATTTCATCAAGGACGGCACCCTCCAGGCTATCTGCGTCCAGAGCTCTTACAACCTCGGTTATCTCGGCGTCAAGTATGCTTATGACGTCTCCATCGGCAAGAAGAAGATCCCGGCTACTGTTGATACCGGCTTCCTCCTCGTGACCAAGGACAACGTCGACAAGCCTGAGGCGAAGAACGTCCTGTATTGACAGGTAGACACACTCGGACACCGTCCCCGTCTCAGGACGGGGACGGTTTTTTATAATGAAATATGGAGGGATGTTTATTGAAAACTCTGAATTGCTGACCTAGAGTATCATGTATCGGAGGACTGATGAAGATAAGCGCCCGACTCTATCTGCTCATGGTTCTCGCGATCATGGGTTTTTTGACAATTTTTTTTGTGAGTTATTCAACGTCAAGCCAAATTACGGCCCTCAACGAACTTCAGAAGAGCTGTCTCAACCTCAAGAGCGATCTGTTCAAGCTGGACTCGGTCTCGAAGGACCTTCTTATCTCGAGCAATATGGCGGCGAATGTAAAGACATGGAACGATCTTTTCGCTACTTGCGATCTCGAAATGAATAACTTTGTCGGCTCCAAAGTATTGGCAACACTCGCGAATTCGAAAGACGAGAAGGCTTCCGTCAAGTCGATAGTCAATCTGTGGGCCCTCGCCAAGGATTCTCTGCAACAGGTAAAGGACGGGTCCCAGGCGGTCCTGGATAGCAATCCCATACTGATGCTGAATAGAGGCATACTAGGGAAGGACATGTCGGATACGCCCCCAGCCGAGTTGAAGTTCGCAAACAATACGATTATGTCTATCGAGTTCTTCAAGGATACCTTCGACGGCGCATTCATTAAGGTCTCGGACCTGATCGACCATAAGATCCTGGGCCGCTCGCGAGTGCTTGAGATGATCTCCTTCGCGATAACGATAGTATTCTCCGGAGCTATCATAATCATTCTCGTACTGTTCGCCTTGAGCCTCAGACGAAGCATCGCCGGTCTCGGCGATTCCATGAAGCGATACGGAAGCGGCGACTTCACCTCGCGCGAGCGGGTCGGAGGCAATGACGAATTCGGTACCATTTCCGAACAATTGAACGATATGGTCGGATACTTCTCCGAGGTCGTCGCCCAGATCAAGACGACGGCCCGCGGGGCGAGCGGCATGAAGACCGAAGTAGAGGCCGCTTCGCTCGAATCCGCGGCCGGCGCGACGGAGATGTCGGGGAACATCAGGTCGATCGTCCGCCAGATCGAGGAGGTTGCGTCCAATCTCACGCGCTCGGCCCAGGCCACGAACGAAATTACCGGCAGCATACGGCGTCTGACCGACGATATCGGAAGGCAGACTGCCTCCGTGGACGAGACTTCCGCCGCGAGCGAGGAGATGAGCGCGTCGATCGGCAGGGTATCGGAGATATCGGGCAAGCGCGAAAAAGCCGCCCTCGAGCTCAAGGAAACGACCGAGAGGGAGGTGGCGAGGTTCGATTCCCTGACCGCCCTGACCGCCGACAATATCCGGGATATCGAGCAGATAAACGAGATCATAGGCATCATCGACGGGATAGCTGGACAGACCGACCTCCTCGCTATGAACGCGGCTATCGAGGCCGCCCACGCTGGAGAGGCCGGGAAGGGTTTCGCCGTCGTCTCCGACGAGATCAGGAAGCTCGCTGAATCGACCAACGAGAACTCGAAGATGATCAAGGAGACGGTAACGACGATCTCCTCCAGGATTTACCGAATCGGAGGCGACAGCGCAGAGAGCAGGAAGGCCTTCGAGACGATCCGCAAGGAGGCGGAGGTCTCAGCCCTGACGATGGCCGAAGTCTCGCAAGCCATGGCCGAACTCGCGAGAACCGCATCCGAAATGGCGAAGACGATGGTGGAAATGACCCAGACCGCCTCGGCGATCGAGACGGAATCGAAGGAGATATCCAAGAGCACCGGGCAGGTAAATGAAGCGATATCCAGGATAGAGAGGCTCGGATCGGAAGTGCGCAACGGTATCCTCGAGATAGACCGGGAGGCCGAGCATTTGAGCGGGAACATGACGAAGATCCGCGATCTGAATTTGCAGAATTCCGTTTCGATCGAAGAATTGAACTCTAAGATCGAAGTGTTCAAGACAGAATGATAAGGCTGCATCGGCGGTTCGAGTCGCGCCCGGACTCTGCATGCGCGGAGCATGGTTGTCCGATCCCGGAGCTCCAATGAATGGGAATAAATATGATTTCAATCCGGCGCGGAAAAGAGGCGGCCGACTAGGTGCTGGAAAGGGGAGGTCTCGCTTTCTTCGAGAAATGCCTCCGATGAGGCGCTCGATGCCATATTCCATCGGTCTTTTGCATTTCCTCTTTTTCGCGATATGCCTGCTTACTGCCGCTGCCGGCCTCGCCCTTTTAAACGATCGATTCATGTCGGGAGGGTTCCTGATCGCGCCGCTCGGAGTAGGGTTCCTCCTTGTGCTCCTCGGTTGGCTGGTATTCGCCCGAGAAGTCCTAGGACCCATTCGGCAATCGATCGAAATCCAGGTGCGCGGCAAAAACTCTCTCGCAAGAAGAGCCTCGAACCTTTCCGGGTATGCTGGCAACCTCCCGACGAAATCCCCCGCGGTGAAAATGTCCGAGCCCGCTATCACGATTAAGGGCTATTGGGAAAAAATGGCGCGTCTCGCTATGGGCATCCCCTATGTCCTCCGAGAAAGCATTGAAGTCCTCTATGGTATCAGAAACGGACCCTGCCGGAGACTTTGCTATGTCGGATCCGACAGCTACGCGGAGGGACAGATCGCGGGAGAAGCCCTTGGTCGGGTTCTTGCCGGCCGAGGTAGCGTCGCCATCATTGTGAGCAACCTTTACTCCGTGAATTATATTCTTCGGCGAAAAGGCGCTATCGACGTTCTTGCGGAGAGATTCCCCAATATAAAGGTAATCGGGACTATCGAAAGCCTCGAGATCGGCGAGAGGACGTACTCGAGTTCTCTTGATCTCATGGATCGCTACCGCGACCTTGGCGCGATTTATATGGCGGAAGGCAATACCCCATCGTACGCGGCAAAGGCGGTACTGGCCGCGGGCAGAGCAGGAAAGACCTTCATCGTCACCCACGACTTGATCGATGAAACGATGGAGCGCATCATCGAAGGCAGTATCTCATCGACGGTTTCCCAGGATCCGTTCGCCCAAGGCTACAACTCGGTCATTTGTCTCTTCAATCATTTGATTACCGGATGGTCGCCCTCAACACCCCGATTCCACACTGCATTACGGGAGGTGAATAGAGAAAACTGTCAAGGCTATTGGAGCACTGCCAATTCCCTCGGATCAGACGAACCCGGCCGGCTCGCCACGATCGCCGAATTATCCGCCCGAGAAAGGGCTAAACTCGAAGGCAAAAGAATTGCCGTAATCGGCATGAGCAGCGAAAAATTCTGGAAGAAGGTTCATGAAGGCGTCCTCGCGGCAAAGTGCGAGCTGGAAACCTACGGCACGCTGGTCAACTGGATCGTACCATCGCCGATGCACGATATTAACCCTACCGCCGGCTCAAACTACGCACCTATAGTCGAAGGCCTTATCGCCGAAAAATGGGATGGCATAGCGATTCCGGTCTTCGACCTGAATCTTGTACCCTTGCTCAACATGGCTGTGCAGAAGGGTATCACCATCGTAACCTACAATTCCGAACCCGCGAGTCTCCGAGAGATGATCGAGGCGGCGTCCGCCGATGCGGAGGACCTCCTATTGCTGAGCCAGGAACTCGCTGCCTCAGCGGAAGAGTCAGTTAGGCCCACTTCGAGTATCGATGTGACGATAAACAGGATTATCTCGCACATGCGATGCTGAAAAACAACGAAATGTCCCGATCCCTTGACGTTCAAAAGCGGATCACGGGATTGATTGTCGGAAGCATTGCCTTCTTTCTTAGGACCGTGACCGTTCTTTGGGGAAGTGCCATGACATGGTTCGTCAGTCTAGGTATATCTATTTGTATATCGATGATCGCGGCCGCCAGCCTGGGCGGAATTATCGGCTTGGAGAACGAGTGCCTGGTTGCCGAGCTGCGTCCGCCTTCTCTAATAACTCCTTCTTGCTGCGGCAATCATTTTACGCAGGCGAATTAGGTGTCATATTTACTATATGACAAAGATGTGCGAAGAGTTATATTATATGTACTATTCGACGTCAATATTCAGCGAAAAAGATTAGATAGTAAGGGACAAAACGAACGATGAAAATCATGAGAGTAAAAATTTATAGATTTTATAAAATGGATGATAAATATAATACTTATCGATTAATTTGTCCGATTGATGTTACTGAAAAACAGGTTGATAAATGGATAAATAATGAAAAGGGATGTGTTTTTATATATGAAATAGAAAAAAATATAAATGAAGGGTCGTTGGCCTTTAGTAAGATTGAAGAAAAAGGATATTGGATAACGATTGACAGAATAGGGTTGACAGTAAGCAAATAAAAGCAAAGGTGCACTCCAGTACTCTGCCATATCCCTATCGTCGCCAGAGAATGCTTGAACGTGATTGTACGACGGGTCACATGCCTTTCGTGGGGAGTAGTCTGCCCTCTGGGCTATTGCTAGGGCCATTTCTCCCTGATTTGGCTTGTCAAGAAGTCGAATGCAGTTTCGACTTCGCTCAACGGACGATCCCGTGCTTTCTTCTTTCTTCAACCCCTCTGTGCCAGAGCTTTGAAGGTTCACTCAAATGAATAATGTAATCGGTTACATAACCCCTAGTTGACAAAAAAACAGATTGGGTAAACGATTACATCGTTAGCTATGGAGGTTTCCCCATGTTGATCGGAGTCGCGCCCTGCATTTCAGCCGAGCTGCTTTCGGTTCTTTTCAGGATGGGTCACGGGGACGAGATCGTCCTGGCCGATGCCTTCTTCCCCGGCGACAGTTGCAACGCTCGCGTGGTTCGCGCCGACGGAATCAGGATACCCGATCTTCTGGACGGCATCCTCGCCCTCGTCAACCTGGATTCCTACGACAAGGCCCCCGTGATGATGATGGCTCCCGTTCCGGGCGATGCCCTCGACGCCTCGGTCGAGGCCGCCTATCGGATGCCTATAGACCGGCGCTGGCCCGGAACTCCTCCCGTCGCTCGCATCGAGCGTTTCGCCTTCTACGAGCGCGCGAAGAAAGCCTTTGCCGTCGTCATGACCGGCGAGACCGTGAAGTACGGCAACGTCATTCTCAAGAAAGGCGTAATCCCGGTCGGAAAATGAGGGCCGGGACTTCCGACTTACCGGGCGCCGGCCTTCGCCGCGGCGCTGACTCTCTCGAGCGCGGAGACGATGCCGTTGTTCGGGTCCACCGAGAAGGAATGGGTTTGGTTGCCTTCCTCGCTCCGGCAGACGATGGAGAGGCGCGGGAAGGCGGGGCCGAAGACCCTCGAGAGGAAGTCCCTCTTGGGGGCGATGACGTCGACTATGTCGCCGCGCGGGACGACGATTTCGAATGCCTTCTTCTGAAGGCTGGACTTGTCGGGGCGCTTGAAGAGGGACAGTATCCAGTTCTCGCTGGGCATGTACTTGAATCGAAAGGATCTGTCGGTGAGGATGAGCAGCCCCCACATTCCGCGTTCCGTACCGCCGCCCTTGAACCATTCCCCCATGCACCGCGCCTCTACCTTCTCGCCGGTCTCGCTCTCGAAGGCGCTCCAGAACTCCTCAGCTTCGTCGGCCATGGCCGTCCCTCCTCGATCCGATCAAGTATAGCGGATATCCGGACGAGGCGTATAGCGTGAACGCGACCATACGGGACGTCGCGCGGGCCGCCGGCCTCTCGACGGCGACCGTCTCGCGCGTCTTGAACGGGGACGCCTCCGTCGCGCCGGCCACGGCGCGACGCGTGCGGGCCGAGGTCGATCGCCTCGGCTACACCATGAACAACGTCGCGCGCAGCCTCAAGAAAGGCTCGACGCGCACCGTGGGAGTGATAGCCCCCGAGCTCGCCAGCGATTTCTTCATGCTCCTCGCCGAGAGCATGGACCGCGAATTGTCCGTCCACGGCTACAGCCTCATCGTCTGCTCCTCCTGGGAGAGCGCCGAAGAGGAGTCCAAGCGCATGCGCCTCCTCGCCGAGCGCCTCGTCGACGGCCTGGTCGTGATTCCCGCTTCCGGCTCGGGCGAGCTCATCGCCCTCGCCAGGGCTGCGGCTACGCCCATCGTCCTCGTCGATCGCCTCGCGCCCGGCCTGGATGCCGACGCCGTCCTCGTCGACAACGAGGGCGGGGCCTACGCGGCCACCCTCGCGCTCGCCGCCGAGGGCATCGCCCAAGGGCGGCGCAGGATGGGCTTCGTCGGCGGGAGCCTCGAGCTCTCGACCGCCCGCGAGCGCTATGAAGGCTGGCGCCGCGCGATGCTCGACTCGGGGCTCCCCCTCGAGCCGGAATTTACCAGCTTCGAGGGCCTCCATGTCGCCTCGGGCTACGAGGCCATGCGCGCCATGCGCTCGCGACCGGACGCGCCCGACGCCTACTTCCTGGTCAACGCCTACGTCCACGTCGGCGCGACCAATTACCTCGTCCTCGAGGAACCGGGATCCCGATCGGCCAAGGTGGCCTTCGCCGCCTTCGACGAGATGCCCTGGTCCCCGCTCCTGCGATTCTGCCGCTACTCGCTCGCGCAGCCGGTATCGGAGATGGGCCTTCGCGCCGCGCGCATCCTCCTCTCGAGGATCTCCGGCGAGCTCGGCACCCCGCCCGAGACGACGAGGCTTTCCCCGACGCTCATCCGGCACGAACCGAGGCCGGAACCCATAGAGTCCACATTATCCAGATAGGAGGCATAGCATGGCGGAAGTAGGCGGCATGAAGGTCCTGGCCCCGACGATGAGGCTTAAGGGAGGGCTGCCCAAGATCGGCATCAGGCCGACCATAGACGGCCGCTTGGGCGGCGTGCGCGAGTCGCTCGAGGCGCCGACGATGTCCATGGCCAAGGCCGCGGCCAAGCTCATCTCCGGGGGCGTCAGGCATCCGAGCGGCCACGAAGTCGAATGCGTCGTCGCGGACGGCTGCATCGGCGGCGTCGCCGAGGCGGCGGCTTGCGCGGAGAAGTTCGCCCGCGAGGGAGTGGCCGTCACCCTCACGGTGACCCCTTGCTGGTGCTACGGCTCCGAGACCATGGACATGGACCCGCTCACCGTGAAGGCCGTCTGGGGCTTCAACGGCACCGACCGGCCCGGCGCCGTCTACCTCGCGGCGGTCCTCGCGGCCCACAATCAGAAGGGCCTGCCCGCCTTCGGCATCTACGGCCGCGACGTCCAGGACCTGAAGGATACCGAGACCATACCCGCCGACGTCGCCGAGAAGATCCTACGCTTCGCTCGGTCGGGCCTCGCGGCCGCCTGGATGCGGGGCAAGTCCTACCTCTCCGTCGGCTCGGTCTCGATGGGCATCGGCGGCTCCATCGTCGACCCGGACTTCTTCCAGGACTACCTCGGCATGCGCAACGAGTCCGTCGACATGAGCGAGATATACCGCCGCTTCGAGGAGAGGATCTACTCCGACGCCGAATTCAAGCGGGCCCTCGAATGGGTCAAGGCCAACTGCAAGGAAGGCCCGGACGTCAACCCCGCCGACAAGCAGCATTCCCGCGACCGCAAGGACAAGGCCTGGGCCATGAGCGTCAAGATGGCCATGATCGTTCGCGACCTCATGGTCGGCAACCCCGACCTGAGGCGAAAGGGCCTTCTCGAGGAAGCCCACGGCCACAACGCCATCCTCGCCGGGTTCCAGGGCCAGCGCCAGTGGACCGACCACTTCCCCAACGGCGACTTCATGGAGACCATCCTCAACTCGAGCT
>CAYNFM010000045.1:0-31125 GCA_964396415.1 uncultured Treponemataceae bacterium | reverse complement strand
CCTGCGGAGGCTTTCCAGGCTGCTGAAATCGAGATCCATCGCCGACATTCTAGCCCGAATCGATGGGAAGAGGAATCGCGTCTCTCGAGGCCAAGATTGCGATATTCCGAGTCGGTCATATCAATAAATATTTGTATATATCTCTTGTTGACTATATACCAAATGGTTATTAGGTTACTAATAGTAAGCAATCCGACGTGGAAAGCCATAGGGCGTCCCGCGGACATAGTCATACCGGAGGCAAGCATGAGTGCAAGGATCGCCGTCTATTTCTATTCGACCTATGGCCATATGTACAAGATGGCGAAGGCAGCGGCAGAAGGAATCAAGGAAGCGGGAGCGGTACCCGTCATCCTCAAGGTAGCCGAAACGCTTCCGCTCGAGGTTCTCAAGATGATGCACGCCGATGAGGCGCAGAAGGCATTCGAGCACGAGAAGCCGGCCAACTTCGAGGAGTTCGGAGATTACGACGGTTACATCTTCGCGACGCCGACCCGATATGGAGTCGTGCCGGCCCAATTCAAGGCTTTCCTCGACGCCAGTGGCCAAGTGTGGGCGAAGGGGGGCCTCATCGACAAGCCTGTCGGCATCATGACCTCGAGCGGAATGCAGCATGGCGGCCAGGAGGCAACGATACTGGGCCTCCTTCCCTTCGTCCTACACCATGGCGGATTGCCCGTCGGGCTTACACTGACATCGGGAGTCCTGTCCCTGACCGACGAGGTAAGCGGCAATAGCTTCTACGGCGCCAGTACGATCGCGGGAGGGGACGGCTCGAGGCAACCCAGCGCGAACGAGCTCGCCGGAGCGAGGTTCCAGGGGAAAAGGGTCGCCGAGCTCGCGGCCAAGCTGAAGACCTGATCGTCCGAAAGCTTCCCATGGATTTACTCCCCGAACTCGTCGCGCGGCGGGCTTTCCGCTCGATGGCGCCCGACGCCCTGGCCGAGACTCAGGTGAATCGACTACTGGAGGCCGCCACCCTGGCGCCCTCCTGCTCCAACAACCAGCCATGGCGCATTATCGCCGTGGCCGGCGAAACTCTTCCGGCTCTCCGCGAAGCGCTCACCGAAAGCAACAAATGGGCGACGCGGGCGCCCCTCATCGTCGTCTTCGCGACCAAGCCCTCCCTCGACTGCCGCCTCGATGCCGGCAGGGACTATGCCTATTTCGATCTCGGGCAAGCGGCCATGGCCCTGCAGCTCCAGGCGACCCGAGAAGGGCTTTACGCCCATCCGATCGCCGGCTATTCGCCTGCAAAGGCCGCGAAGGCCGTTGGCCTGCCGGAGGATTTCGTGGCGCTGGCCCTCGTAATAATCGGGAAGCCTGGCGATTCTGGCCTTCTCAACGAGTCGCAGCTGGAACGCGAGAAGTCGCCGCGACAGCGCAAGCCGATAGGCGAAGTAGCCTTCCGCGATCGTTGGCAGCAGGTATAGACCCCATAAGGGATCGTCGTAGCCGGGTATGGCAAGGGCGAAGCGGTCAGGGTATAGTTCTGCGGGGCCTCGCGATGAGAGCGAGGCCCCGCCGTACTGAGGCGCATCCGTCGAAGAATGTCGACTTCGGCATCGACGCCGGCTTTTCCGCCGGTCCCGGTCGAATACGGAGAGGTAGGAGTGAAGAAGGCGCTCGCATGCCTCGCTCTGGGCCTGATGGCCGTTTCGGTGGCGATGGCCCAATATTTTTTCTTCAGGCCGCTGCGGGTCGAATGCAGCTATACTCAATTCGGGATCGGTCCCGAGATCGAGTACGCCATTCCATCGGGAACGATGGATATCGCGCTTTTCCTTTCCGGGGACATTTCCCTCTCCCAGGCCGATTACGGCAGTCTCGCGATCGGCTCGCGCATCTATCCCTTCACTTTCGAGGGCAAGGGATTTTACCTCTGCCCCATGGCGGACGTCCTGGTCGAAGGCGTACAAACCAATGATTCATTGGCCTTCGATCTGGGCTACCGCGTCATACTCTTCGATTTCCTGACGGGATTCGCGGAGGCGGGCGGCGTGATGTATCATAGCAACTACACGTACGCCACTTCCTTCGGCTTCAATTTTTGCATGGGCCTCGGCGTCGCGCTCTGAGCCGATTCGTTTCCCAGCCGACGACGATCTTGGTCCGAGGCGCGTCATCGCCCCCACGCCGCCTCATTCGGGAGCCTAGTCCCGTATCTCTTCCGCTTCCTCGAACTCGCCCTTCCAGGCGATCAATACGGCGTCGAGGCCCGGAGCTATGGCGCCGCGCCTGCCGTCGATCCCGAGCGCCTGCGCGGGCGTCAGGCTGAGCATCCTCACCGCGTTGGGCACGGATGAGCCGGTCACCTTGAGCCACGCGCGCAAAAGGTCGGGGGCGAGGAGTCGACCTCCCATCAAGACGCGCGATTTCGCGAAGCGCACGCCGTCCGCGCCCGAGACGAGCGCATCGTCTCCTTCGCCGTAGATGCCCGGAACGAGGCCCGCGGGAGGCGCGGCATCGGATATGAGCATGAGCCGGTCCGGTTCCAGGCCCGACGCGCAAAGCCTCAGGGCCGCCTCGTTGACATGGGCCCCGTCGGGGTTCAGCTCGACGAAGGCCCTGCGATCGAGAAAGGGAAGCATGGCCAGGCCGGGCTCCTTGTGCGAAATGGGCGACATGGCGTTGAAGAGGTGGGTAATCGAGAATCGTCCGGAGGGAAGGGTTATGCGATCGATATTGCAATCAGAATGGCCGAGACAGGGGAGAACGCCGGCCGCCTCGAGTCGCGCGAGGATCTCGCCATAGCCCGGCATCTCCGGAGCCAGGGTCATGAGGGCGAGGCGGCCGCGGGCGAGGCCGAGGACCCGCTCGAGTAGCCGAGGGTCGGGACCGCTGATCGTCTCGAGGGGAATTCCCCCGCGCCGGGCGGGATTCACGAAAGGGCCTTCCACGTAGATTCCGGGGACATCCTCGCGGGAGGGGGCGAGCTCGTCGAGCGCGTTCGCCAGGCCGGCTATCGAGGTCTCGCGCGAGATGACCGTCGGGACGAAGCTCGTGACGCCGCGCTCCCGGAGGAAGGTCGCAGCGCCACTCAAGGCCGCCGCGCCCGCCGAGGGATCGCGACCGAGGGAGTCGAAGCCTAGGCCACCGCAACCGTGGATATGCAACTCCACGAGGCCCGCGGTGACCCACGATCGGCCGAGGTCCCGCCGCGGAAGGCCCGCGGGGAGGCGTAACCCCTGCTCGAGCACGGCATCGATCCGCCCGCCGCGGACCACGACGGCTCCTCCCTCGAGGATCGATCGGGGCAGGACGATCCTCCCGCCGGTAAGCACGCAATCAGAGAGCGGCACCGGGTTCCGCCTCTTCGACCCCGCGGCAGGATCGGACGCTTTCTCCGTAGAGGGGAGAGTCCTCGCCTTGCCGAGTGGCGGCCCATTGGGCGCGCTTCGGCCTCGATTTTCGCGCGGCGGCCTTCGCGACGATGGTATCCGACATCGGTTCCTCCCGACGAGCCTTCGGCGGATCGAAGCGATTGCGGCGCCGCCGAATGAAAGGATACACTCGCGGCGGAGGGCTGCACAACATGGACTTCGCGGCCGCCGATGCCCATATCCACCTCGCCGACCTGCTCGATCGCGACCCGGATTTTCCCGAGAGGATAGATCCTTCGCTCGCGACCTCGTGGTCGCGATGGACCTGCTGCGCCGCCAGCCATGACGAGGCCGAATGGTACCGCATCGAGGCCTTGCGCCCGAGACTGCCCGCCTTCGTCTCGAGCTTCGGCATCCACCCTCAGTGGGCCGTGTGGAAGAATGCCGACTTCCTTGCGCGCCTCGCGGCGGAGCGAAGGATCGCCGCCGTCGGCGAGGCCGGCTTCGATTTTTTCGGAGACAGGCCCGAACGGGTCAGGACGGCCGAAAACGAGGATTCGCAGCGCGCGGTCTTCGAATACCAACTCGAGCTGGCGGAGCGTTTCGGTCTCCCTATCCTTCTCCACCTGCGCAAGGCGATGGACATGGCCTTCCTTTACGCTCGGCGACTGAGAAGGCTTCCGGGTGCCGTTTTTCACTCCTATTCGGGGACGTCGCGGGACGCCGAGTCCCTCATCGCGAAGGGCGTGAACGCCTACTTCTCCTTCGGGGCTTCGATCTTGAACGGGAATAAACGTTCGTCCGCCGCCTGCGCGGCCATCCCGGCCGAGCGGCTTCTCGCCGAGACCGACGCTCCCTGGCAAGCGCCGAGGATTCGCCGGGCCGGGAACCTCGATTTCTGCCGGGCCGAGGACTTGGGAATAGTCATGGAGGGCATCGCGCGGCTGCGAGGCATCGGCCTGGAAAAGCTCGGCGAACTGCTCGAAAGCAACTTTCACCGCGTCTTCGACGGCGCCATGCGAGGATAGGCTTGAGAATTCCCGCGCCTGGCCGCAGCTTCCTTCTCGACGTCGATCGGGGGGCTCGGACGGATAGTTACCATCGAAGAGCGCCGTCAAGGCAAGCGCTCGGCTTGCGCGCTTCCGAGGCCCCGTGCGATCATGGAGGCCATGGCTTTCTTTCGTCCTTTCGCCCTCGAGCGCTACTTCGCCGAATACGAATTCGATGCGCCGCACCTTCTCTCGAGCTCGGACTGCGAGACTATGTCGACACGGGAGCTCCTGAGCCTCGAGCCGGGTTCCGAGGAGAGCTACCTGGGCCTGCGCTTGGGTTATACCGAGACGAGGGGCGATCCCGAGCTTCGGTCCGACCTCGCGCGTCTATACCGTGAACTGAGCCCGGACTCAGTCATCGTCCATACCGGCGCAGAGGAAGCTATCCTCGATTTCTTCCTCGCCGTCCTCTCGCCGGGAGACCACGTCGTCGTCAACTTTCCTTGCTATCAGTCGCTATCCGAGATTCCCCGCGCCCTGGGCTGCGCCGTGGACCCCTGGCCCCTCCGCGAGGAAGGCGGCCGTTGGGAATTCGACCTGGACGCCCTCGCAAGGCTGTTGATACCCAAAACCAAGCTCCTCGTCCTCAACGCTCCGCACAATCCGACCGGCGCCCTGCCGTCGCGGGAGGAGTTCGATGCCATCGTCGCGCTGTGCTCGAAATCCGGCGTCCTGCTCTTCTCGGATGAGGTGTACCGCTTCCTGGAGCGCGATCCGGCATGTCGTCTTCCCGCCGCCTGCGAGGTCTATGAAGACGCCGTTTCGCTAAGCGTGCTCTCCAAGAGCGCCGGCCTCGCCGGACTCAGGATCGGCTGGCTCGCGACGAGGCGCCGCGACATCCTCGACGCGGTCGCCGAGGCCAAGGACTACGGGGCGATCTGCTCGCCGGGGCCCTCCGAGTTCCTTGCCGGCGTCGCGGCCAGGAACTTCGACCGTCTCGTAGACCGAAGCCGGAGGATAATCGCCTCGAACCTCGGCCACCTCGGGGCCTTCTTCGAGCGGCACCGCGGCTTCGCGTCGTGGACCCCGTCCGCAGGCGGCTCGATCGGCTACCCGAAGCTCACGGAGAGCGCAATCGCGAGCTACGGGGACGCGGAGCGCCTTTCACGCCGGCTCGCGACCGAAGCCGGCGTCATGATCCTGCCCGGTTCCTGCTATGCCGACGATCCCGGCCGCTTTCGCATCGGCTTCGGCCGCGCGTCCATGCCCGATTCCCTCGCGGCCCTCGAAGGATGGTTGCGAGGTAACCTGGAGCGATAGGCGAAGGAAGGGCGTCCCGATCAGCCCAGGATGTCGATCCTCGCGGAGGCGCCGGAAGTAGCGCCGTCGACCGAGTCGGGAATCGAGAATATGCGTTCGAGGAACATCCCGGCGGCGCCATAGGCGACCGCGAGATCGCCCAACGCGGCGAATTCGATCGCGCACTCGACCTGATTCGCATAGGACCAATTGCGCTGGATCTCGGAGCGCAGCACGCCGACGATCTCGTCCCTGTACGACGTCAGGTCGCCGCCTATGACCACGCAGCTCAGATTCAAAGTATTTACGAGAAATGCGACGTGGACGCAGAGCTCGCGGATCACCTTCGAGCGGACGACGGGATCCTCTTTAACCCGTCGCGACTCGACATCCCCCAACGAGAACTGACCGCTGTTGCCCTCCTCCCAGAGGATGCTCTTGAATTCCCCGGCCGAGAAGGCTTCGCCGTGCCGGACCTTTCCGTCGAGGACGAGGCCCATGCCGACGGCGGCGCCCCAATAGTCCTGGCCGGATGTCCTGCCCTTGCGGAATTCCCCGAGCACGAAGGCGAAACTGCCGTGGCGCTCGGTCTTGCGCGACGCGAGCTCGCCCCAGCAGCAGCAGTCCGCGTCGTTCTCAATCATCACCGGTACGTCGAGGAGGCCGGAGACATCCTCGTAGAACCGGACAGGGCTCCTTATCCGCAGGGGGTTGGACTGCACGACTATTCCGTCCACGGGATCGATTATTCCGGCGATTCCCAGGCCCACGCCGATCAGGGACATTCCGATTCCGCGGAGCTTGGGCTTCACGATCCGCAACGCCTCGGCGAAGGCCGCGGCGAGGCCCTTCTTGGATACGACGAAGGGCTGGGAATACGAGAAGAGCACCTCGCCCTGCAGGTCGGTAGCGACGGCCTTGAAGAAATCGGTCTGAATCTCCAGCCCGAGGATGTAGCCGTAGCTCGCGTTGATCGCCAATACCAAGGGCCTCCGGCCGCCGCTGGAACCCGATTGGCCGCTCTCGACCAGGCGAACGAGGTGGCGCCTCTCCAGGGCATTGACGATGTTGGTGATGGTGGATTTCCCCAAAGCGAGCTCGCGCGCCATGTCCGCACGGCTTATTCCCTTGCTGTACCAAAGGAGTTGCAGCACTCGAGCGGTATTGATCTCGTTTATCTTATTGGCCATGGGACAACCCGAATTGTTCCATATTATGCGCAGGGGAAGAATACGTCTAGGCGCCTCGCGGCGCCGGTACGGGCGAAGACGCCCGCGCTCTCCTCTACGCCGAGCTCGAGCGCGGGCAGCGACTCGACCGAGCCGTCGGCGCGCGTAATATCCATGCGCTCGCCCGCCGCGCTTCCGTCCACGTGAACGACGACGGGCAGTTGGCAGACCGTGAACGCATAGCAACCGGCTCCGACGGTAAGGCCGCTTTCCTCGCCTTCGACGTCGACGTAGTCGAATCGCCCCTCCTCGCGCAGGACCTCGTCCTCCGCGGCGAAGGAGCGTACGAAGGAGAGCCGCCCGCGATCGACTCTCGCGCCGAGCTCCGCCAGCCTCGAGATGATGTCCTCCTTCACTTGGCCCGTCATGCCGGGTTGCTGCGCTCCCGCGAAGGAGGGCGTATGCGAATAGGGATCGGTCGGGAAGGCGCCGTAGACTTCGGGCGGCTTGTGAGTTCCCAGACCCTCCCGTATTTCCCGATAGGCGGTCTCGAGACGCGCCGTAGTGCGCGGATCGGCGCCCTCGTCGCGGGCGCCGGCCACCGCTTCGCCGGTCGCCAGGAGGAGCTTCGAGACCATGTGCCAGTATACGCAGCCCAGGCCCTCGTATTTGTAGAAAGTCCCGGACCTGCCGGTGAAAGAGTGGTGGTCGAAGACTTTCTCGTAGACCTCGAGAATCGAGCTCCGCTCGGCTTCCGCGAGGGAGCGAATCTCCCCGTCCTCGATCGCGTCGAGCGCTGTCTCGAGGTCGCGGGAGTTCCGAAGCGAGGCATCGAAATGGAATCCTCCCTCCACGTCGCGCGCGAGGATGCCTCTACCTCCCTTCCCGAGCAAGGCCCTCGCGAGAGAGGATCCCTCGATCCAGTCCCTAGGGACGTTGTTCTTCTCGAGGAAGCCGGGAAGACGGCGATCCGGATAGAGAAGGTAGCTGGCCTGATCCGGACGGTACAGATCGCTCGCGCGGAGAGCCTCGAGAAGAGTTGCCGCCTCGTCGCGCGTCAGGATACCCGAGCTCAGGGCGGCCACCTGGCCTTCGAGCATGAGCTGCAGGCGGCGTATCTCGACGCGACCTCCGACGCGCCTCATGAGGTTATAGGCATGGAACATGCCGTCGGGCCTCCGGTTGGCGCGGATGTCGTGATCCATGCGGATCAGGGCTATTTCGCACAGCTCTCGGATCTCGTCGGACGATATCCGGTCGCGGACGCCGGAGAAGCCGTGGTCGTAGATACCCTGGCGATAATCGCTGCCCGCCTCGCCGAGCTCGTCCATGAGCGCCGCTCGATCCTCGGCCGACCCCGGACCGGGACCGGTCGGATGGTACTTCCCCATCGCGGCCGCGACGCGCCGAGCGAGACGCGCCACCTCCAGCGAAACCTCGAAGCGCTCCGCCGGCGATCGCGCGAAGAGATCCCCGCAGAGAGCGACCAGGCGCCGGAGGTAGCAGAGGGTGATCACCGATACGCCGTATCCCACGAGCGCATTATTGGCGTCGTTCCATTCGGGGCGCTGCGTGTTCATCCAGATTCCCGAGTCGGGGACTAGGCTCGAGATCTTGCAGAGGACGGTTACGAGGAGCTTCTCGGCTAGGGATGCCCGGCAAGGCTTTCCCGAAGCGTCGCGGAGGAGCTTCCCGTCCTCGCCCATCGCCTGGGCGCGCTCGAGTATCCATCCGTGGAGCTCGGCGTCGAAATCCACCGTCCTCTTGGGATCCTCGAGCATGGCGGCGTAAGGCCGCACGCGATAGGGAATCTGGGCGTACACGAAGACGGGCCTGGCGAGCGAGTCGCCAAGGGCTCCCGGGCCGTATCGTTCCGAAGCCTCGAGCAGCTTGAGGAGGTAGGCCGCCTGATGATCGCCCCAATAGCCGATGAACGACCAGGCGTCGTCCTCGTCGACTATCTCCCACTCCATTCCGCTTCGCGCTATCCGGTATGGATTATAGCCGTCCGCCGTCGTCGCGTCGAGGAATTTGAATATCATGCCGTCCAGGAAACCCGGGAACGACAGCGACAGCGCCTCCCAATTCTGAAAGATGTCGCGCCAATTCCCTTCGTAGCCGACTATCTTCCGCCCTTCCGGGTCGCGCGTCGCGATGGAGAAGGAATTCCAAGGCCTCGACGGATCGCCGTGACGCCTCGAGAAGGTGAGCGGCAAGTACTCTCGGGCTAGGCGCTCCAGATCGGGGTCGCCGGTGGCCCTCGCCAGGGACGCGAGCTCGTCTCGGCCGACCTTCTCGGGCAAGGACGCGATGAAGTCCGCGGACCTGGCCGAGGCGGCGCGGTTCGCGTCGGAAAGATGCGATCCGAAGTCCTCGCGCGAAACGGAGTAGCCTTCGACGGGGACGCCGCCGCGCATCGCGTTGAAAAGCGAGTTGGACCAATGGCGCCACGCGCGGAGTCTGTCGCCGGTAAGCTGGAGGCCATCGACCGAGGCGCCGATCCGCCGAAGGCCATGTCTCCCCTCCTCGACGTCCATGCGCAGGTCCGCGCTCAATACGTCGACGTCCTTGAGCGCCTCGAGAAGCAGCCTTACGCGCGAGGCGTCGGCGCCGACGTCCGCTACCATGATCCAGGCCCGCTCGATCCCCGGAGGCAGGGATAAGGCCGCCCGTTCCAGATAGGCTCCGCGGCGACCTCGCACGCGCGTCTCGCTCCCGCCTTCCTCGCCGCGGCGGAACTGGTCCTGGGCCTCGGCGCACAAGGATATCGCCGTCGGATCGAGCCCGGCGGACCATAGGGTCGTAGCCCTGAGCGACTCGCTGGGCTCGGCCCGGTCGGAGGGCACCGAGCTCAGCCTGAAGAGGGCGAGTCCTCTCCCCCGGCTATCTCCGTCGCGGCCCCGGAGCGGAATAAGCTCCGCCTCGCGATAGGCATCGGCCAGCGTGCTGAACTCGGACTGGAAGCGGCGCGTGAGGTTCGCGGGCATTATGTTCAGCAGGCCGTCCAGCAGCTCGATCTTGACCTCGGATGGTCCCGCGTTCCTGAGCCGGGCCTCGCGCACGAGCCCATAGCGCGAGCTGGTCGTCCACGAATAGGAAAAAGCCAGGCCGAGGTCGACGTTCGCCTCCTCGAACTCGACTTGATCGCCGTACGCGCTCTTCGATATCGATCGCGTGATGCGATATAGGCCGGCATAGCGTTCGGAGAAGGGCTCCCAAAGATAGGTCGCTCCGCCTAACGAGACCCGGATGATCGTCTTGCTCCCCGTCCGATCGCTGGAATCGTGGATTCGGTCGTCGGTATCGTAAGGGAAGAGGGCGCGGTCCGGCCCCCCCCTCCCCGCCGTCAGGCCGCCGCGGCTGGAAATGAAGAGCCAGATGTCGGAATCGCTTACGATGCTCATGAGGAAGGGCGACATGGAATCGTAGCCGTCGATGCGAAACCGCGGCTCGCCCTCCCGCTCGTAATAGGAGGCCTCGGGCCTGCCCTTCGGGAATTGGAGCGTGCCGGTCCCGGCGCGGTAGCTAAAGCCTCTCATCGATTCTACCGTCAGCCTCGCAAGGATCCCTGAAGGATTCCATCGATGATCCAGCGCTGAAGAGAGAAGAAAAGGATGACCATCGGAAGCATCAGCATGAGCATGGCGGCCGCCAAAGTAGTCCAATCGTTGCCGTATTGACCGTAGAAGACCATCAGGCCGCGCGTTATGGGCATCAGCGCCTTCTTCGGGAGATAGATGAGGGCCGTGGCGTAATCGTTCCATACCCCGATGGCATGGAGGACGATGACGCTCGCGAGGGCAGGCTTCACGAGAGGGAAGACTACCTTGGCGACGAAGCGCACGTAGCCGCATCCGTCCATCGAAGCGGCTTCGTCCAGCTCGCGGGGCACGGAGCTTATATAGTTGACGAGTATGATGACGCCCATCGGATCCACGAGGAAAAGGAGAACGTAGCCGACCCTGGTATTGTACAGGCCGAGGTGGAGCATCATCTGGAATTGCGGTATGAGGGCGCCGGGCAGGAACATCGCGATGACGTAGAGACCGAAGAAGAGACCGCTTCCGCGCACGTATTTGCGCGACACCGGAAAGGCTACGAAAACCGCGGTCGCGGCATAGATCAAAGTCGCGATGGCGGCGTAGGCGATCGAGTTGGATATGTAGACGGGGAAGCTCGCTCGCCTCCAGGCCTCGGCGAAGTTGCCGAAGCGCAGGTCCGTCGTTATGGAAGTCGGGTCGAGGTTGAACGCCGACTTGCTCTTGAGCGAGACGTTCAAGACGGTCAGCATGGGCACGACGTAGAGGAGGGCAATGATGACGAGGGCCAGCATCGCGAGGGCTTTCGAGCCCGTCCGATGCGCCGGCCTCCCCGCGGAGAGGCGCGCCCGCGCCGCGGCCGAAGCTTCGTCGATGTTCGAGCTCACCCTAATATCCGCCTTTCCCTACGCGCGAGGAGATGCTGAGAGGTCATGCCGATCGCTAATACGAGCAGGAAGAGGACCATGGCGGCCGCGGCGCCGTAGCCTTGCCGCATCGCGACGCCCGTGGGGTTGTTCGATTGCCTGCCGAAAGCCAGGGCATAGACCCATATGCCGAGCACGTTCAACCCGTTGGTCGGTCCCTTTATGACGAGAAACAGCTGCCAGGCCTGGAGGGATCCTATTATTTCCAACAGCAGGTTAGTATTGAGGCTCGGCGTGAGCAGCGGGAAGGTTACGTTCCGAAATACGCTCCAGGCGTTGGCTCCGTCGATGCGCGCGGCTTCGCGGAGCTCCGCCGGAATCGTCTGGAGGCCGCCGAGGAAAATGATCATGGTGATGCCCATGTTGGCCCATATCTGAATCCATACGATCCAATAAAAGACCTTCGAGGGAGCGCCCCCCAGGAACTCGCTATGGGCGCCGAATATGCCCAGCAATTTCTGGGCGGGGCCGCCGATCGGGTAGAAGAACAGGGTCCATACAAGGCCGACGATGGTTACTCCGAGTATGACGGGCATGAAGTAGACCGTGCGGAACAAATTGGAGAGCTTCAGCCTCATATCGAGGAGCAAGGCGGCGATCAGGCCGAAGGCGGTCTGGAACAGGGTGACGAGGACCGAAAAGAGCAGCGTTCGAAGCGTTATGTCCAAATTGTCGCGGACGTTCGCCCCGAGGAGGAGGAATTCCTTGTAATTATCGATGCCTACCCAGTGAATGGGCGCACCGAGCAGGCCCGACGCGTCGGTGAACGAGTAGCCCGCGGTCGCGATCGATGGACCCAGCGATATCGCGAAGTATAGGAGAAGGCCCGGCAGCAGGAGAAGTAAAGGAACCATCCTCGATCGCCTGCTCCCGAATCTATACGAATACGCTTGCCTCATCGAATGTACCCCAATTGTTATCCCGAGGCGGGAAGGTATCCGCGGGGACTCGGCCCGCATGCGCAGGCCGCGATCCCCCGCGGCGCGTCGAGCGAAGAGCCGGCCTACTTGAGCGCGCTAAGACCCGCGTCGAGGTCGGCCTGGGCCTGATCGCCGAGCTTTTTCGCGTCGTCGAATTGGTTGAAGGGCTTGAAGAACGACGCGTTCGGCTGGGCCCACTGACCCGCTCCCTTCGGCATTACCCAATAAAGCTCGTAGCCGAGACGGAAGTTCCCGAGGTAAGGCGCGACCTCCTTCCCGATCGTGTTGCCGAGTTTAGCTCCTGGCTGGGTGGGGATGATGCTGACCGCGTTGACATAGGCTTGATAGTTTTCAGGCTCCGAGAAGAAGGCTAGCCATTTGAGGGCGGCGTCTTTATGCGCGGTTTTCGCGTTGACGACCCAACCTACGTCGTACTTGCCCCCGAGGTACTTGTTGTCGGCCGGATTATCGCTGCCCGGCATCGGGAAGTAGCCGAAATTGCACTTGGGGTTGGCCGACTCGATGGCCGAGGCGTCCCAGGAGCCGGCGGGCAGCATCGCGGCCGCGCCCGAGGCGAAGCGGCCAGGCGCGGCGTCGAAGGAGACGCCCGAAGCGCCCGGCTCGATCATGTCGCGAGCGAGCACCTGCATCTTCTTCCACATATCGAGGGACTTGGAGTCGTTCCACTTTATCTTGCCTTCCCATAGTCCCTTCACGAGCGCGGCCTGGTCCGGGTAAGCGCTGAGAAGGATACCGTATCCTCCGACGAGAACGGGCCACCCGTCCTTGCCGCCGATGGTCATCGGGACGATATTGTTCTTCTTGAAGGTGTCGCAAGCCGCGACGAGCTGCTTCCAGGTGGTCGGCACTTTCACGGAATACTTGGCGAAGAGATCCTTGTTGTAGAACACGCCCGTGAAGGCGTAGCGGCCGGTATTGACTTCGTAGACCTTGCCGCCGAATGATCCGGCATCCTTGATGGCGGAGGCGTCGTAATTCTTGAGGAAGGGCTGGCCCGTCAGGTCCATGAGCATCCCCGCCTCGATCAGGGATTGCCAATTCGGCTTGTCGACGTTCTTCATATAAGGTTGGATCCCCTGGGCGAATCCGAACATATCGATGACGTCGATGTCGTTCGCCGTCAGGCGGGTTTGGGTCGACATGGCCAGCTCGTCGGCCTTAACGACCGAGACGTTTACGGCGATATCCGGGTACTTGGCCTGGAACTTCTTGTCGAAGGCGTCGATGTAGTCCACCAGCGGCTGATTCTGGTGAATGAGCAGCTCCAAGGTCGTGCTCTCGGCCGCCGCCACTAGCGGCAGGACGATGAGCGCTACGAGCGCAATGAAAAACCATTTCCCTCTCATGAGTACCTCCCTTGATGGGCTGGACATATAGTTTGTTTCGTGTCCTAACCAACTATAGAATATCCTTACCCTTGGTTTTGTCAACAGGAAAAGTCGATCTTTCGAGATGGATTCCATCGCTTTGGCGAACGGATGAAGCGGGATGGACAAACCGGAAGGGCCGAGCTAGGCTCGAAATCGTCCTTCCCGAGGTCGAGGGAAGGCGGGAGAGCCGCTATGAGACTCATGCCTTGGAGCGGGCCGCCGGCCTCGCCGTGCCTTCGGCCCCGCGTGAACGCGGATAGGAGGAGCGCACGATGAGCGACGCAGAGGTCAAGGTCCGTCCCGTCGATTCCGCCCGGGACTTTGCGGCTTTCTTCCGCTTGCCTTGGAAGATATATCGCGACGACCCGATGTGGATACCTCCGATCAAGTCGAGCGCCCGCGCCGAACTCAGGCCGGAATCCAATCCATTCCTCCGCCATTGCGATTATCGCCTCTTCCTCCTCGAGCGCGAAGGCAGAGTCGCGGGACGCATAGCGGCGCTCATAGATAGGCTGGCCTCGGAGGCATGGGGGCAGGATATCGGCATGTTCGCCTACTTCGAGTGCGCCGGACTCGACGGAGGCGACGCACGCGGCGACGCGTCGCTCCTCCTCGGCGCGGCTCGCGACTGGCTTCGTGAAAGAGGCATGAAGACGATGAGGGGACCCTGGAGCTTCGTCTCGCAGGAATGGGGCCTCGTCGTCGAGGGATTCTCGCCCGCGCCGGTGATCATGGCGCCTTACAATCCTCCCGGGTATCGATCATTGCTCGAGTCTTTCGGCCTGCGCAAGGCCAAGGACCTCCTCTGCTGGGAGATATCGATGCCCGAAGGCTACCGCATTCCCGATCGGATACTCGAATTGACCGATTCGGTAGCGCGGCGCTTCAAATTAAGGATGCGCGCGATCGACTTCTCGAACTACCGGAGCGAGGTCGAGTCCTTCGCGAAGCTTTCCCTCGATACTCTCGAGGGGAACTGGGGCATCTCGCCCATAACCGGCGATGAGATCGAGGCATTGGCGCGAGACCTCCGACCCGTTCTTCGAAAGGAATGCGTCCTTTTCGCGACGAACGAGGAGGGCAAGGACGTGGGTTTCGCTCTCACGATACCCGACGTCAATGTCATACTCAAGAAAACGAGAGGCCGGATACTCCCTCTCGGCTGGGCGCGCCTGCTTTGGGGCATTCCGCGCCTGAGGCGCTATCGCATGTTCGCCCTCGGCGTCGCCGCCGATTACCAGGGCAAGGGAGTAGACGCGCTCCTGTACCGCGAGATGTGGGAGCGAATGGCCGGACCGGACGTGACCATGGAAATAAACTACGTCCTCGAAGACAACGCGCCTATGGTCAACGCGATCACCAAACTCGATGCCAGGCCCTCGCGACGCTATAGGGTCTACGAGATGCCGATCTGAGCCGCGGCCGACGTAAGTCGAAAAGGAGTCGCTCGGAATCCTCCCGACGCGATTTTGGCATCAGGCCCGAAAAGGCTTTGGGGAAGTCCTCGCCTCAGCGGTATCTGCCTTCCGCCCGGGCCGCCGCGACCGAATAGAGCTTCTTAAGCTCGTCCGCCCTGGCTTTGGGGCATACCAAGGTCGCATCTCGAGTATGCACGACGACCAGATCCTCGCAGCCGAGGCAGGCCACGAGGTGCCCTGCCTCGGTCGAGACGACGACGTTGCCGCGGCTTTCGACGAGGGCAGTCTCGCCGTTCGCGGCATTGCCCTCGGCGTCCTTGGCCAGGAGCATGCCATAGGAAGGCCAGGAGCCTATGTCCAGCCATTCGATTCCCAAGGGGAGCGCTGCGATGAGGACCCCCGGGTCTTTGGAAGCGGGCTCCATGACGCCGTAATCGACGCTTATCTTCTTGAGCGAGGGATAGGCCGAGGCGATGACAGAAGCGAGACGCGCTCCCGAAGGATCGCCGGGAGCATCGGCTTCCGACGCGATGACCGATACGGTCGCGGATAGCTCCGGCTCGTAGCTGCCGACCAGGTCGAGGAAGCGCGAGGCCCGCCAGATGAACATTCCCGAGTTCCACAGATACTTGCCGGGCCCGGCCGCGAGGAAAGCCCTGGCGCTCGCGGCGTCCGGCTTCTCGCGAAAGCTCGTCACGCGCCAGGCTTCGGCCTCGGGGATGGGTTCGCCCAGTTCCAGGTAGCCGAAGCCGGTCGAGGGTCGGTCGGGTTTGACGCCGAAGGTGACCAGGGCCTCCCGTCTCGACTCGACAAGGGCGTAAGCGCGGTCGACGAGGGCGCGAAACTCGGCCTCCGGCCTGATGACGTGATCGGAAGTGAATACGGCGACGACGGCGTCGGGGTCCTCGCGCGCTATGAGGGCCGAGGAAAGCGCGAGCGCGGCCAATGTGTCGCGACCCTCGCTCTCGCCGATATAGCGCTGAATGCCCGAGACCGGCTTTATGCCTAGGCCGGGGACGCGCGCGAGCGAGGCGGCTCGATGCCTCTCGGCTCCGCAGACGAATCGCCGAGACTCGGGCACCAGGCCCTCGAGGCGTTCATAAGCTTCCTGCAGGAGACAGCGACCGCCGGCAAGCGGCGCGAGCTGCTTGGGTAGGGCCTCCCGCGAAAGGGGCCAAAGCCTTGTACCCGAGCCTCCCGCCAATATCAAAGCATACCGCATATGGCCTCCCCGCCAATCGATGGAGCCATCGAGGGCAGCAGTCAATAGCCGCGAAGATCGGTGCTTCTCCTGCGCGGCAGTCCTTCCTTGGGCGTTCGCTCGAGAACGATATACTCGAGGCCTTTAGTTTCGCAATACCGCCTCTTCTCCGGCTTGTCGCCGTCCTCGTTCACTATATAGCGCTCGGCGCCGAGAGCCGATATTTCCGGCTCGGCGTCGAGCCATCCCGTGCCCGACGACACCAGACAGCGCGTAACGCTCTTGAATGCCCCGACGACGTAGCTTCGCTCTATTTCCGAGAAGAGGGGATGACCCTCGCCTTTGAGCAGGCGGACGTTCGCGTCGCTGCCGATGACGACGTTCAACTCGCCATAGGCCGAGGCTTCCTCGAAGAAGCGCAGGTGGCCGGTATGCAGCCAGTCGTAGCAGCCGGTCACGACCACGCGTTTCTGACCTGCGGATCGCGGATAGCCGATGGGAGGAGGCCGGTACGGGAAACCTGCCAGGGCCGTCGGGGGAATTTGCCTCAGCTCGACGCCCCGCGAAATGCACCATGAGCGCTTCGCCGCGTTGGCCGACTCCGGATCGGCTCTCGTCGCGTCTCCTTCTGCGGCGACCGCCCAAGCTGCGCGCTCGCCTCCGAGCTCGATCTGGAGGCGATCCGGATCAAGCGTCCGGGGGGCGACTTCGACCCTGTCGACGAACCGCAGCGCCTCGAAGTAGTAGAGGCGCTCGGCGAGCCCCATCTTCGGAACGCCGCCGCGGATCGACGAGATCGCCTCGTCGGGCCAGAGCAGGAGGGTGAGGGCCCCGAGCTTGGCCGCCTCCTGGAGGAAGCGAAGCTGCGGGGAACGGGCGTCGTCGAAGGCGCCGGATACGAAAACGCGGTTCATGCCCGGCCCTCCCTGGGAAGCGAGCAGCGGACGCGGAAGGAGATCGAGCCGGGCACCGATCGGTCGGTGGCCACGAAAAGATAGCCGCCGCCGCATCCGGAATACATCGCGCCGCCGTACTCTTTCCGGTAATACTCCATGAGCCCTACCAGGTCGACCTGCAAGAGAGGATGCCGCAAGGTCGCCGGAAGGATGGCTTCCCAGGCAAGCATGCACTCGTTCATCGAGGATTGGAGGTCGGAGAGGCTGCGCGCGACGATGGAGTCGTAGCAATCGCGGCCCGATACTCCGAGGCGACGTATCCATCCGGGCTCGAGGTTCTTGATGATGAGGGGGTTATAACCCGCGGGCCTTTGCGAGACGTGAAGGATCTTGATGTTCTTCTCGAGCCAAGATACCACGCCGGCATCCTGACAGGATTCGATCATGACGGGGAATATCCCACCTTCGCTCGAGGCGTCGAAGTCCATCCGCACGATACCCGGATAGACGAGGCCGACCATGTCCTGCGAGCCCGAAGGCTCCGCCTTGGCCCGGTTCTCCTCGGCATAGAGTTCGCGTACGAGCTCGGCGGGAGGCTTGTCGGGAAGGTACTTGCCCCACAGGCCGGATGCCGCCTTACGGGTGCTCGTCGCCATGCCGGCGTAATCCATGAAGCGGAAATCAGGCTCCACGGCGACGACGGTCATGGAGCCCGGGGGCGATGGATTGCGCTCAGACACGAACGGCTGGTCTATCCAGCCGCCGCAAAGCGCGAGTCTATATGGTATGCCGCCTATCGCGTCGGAAATGTCGCGAGGCATGGACTCAGTCGACTACGCGGCGGCCGGCCTTGCGCGCGGCTCGCTGGGTCTCGATCCAGCGGTAAGTCTTCTCGAGGCCGACTCTGAACGGCGTCGAGGGTTCCCACTTGAGGATCCGCTTTATGAAGTCATTGTCGGAGTTGCGACCGGCCACGCCTTTGGGCGCATCGGGACTATAGGTCCTCTTGAGCCTCACGCCTCCGATCTCCTCGGCCAGGGTGACGAGGTAGTTGATCTCTATCAGCTCGGAAGAGCCGAGGTTGATGGGAGTAGCCACGAGCTCGTCGCAGTGGGTGATCTTATCTATGCCCAGCACGCAGTCGTCGATATACATGAAGCTGCGGGTCTGAGTGCCGTCGCCCCATATATCGATAGTGCCGCTCTTGGACTCGATCGCTTCCTGTACTTTACGCGCGATGGCCGCCGGGGCTTTCTCGCGGCCTCCCATCCAGGTGCCGAAGGGACCGTAGACGTTGTGGAAGCGGGCGATGAAGGTGGCCATCCCGCGCTCGGCCCAGTACTCCTGGCAGAACATCTCCGAGACGAGCTTCTCCCAGCCATAGCCCCGCTCGGCCATCGCAGGATAGGCGTCGGACTCCTTCAAGGCCCGTACGTGAGGATCCTGCTGGAGGTCGGTGTTGTAGGCGCAGGCCGAGGAAGAATAGAAGTAGCGTTTGCAACCGGCACGCCAGGCGGCCTCGACCATATGGGTGTTAATCAGGATGGACCGCAAGCAGTCGACGCGGTGGGTCTCGATAAAGCCCATGCCGCCCATATCGGCCGCGAGGTTGTAGACTTCCGTCGCATCCTCGACGGCGCGTCGGCAATTCTCTTCGATCGAAAGATCGAGGCTCAAGTTTTCGACGCCTGGGACGGTTTGATACCACTCGTAGACCGGCTTCTTGTCTATCGCCCTGATACGGTTGAATCCCTTATGCTTGAAATAGGCCGCCAAATTACCCGCGATGAATCCGCCCGCGCCCGCTATGACGATGAGATCGTCCTTCCCGGCGGAGGGTATCGGCTCCTTGGCCTTCGGAAATTTGTATTCCATCAGATCCTCCTCGCACTTCTCGTCTCTGTCCAAACAGTAGCGCCTTTCCAGGTTTTACACTATACTCAAAATGCGTATACTTGCTATCGAAATGCGCAACATCGCCATATGCATGGAACTCATGGACTATTACGAACATGGAATAGCCCGAGGCCTCGTGCGTTACGCCAAATCCAAGCTCGACTGGCGTCTTTTTGGCTATGGCTGGATGTTCCATTCCCTTACGGATTTAGGTAATTGGGGCGGGGACGGCATCATTGCGCGTGCTGAGGACGCGTCGACCGCGGACAGGCTTTCGAGTCTCGACCTGCCCGTCGTCGATGTCGCAGGCGCCTACTCTCGTCCTCATTTCCGCAGCGTCACCAACGACGATTTCCTAACCGGCTACGAGGCCGCCCTCCATCTCTCGGGCTGCGGCTTCTCGCGCTTCGCCTTTCTGGGCGTTCGCGGCACGCTCTGGTCGGAAGAACGACGCAAAGGATTCGCGAAGGGCCTCGAGCGGCAAGGCCTGGGCCAGGGCGCGAGGAATGATGGTCGAGAAGAGGGTTTCCCGTCTTTCGAGCGACCCTTAGCCTGGTGGGAAGGACGTCAAGAAACGGGAATAGGCGCGAAGGGAGGCGAACGACTCGAAGATCTCGAAGCCTTTCTCTCTGCCCTCAAGGCGCCTACCGCGCTCTTCGCCTGTAACGATACGACCGGCCTCCGCGCCACTGAACTTGCCGGTCGCCTCGGGATCGCGATCCCGGACTCCCTCGCCATACTCGGCGTGGACAACGAGGATATCCTCTGCGAGCTCGCCTCCCCCAGTCTCTCGAGCATCATGCTCGACTGCGAGGCTATCGGCTTCCGAGCCGCTGCCACCCTCGACGCCGCGCTCGAAGACTCGCAGGGGATCGGCCCCGGGGGCGCTTCGGAGGGCTCGCGCACCGCGGTGCCTCCAAAAGGCGTAGCGGAACGCGAGTCGACGCGGATCTTCACCTGCGAAGACGAACTCGTCGGCAAGGCGGTCACCTTCATCCGCGCGCACGCCCACGAGGGCATCGACGTATCGGACCTGCTCCGACTGGTCCCCGTCTCGAGGCGCTCCCTCGAGACGCGCTTTCGCGGGCAGATGAATCGGAGTCTCCACGAGGAGATCGTACGGGCTAAACTCGCCCGGGCGAAGCGGCTCTTAAAGGAAAGCGATAGGACGGTCGAGGATATTGCCCAAGAATCCGGCTTCGGTTCGCCAGGGCGTTTCCACGAAGCTTTCAAGGAAGTAGAAGGCATGCCGCCGGGGGAATGGCGGAAAAGGCAGGGAACGTTCCCGTAAAAAGAATATTCCGTGCACCATTGCATTTTTATTCATAGGATCGGTATAAATAGCCATCGCTAGTTCAAATATAGATTCTCGAGGCCGAGTATGCTTTAGTGAAGTTCTGGAGGTAACATGGGCATGAACCTGACGCGGAAGATACTCGAACCCCACCTCGTCGAGGGCGAATGGAAAAGCGGAAGCGAGATAGGGATCCGCATCGATCAGACCCTCACTCAGGATGCCACGGGGACTATGGCCTATCTCCAGTTCGAGGCGTTGGGCATCGATCGCCTGGCTACGGAGCTCTCGGTCAGCTACATCGATCATAACACCCTCCAGATCGGCTTCGAGAACGCGGACGACCACCGCTATCTCCTCTCGGTCGCGCGCAGGTACGGGATCCGACTTTCGCGCGCCGGTAACGGCATTTGCCATCAAGTCCACCTCGAGCGCTTCGGCAAGCCGGGCGCGACGCTTCTCGGCTCCGACAGCCATACCCCGACCGGAGGTGGGCTAGGCATGGCGGCGATCGGCGCCGGCGGCCTCGACGTGGCCCTCGCGATGGGCGGCTCTCCATTTTACCTGCCCTGTCCCGATGTCATCCGCATAGTCATCAAGGGGAAACTCGGCCCCTGGGTTTCGGCCAAGGACCTCGTGCTCAAAATGCTCGAGAAATTCGGTACTAAGGGAAACGTCGGCAGGATATTCGAGTACGCGGGCCCTGGACTCGCAAGCCTCTCGGTCCCCGAGCGAGCGACGGTGGCCAACATGGGCGCCGAGTGCGGAGTCACTACCTCGATCTTCCCGAGCGACGAGCGGACGCGCGATTACCTCCGCTCGCAGGGCCGCGAGGTCGACTGGAAGCCTCTGGCAGCCGATCCGAACGCGGACTATGCGATGGAAGTCGAGATCGATTTGAGCGAGCTCGAGCCCCTGGCGGCCGCTCCTCACTCACCGGGCAACGTAGTGCCCGTGCGAAGCCTTTCTTCCATAAAGGTGGACCAGGTCTGCATCGGCTCCTGCACCAACTCGTCCTACAATGATCTCGCCACGGTCGCCCTTATGCTCCGCGGCCGCAGGATACCGCCCGAGATAAGCCTCGTCGTGACCCCAGGCTCACGCCAAGTGATCATGAACATCGAAAAGGACGGCTATCTCGCCGATTTCATCCAAGCGGGCGCCCGCCTCGTCGAGCCCTCCTGCTCCTTCTGTATCGGCAACGGCCAGGCCCCCGCCAGCGGGGCCGTGTCCCTGCGCAGCTCCAACCGCAACTTCGAGGGCCGTTCGGGCACGTCGGACGCTCAAGTCTACCTTGTCAGCCCCGAGACCGCCGCCTCATCGGCCCTGCTCGGCCGCATCGCGAGCGGCCGCGACGTCGAGGCGGAGCTGAAGATCGACCCGCCCCGGCCAAGCAGTCCGGAGCGCTTCGTCGTTGACGACGGCATGATCCTGGGGCCCCTCCCTCCCGTGGATCGGGCGCGCGTCGGCATAGTCCGCGGTCCCAACATAGGGGGACCGCCCTCTACCGCTCCCCTACCTGAGAAGATCATCGGAGTCGCGGCGATCAAGGTGGGCGATAAGATAACGACCGACCACATCATGCCCGCCGGGGCGCGAATGAAGTACCGCAGCAATATAGCGGCCTATTCCGCCTTCGTGTTCGAGGGGGTCGATCCCGGCTTCGCCGCGAGGGCGGCGGCCGCACGCGACGCGGGAAAGCACAATATCGTCATTGCCGGCCTCTCCTACGGCCAGGGCTCCTCGCGCGAGCACGCGGCCATCTGCCCCGCCGCCCTCGGCGTACGCGCCGTCATCGCTAAGTCCTTCGAGCGCATTCACGCCGCCAACCTCGTCAACTTCGGAATCCTTCCCCTCGCATTCGCCAAGGACGCCGATTATGCCGCGGTGGAACGGGGCGACGAGATCGAGATAGCCGATATCCGCGCCCACGTCGCATCGGGAGCGAGGGAGCTGCTCGTCAGGGACAGAACCAAGGATATCGAGTTCGAGGTGCTCTGCGAGCTCACCGACCGGCAACGGAAGATCGCCCTGGCCGGCGGAGCGCTCGCGGCCGCGTCGGCCGCAAAAGAGGAGAGACAACGATGAAGATCCCCGTGAAAAACCCCATTGCGGAGCTCGACGGCGACGAGATGACGCGGGTCATCTGGGCCTTCATAAAGGACAAGCTCATCCTCCCCCACCTCGACATCGAGCTCGATTATTACGACCTCGGGATCAAGGAACGCGATCGCACGGACGACGCGGTGACCGTCGCGGCGGCCAAGGCGATAGCGCGGGTCGGTGTAGGAGTGAAGTGCGCGACCATAACCCCCGATGCCGACCGGGTCGGCGAGTACGGGCTGAAGAAGGCCTGGCCCTCCCCCAATGGCACTCTCCGCGGCATCCTCGACGGGACGGTCTTCCGGAAGCCCATACTCGTCCGGAACATCAAGCCCGCGGTGCGCTCCTGGGAGAAGCCGATAGTGATCGGCCGCCACGCCTATGGCGACCTCTATAAGGCGGTGGACTTCGCGGTGCACGGAGCGGGCCTCGCCGAGCTGGTCTTCACGCCGGCGGGGACGGGATCGCCGACCCGCCTCGCCATCCACGAGTTTTCGGGCCCGGGCGTCATCATGGGCATGCACAACACCGATGCGTCGATCCTCTCCTTCGCGAAGGCCTGCTTCGCCTACGCCCTATCGGAGAGAATCGACATCTGGTTCGCTGCTAAGGATACGATCAGCAAGACCTACCACGCTCGCTTCAAGGACATCTTCGCCGCGGAGGCGGCGCGCCGCGAGGGGGCCCTGCGGGCCGCGGGCATCTCCTACCGCTACCTCCTCATCGACGACGCGGTAGCCCAGGTCATGAAGCATCCCGGCGGCATACTATGGGCCTGCACCAACTACGACGGAGACGTGTTCTCCGACATGATCGCCTCGGGCTTCGGCTCCCTCGGGATGATGACCTCGGTGCTCGTCTCCCCTGACGGAGCCTTCGAGTACGAGGCGGCCCACGGTACCGTCCGGCGACATTACTACGAGCACCTGAAGGGCAATCCGACGAGCACCAATTCGGTCGCTTCGATCTTCGCCTGGTCGGGAGCGATCCGCAAGCGCGGCGAGCTCGACGCGACCCCTGAAGTGGTCCGATTCGCCGACGAGCTCGAGCGCGCCGTCATCGGCATCATCGAAGCGGGGATAGTGACGAAGGACCTCGTCGCCCTGATCGAGCCTCGACCCTCGGGCTATGAGGACACCGAGCTATTCATAGACAAGGCGGCCGCCGAGCTTGACCGCGCGCTGGCGCGAGCGCTCGAGCGACACCCTGCGTCATCCTCGTTATAGGAGTCCTTATGGCACCGAAAGAAAGCCTCACCGTAATCGACAACCGCACCGGAACGAGCTACGAGCTGCCTATAACGGATGGGACGATCAGGGCCATGGACCTGCGTAGGATACAGGCCGGGGATGCGGACTTCGGCCTCATGTCCTACGATCCCGGATTCGCGAATACCGCCTCGACGAGAAGCTCCATCACCTACGTCGACGGCGAAAAGGGGATACTGCGCTACCGGGGCTACCCCATCGAGCAGCTCGCGATGAACGCGAGCTTCCTCGAGGTCGCGTACCTCGTGATCTTCGGCAAACTGCCCACCGCTCCCCAGCTCTCGAAGTGGGAGCAGGAAATTCGCTATCATTCGATGCTGCACACGAACATCCAGAATCTGGTCGAGACCTTCCGATACGACGCCCACCCCATGAGCCTTTTCATCAGCTCCATCGCCTCGCTGGCCACGCTCTATCCGGATTCCCGGGACGTGACCGATCCCGCCAATCGCCGCCTGCAGGTCGCGCGCATCATCGCGAAGGTCCCGACGATCGCGGCCTGCGCGTACCGGCATAATCAGGGCTGGCCCTTCAACGGCCCCGACGACAGCCTGTCCTACGTCGGCAACTTCCTCAACATGATGTTCAGGATGACCGAAGTGAAGTACGAGCCCGACCCGGTCCTCGAGCATGCTCTCAACGTGCTCTGGGTCCTCCACGCCGACCACGAGCAGAATGCCGGTACGACCGCCATGCGCGTCATAGGCTCCGCCCAGGGGGACCCCTACTCGGCCCTCGCCGGCGCGGCGGCGGCCCTCTATGGTCCCTTGCACGGCGCGGCCAACGAGGCTGTGCTCTCCCAGCTCGAGCTCATCGGCGAGCCGGACAATGTCCCCGCCTTCATCGAGCGCGTCAAGAAGGGGGAGTGCAGGTTGATGGGCTTCGGGCACCGGATCTACAGGAATTACGACCCCCGTTGCCGCATCATAAAGAAGACGGCCGAGGAAGTCTTCCGCATCACCGGCAGCAACGTCCTCGTCGAGGTCGCCTTGGAGGTGGAGCGCATGGCCCTCGAGGACGATTATTTCATCGCGCGCAAGCTTTACCCCAATGTCGACTTCTATTCGGGCCTCATCTATCGCGCGATGAACCTGCCGTCCAACTTATTCACGATGATGTTCGCCGTACCGAGGACCTGTGGTTGGCTCGCTCACTGGCTCGAGGCCTTCGACGACCCGGAGCAGAAGCTCATGAGACCCCGACAGATTTACGACGGGCCCGAGGAGCGGGACTACGTTTCGATCGGGGCGAGGTAGTCCGCGCTCGCCGTTCATCGCCGGCGCCTTTCTCCTGATGGCCGCGGCCATGCTTCTCGAAGGTCAGGAAGGGACGCGCACGCGCGCTTCGGATCCGCCGAGCGTGGCGAGCAACGATTACGGGAGAGTCATAACGTTCGATCTCGAGGCGGCGCCCTTTCCCGATGCCGCGCGACGGGAAGGCTATTCTTACGCTGGGGACTTTTATCCGAGCGAAGGGCACTACGACGATCCTTCGGTCGTCGTATTCATCCCGTCCGGCTATTCGCCCGAGGGTAAAGTCGACCTGGTATTCTTCTTCCATGGATGGTATTCCTCGGTATCCAAGGCAGCGCGCGATTTCGACCTTTTTCGCCAATTCTCGGCGAGTGGCGCCAAGGCGCTGCTCGTCATGCCGGAAACGGCACGCGATGCTCCCGACTCCTTCGCCGGCAAACTAGAGCGCGACGACGGTTTTAACGCTCTCGTGGGCCAGCTGCTCGAGGCCCTCCATGCCGGCGGAGTCACTCCTCGGCTCGAGGCCAAGGATATAATCCTCGCGGGGCATAGCGGCGCCTACCATATAATCTCGCGCATCCTGAGCCAGCGCGGGGCGGCCGCCAAGGTCGGCGAGGTTTGCCTCTTCGACGCTCTGTACGATGACGTGGAGCGCTTCGCCGAGTGGATACAGGAAGGCAAGGGGAGCTTCGTCTCAATCTGCTCCGATGGGGGCGATCCGGCAGACAACGCGCGGGGGATGGCTGAAGCCCTTCAGGCCAGAGGAATCCCCGTCGTGACGGCGAAGGACGACCCCGAAGACAACGGCCGGTCGCTTCGGCACCGGGTTGTCTTTCTATCAAGCCAATACGACCACAGCGATATCATAAGCCAAGCCGACGAGTTTAGGCGGGTACTGGCCGCTTCGATGCCGTCCCGATAGACTCTGCGGGGAGGTGCCCATTGCCGACTTGCCAAAAATGCGGCTTCGAATACTCCGAACCCTCGGGATGCCCGATCTGCGCTTCCGCGCGCCGTCGTCGCGACCGACGGGGAAGAGCCGTCTCCGCATCCCCCCGCATAGCGGCGTCGGGCCTTCGCGCAGTCCTGCCCGCTATCCTCGCTCCCGCTCTGATCTGCGCATCGACATGGATTTATCTCTCCTTGCCCGCAGATAAGGACGCCGGCCGAATCGCCCAATCGCCGGTGCCGCCCGCCGCGGCCGCGGAGCCCGAGACCGCAGTGCAGCTTCAGGAAGCCATCGAGTCCCCTTCCCGGCCCCGAGTCGCGGATGCCCTGCCCGCCGACTCCGAGAAAGACTACATCGCCTGGATGCTGGCGCATAGCGACGAGACCCGGCCCTTCCTGGAGAGGAAATGGGCTCGTGCCCAGGTCATTCTCGGACGCAAGGACATCACCGGCCCGTCCGTCCTCAGGGCCTTCCTCTATGCGCCGCGCGAGTATTTCGCTCGGTCCTATAATAAAAAGAAGGCATACGACGATACGGCAATTCCCATCGGCTACGGCCAGACGATCTCGGGTCCGCACATGGTCTCGCACATGACGCAGAGCATAGAGCCCGAGCGCGGCGATCGCATACTCGAGATCGGCACCGGCTCCGGCTACCAATCCGCGCTGCTCTCCGAGCTTTCCGATCACGTCTACACGATCGAGATAGTCCCGGCCCTGTTCCGCGAGACGGATGGGATATATCGCAGGCTCTCGAAACGCTATCCGGAATACGCCTCGATAATCAGGAAGAACGGAGACGGCTACTTCGGATGGGTTCAGTACGCCCCCTTCCAGAAAATCATCGTGACGGCGGGCATCGACCACATACCGCCGCCCTTGCTCAGGCAGCTCGCCCCGAACGGCATCATGGTCATACCCGTAGGGCCTCCATCGGGCCAAACGGTTCTCCGCATAGTGAAGCGGCCCGCGCCGGGCGGGGGCTTTACCTTCGAGCGAAGCGATATATATCGAGGCCGGAAAGTGATTTTCGTACCCTTCACCTCGCGCGGTGGGAGCAGATACAGCCTGGACGATTCAGGCAGCGGAGGCGGAGAATGAGACCGCGGCTCGCCGGATTTCGCCTAGCATCGCTCTTCCTCCTCTCCATGGTGATGATCGCCTATGAACTCGCCGTCATGCGCTGCTTCGCCGTGGGGAGCTGGTCAAATTTCGGCAGCATGGTCATCAGCATCGCCCTCCTGGGCTACGGCCTAGCGGGTACCCTCCTCACCTTCCTCGAAAAGCGGGTCGAGCGCAACGCGGATCGTTGGCTGTCCGCCTCCGCCGCCCTCGTCGGGCCGGCGATGGCGATAGTCTACGTGGTCGCGCAGCAGCTTCCTTTCAACCCCGTCATGATCACCACCGACCGTCGCCAATATCTCTTCCTCGCCGCCTTCTACGCGCTGTACGCGATCCCCTTCTTTATCGGCGCCCTCTACCTCGGGGTCTCTTTCATGGCGTTCCGATCGAGGATCCATCGGCTGTACTTCTGGAACATGCTCGGCTCGGGCCTAGGCGGCTTCGTCCTCCTCGCCGCGCTGTACCTTCTGCCGCCCGAGCGCCTCGTGGGACCCCTCGCCGCCCTCGCTTCCCTGGCGGCCTTGCTCAGCCTGGTCGGCTACCGCGACGATGAGGGGCGGCTCTCCTTTCCCTTCGGAGCCGGCTTGGCCTCGGCCGGCCTCATGTGCGCATCCCTGGCCCTACTGGCCATGTTCGGGAATATCCGCGTATCCGAATTCAAGCCGATCAACTACGCGCGATCCTTTCCCGACGCCAAGCCGGTCTACCATTCATTCGGCCCGACCGGGGAGTTCGACGCCTATTCGAGCTCGTTCTTCCACGTCGCGCCGGGGCTCAGCGACAACGCGTCGAGCGATATCGTCGCGATGCCCGAGAATGCATTCCTCGGACTCTATGTCGACGGCGACGGTCCGATGGGAATCATGCGCAGGCTCGAGCCGTCGGAATCGGCCTATTTCGACTACCTGCCGATGGCCGCGCCTTACCTGCTCCTCGACAGGCCCGACGTCCTCCTCCTCAGGCTAGGCGGGGGACTCGGGGCCGACGCGGCCATCCATCACGGCGCGCGAAGCGCGACGATAGTCGAACCCGACCCGATCCTCGTCTCCATGCTCCGCGACGAGCCCTTCCTCCGGGAATATACGGGCGACGTCCTGCGCGATCCCAGGATCCGAGTGGTCCCCACGGAGCCGAGGGCTTTCGCGCTCGGCGCCAAGGAGCGATTCGACCTCGTCGAGATCGGCCTCGTCGATTCGGTCGGCCTCTCTCAAACGGGAGGCAATCCCGTTACTGAGAACTTCCTCTACACGGCCGAGGGGATCGCGTCCTACCTGACGACGCTCCGGCCCGGAGGCATCCTATCGATCACCGTGTGGAACCGACTGACGCCGCCGCGCAACGTGCCGAAGCTGCTCTCCACCGTGGCCGAGGCCCTGCGAATTCGCGGAATTGCCGACCCCGGCCAGGACGTCTTCGTGTTCGACCAGCTCCTGTCGACCGCGACAATCCTCGTAAAGAACGGTCCCTTCGTCGGGGACGAGCTTCGGATCCTACGGTCCTTCTGCTCTCGCATGTCCTTCATCCCTTGCTATTATCCGGGCATGCCAAGGCCATCGCTGGGGTCCGACGCGGTCCTCCGATGGTACGCCGAGCAGCTCGGAACGGCGGGCGCGGCCTCGAGCGACAGCCCTGCCGTCTCCGAGGTTCCCGCCGCCTCCGGCGAAGATCTTCTTCAAGAGGACTTATACTATTATACTTTGGACTCGATCTTCTCGGGCCGAGCCGAGGCCTTCTACGCGGCCTATCCCTTCTCGATCCGCCCCGCCACCGACGACAAGCCGTATTACACCGCCTACGTCAAGCCGGCCCTCCTCCCCGCCGTCGCGGCCGACATTCGCGAGCTTTCCGAGGAGTGGGGATACCTTCTCCTCGTAGCCACCCTCTGCCTGTCCGCGGTCTTCGGCCTCATCATCATCCTCGTCCCGATTATCGGTCGGCGGCGGGAGCTCTTCGCTCGCAGGAAGGGGACCCTCAGGATCATCGCCTACTTCGCGTGCCTGGGATTGGGCTACATGATGATCGAGATCTTCCTCATCCAGCGGCTCACCTTCTTCCTCGTCGACCCGATCTTCTCCAACTCCGTCGTCATCACGTGCATGCTCGTCCTCTCGGGCCTCGGGAGCCTCTCCAGCTCCTCCTGGCGCGCGTCGAGCCAGCGCCGGGTCCTCATTGCCGCGGCCGGCATCGCTCTCTCCTGCCTCTTCTACCTCTTCGGCCTCACGCCGGTCGTGAACGGCCTCCTCGGCTTGGGCCTTGGCCTGAAAATCTGCATCGCCGCCTTGGCCATCGCGCCCGCAGCCTTCTGCCTCGGCATCCCCTTCCCCACGGGATTGAGCGCCCTCTCTTTCTCGAGGCCGGAGCTGATTCCCTGGGCCTGGGGCGTCAACGGCGCGCTCTCGGTCACGGGTACGGTTTTCGCGCGCCTTTTTTCCATTTCAGCCGGCTATTCCTTCGTCCTCGTCGCAGCCATCGCCTTGTATGCCCTGGCGGCCGCCACCTTCTCGGGGAACTCGGCCACGGGAACTACGAAAGCCTAAAGGCTATTAGCCGGAGACTCATCGAAAAGCGGCCTATGATTCGGGATAGACGATGATTCCGACCATGTGCGGCAGGAGCCTAGAAGAACAGCTTAAAACCGCCCAGGGCCGCTAGGGCTTGAGCTAGGATATTGAAGGTTTTTTGCGGGAGCTTTCTCATGCAGAAGATGCCTACGAGACAGCCGAGCGCGATGAGAGGAAGGAGCATCAGGTCGCTGCGCAGCGTGCTCCACGTGACGAGACCGAGCGAGACGCTGAAGGGAACCTTGAACAGGTTGACTATGCAATAGAAGATGGCCCCGGTCCCGACGAACTCTTCCTTGGGAAGGTCCATCGACAGCAGATAGATCGTCATGATCGGCCCCGCCGCGTTGGCTATCATCGTGAAGGCTCCTGCGAGAATCCCCGCGACCGCAGAGAAAGCCTTGTTCTCGGGGGCGATCCCGACGCGCGCCCATCGACGTACAAGATCCAAGGCGACGATACCCACGATCATCGCGCCGAGGATGGACTTGAACCCTCTATCATCGAGCAGCCTCATGACGAAGTAGCCGCCTACGACTCCCAAGGCCGTCCACGGCAGGACGCGGAACAGCTGGGGCCACACGGCCCTCCGACGCCAGTACAGTACCGCCATCAGATCGGCTTCCACGAGAATCAGCAGGAGGAAGCCCGTGGAGGCCCGAACGGGCATCGCCATGGCGACAAGGGGAACAAGGAGGATCCCCATGCCGGGAACGCCCGTCCTCGAGATTCCCGTTAAGAATGCGGCGCAGCAAACGATAAGTATTTCGGCAAGCGTTAAGCTCAATTGTTTTTTCCCTCGGCAAGGGTCTATAAGAGGCCGAGCACGGCCTCCTCGACGCGCTTCGCCGTGAGGCCGAAGCGTTCCTGCAGGTACTCCTGGGTGCCCACTTCGCCGAACTCGTCCTTCACCCCGACACGTGAGAACTTGACCGGAATGCCAGCCTCGAGCAGCGTCTCGGCCACCGCCCCGCCCAGGCCGCCCGAGGCCTGTCCGTTCTCGCAGGCGACGACCCGGCCCGTATCCCGCGCGAGGCCGAAAAGCGTCTCGGTGTCGAGGGGCTTGAGGCTCAATACGTCGACGACGGCGGCGCCTACTCCCCGTGCCGCCAGGCTATCCGCGGCCTTGATGGCTTCGCCGACCATGAGGGCCCCGAGGGCGAATATCGCGGCGTCCTTCCCCGGCCGAAGTACCTTTGCCTCTCCGATCTCGAAGCTTTCCCCCGCGGGGTAGAGGATGTCGGCGCTGCCGCGGGGCATGCGGAGATAGACGCAGCCATAGCGCTCCGCCGACCGCCGGACGAGAGCCGACAGACTCACGGGGTCTGAGGGCTCGAGGACGACGAGGCCAGGTATCGCGCGCATCAGGACGAGGTCCTCGAAGGGCATATGGGTCCCCCCGTTGTATTTTGCCGTGACTCCAGGGTCGGTCCCGACGAGCTTGACGTTCAGCTGGGCGTAGTTCGCCGAGAGGAAGAACTGGTCGTAGTCCCTCCTGCCCGCAAAGCTGCCGAAGGTGGCCGCGAAGGGGATCTTGCCCGCCGCGGAGAGTCCCGAGGCGACGCCCACCATGTTCGCCTCGGCCACGCCCGAGTTGAAGGCGCGG
>CAYNFM010000044.1:0-32216 GCA_964396415.1 uncultured Treponemataceae bacterium | reverse complement strand
CTGGAGCACCTCTACCTATGAAGATCTACCACCACTACTCGCTCTACGGCTTCTCTAACGTCTACCTAGTCGGTAACGACGATAACAAGGAAGCTTTCATAGTCGATCCCTCGGAGATGGACGAGTCCCTCCTCGGTCACATTGAGAAGAACGGCTACGCCCTCAAGGCCGTCTTCGTGACGCATAACCATCCGCACCACGTGCGGGGCCTCAAGACCCTCCTCAAGATATACGACGCCCAGGTCTACGCCGCGAACGCCTCGGTGGCAGGCTTCGCCTGTAGGGCCTTGCGCGACGGCGAAACCGTATCGGTTTGCGGATACTCCATGGACGTATTCTCGGTACCAGGCCATTCGCCGGATTCCCTGGTCTTCCGTCTCGACGGGATCCTCTTTACGGGGGACGCTCTTCATGCCGGCCTGATCGGCAAGACACTGAGCAGCTACAACGCGATAACCCTCGCCGATCGCCTCCGATCCAAGATTCTCGACCAGGCCGATGATTTCATCATCCTCCCCGGCCACGGCCCTCCCTCGACGGTCGGGACGGAGCGGCGATTCAATGTGGGGCTCGAACCCGGGTACGCGGAGAGGATAACCTCCCGCTACGATTTCTTCGTCTGACTCTCCGGTTCGCGGCGGCGACTTACGCGAACGAGCCTCGGGATAGTACATTCTCGTCATGGGCTCCATCCACATCTTGAATCCCTCGACGGCGCGGCTCATCGCGGCAGGGGAGGTCATCGACAGGCCGGCCTCCGCCCTGCGGGAGCTTATCGACAACTCCATAGACTCGGGCGCGGCCGAAATCTCGGTACGCATCGACGAGGGGGGAATCGGACGCATCGGCGTCGTGGACGATGGCTCGGGGATGGACCGCTCCGATCTTGAGCTCGCCATCCTCCCTCATGCGACCTCGAAGATCGAGACCGCGGACGATCTTCTTCGGACGCGCAGCCTCGGCTTTCGCGGAGAAGCCCTGGCCTCGATCGCGGCCGCCGCTTCGCTCGAGATCATCACCAAGGACGACGCTTCGACTACCGCCCATAGGCTCGTTTCACGCTCCGGCGCCTCGACGAGAATCGAAGCCTGCGCGGGCAGGCGCGGGACCAGCGTAGCGGTATCGGGCCTGTTCGAGGATTTCCCCGCGAGACGTCGCTTCCTCAAGCGCCCTCAGGCCGAGGCCGCCCTCTGTCGCCAAGTTTTCGAGGACAAGGCCGCCGCCCACCCTGCCATCGCCTTTCGTTTCGAGTCCGGCTCGGGAGACCCCATCGTGCTGCGCCCATCGTCGAGGCTCGAGAGACTCGGTGCCATTCGGACGGAGATCCCTCGTCAGCTGCTTCATTCCATCGGGCTTAGGGGGGCGGGATTCGAAGGCGAGATAGTGCTCGCGGGCCCTGCCTACTCTCGTCCGGATCGCCGCCTCATGCAGACCTTCGTCAATCGCAGGAGGGTACAGGACTGGTCCATCCTCGGGCCCCTCGACCGCGCCTTTTCCGGCTATCTGCCCGGAGGGCTTCATCCTTTCGCTTTCCTCTTCCTGGAAATAGATCCTTCCCTCGTCGATTTCAACATACATCCCGCCAAGAAGGAACTGCGTTTCAAGGATCCGGAAGGGCCGAGGCGGGCCATTTATTCCAGCGTCCAGGCATTTTTAGGCGAGCTCGTCCGCCGCGATCCTGCCCAGTCCCTGCCCGAACTCCCTCGGGAGCTCGATCTGGAGTTTCGTTCCGTTCAAGCGAAGCCGAGCTGGGACGACTATGATGTCGTGAGGGAACGTGCGCAGGCGGGAAGATCGACCTCCCTCCCTTCGTCGCTCCCGCGGCGGGACTTCCGCTATCTCGGTACGGCCCTGGGGCCCTTCCTCGTATTCGAGCGCGCGGGAGCCTTATGGTTTCTCGACCAGCACGCCGCCCACGAGCGCATGCTTTTCGACGCCTTCGTCGCTCGACCGCCCGAGTCGCAACGGCTTCTGGTCCCTGAGTCGATAGATCCCGTCGACGAGGCCGAGGACGCAGGAATCTCGGACGCGGTCGCCGGTCTAGTCGAGGCAGGCTTTAGCTTGAATAGGAATGGAAGCTCCTGGCTGGTTACGGCGGCTCCCCCGGAGCTTTCCGGCGCGGCAGCGGAGGCGGTACGGGAACTCGCTCGCGGGTCGGGAGACCCGAGGCGGGCGGCCTTCGCTCTCGCCGCCTGCCGTGCCGCGATTAAGGATGGCGACAGCCTCGACGACGCGGCTGCGGAGGAGCTCATCTCGCGTGCCCTTGAGCTGCCGGAACCGCGCTGCCCCCACGGTCGCCCGATCTGGACCCGCATAAGCCGAGAGCAGCTATACCGGCTCGTCCGCCGCGACCTGTAGGAAGGGAAGCCGCGCAATGGGGAGATCGGCTTTACGCTCCTCTTACCGCTATTTCTTCGCTTTCGTGGCTTTCGGAATCATAGCCCCGCCAGTATCGAATCCACCTCGGCACGCTTGGGATAATCGGGTTTCAATACGATGAGATCTCCCAGTATTCTCTTCGCGTCCGTCCCGTCCCCCGTCGTCGCGTATAGTTTGCCGAGCTCGTAGTACGCGTCCCATTGCGATTTGTCCAGCTTGATCAGGGCATTGTACGCGTCCTTGGCCGCATCGATTCTATTGGCCGAAAAATAGGCCTTGGCGAGGTTCATCCGTACGATCGTGTTCTGCGGGGCGAGATTCAGCGATATCTCCCAATGGAAGACCGCCTTATCGAAAAGCCCCTTCCTATTATAAGCATCGGCCAGGTTGTTGTTCGCTTCGAAGGACTTGGGATCAGCTGTATAGGCCTCCTCGAGCACCGTCAAGGCTTTATCCGGGAAACCGGAGGAATTGTATATCTTCCCTAGGTTTATGCGCGGATCTACGTAATTCTTGTCGAGACTCGCCGCTTGAGCGTATGCCGCTATGGCTCCGTCGATGTTGCCGGTCCGCTCATAGGCCAAGCCTAGCCTGTACTGATACATCGCCTTGTTTGGCTCTTCGGATACGGCTTTTTCCGCATATGTCACCGCGTCCTGCGCTTTGCCTAATTGCAGCTTCACCGTCGCCATATTGTCGTTGGTCTTGGCATCGTCCTTGACGCCGAGGGCTCGCTGGAAAAGACCCTCCGCGGAACCATAATCGCCGCCGTCCGCCTCGAGAACCGCCAATTCGCTCATCGCCTGAGCGTTCGCAGGGTCGAGCTGTATGGCCTTGGAATAGGATGCGACCGCCGACTTGGATTCGCCTCGCGAAGCCTGTATCCTGCCTATCTCCTGCCATGCGCCGCCGTATCCCGGATTAGCGATCGTCGCTTTATGGAACGCTTCAAGAGCCTTGGACTGATTGCCCAGGGCCTTCCACGATGCCCCTAAGTTGTAAAAACCCCTCTCGAATTTGGGGTTGAGAGTCGCGGTCGCCTCGAAAGACTGACGCGCGTCCTCATAAAGGTGAGCCTTGAAGTAGGCGATGCCCAGGGCATAGGAGTAGAGGTAGTTCTTCGGGTCGAGGCTCGTCGCCTGCTTGAGCTCGGTGATCGCATTTTCGGTCTGGTTCAGATCGGAGTTGATCTTGCCCAGCGTATAGTACGGCAACGCGTTGGAAGGATCGCGCTTCTTGGCGTCTCTCGCCGTCTGTATCGCCTCCTGCATGGCGGCGTCCGCGCCTGAGCCCGGATTCTTTTTTGCGGCCGTATAGAGCGAGTCGGCGATGTCGGCGAGTTTCTGGGAGGCGAACTTGTCTTCGCCATCGGGGAACTTGTCCTTCGCATCGGAGAAGAGCTTGTCGCCGCCTCCGAAATCGCCGGAATCGATCGCGTTCTTACCCTTGTCGACCAAGGCGTTAACCGCCCTCATCTTATCCTGAAGTTCCTTGTTCTGACGCGCGAGCTCCGCGGCTTCCGCCTTTTGGCGGGCGGCCCCGGCATCGGCCTCGGCTCTCCGCTGCACGTCCGCTTCGGCCCTGGAGGCATCTGCTGCCGTCGGCCCGCCGACTGCGCTCGTCCGCAATTTTTGTCCCAATTTGTCAAGCGACTGGGCGATAACCTTCTGTCCTGAAGCTTCGGCCTGCGCGGCCTCCAGGGCCTTGGTCGCATCTGCTCCGGATTTCGCCCTCATAGCCGTATCCCGAAGGGTCCGGGCATCCGAATCGCCCGCGTTGTCGATAAGGAGCTTATCTAGAAGATCGAGGGCCCTATCGTAATCGCCCTTATCGAGGTAGTAGTGCGCTGACGCGATGACGTTTTGACGAGTCCTGGCCTCCCTAGCCGGCCCGAGAATAAGGACCAGGGCGGTCGCCGCCACGAGGACGCCTATGCCCGCTATGATGCTTATAGTCCTTGCTCGCTTATCCATGCCCCATTCTCCGTTTCACTCGTCGATCTTGAGCTCGTCGCCGTAGCCTTGGACCTTTCCCGCGCCGGCGGAAATGCTCGTTGTCTCGTCGGCCGCCGCCTTGAGGGAGGCCGACATCTGGTCGAGGAGCTGCTTCCGTGCCGCCTCTTCTGCCTCTTTCTCGGCCTCGGCGGCGGCCGCGGCCCGCGCGACCTCGGCGATCCCCGCATCGAGATGCTTGATCAATTCCTCGATGCTGCTCCTTTGGGCGCTTCCCGGCTCCAATTCGAGGTAGCGGGCGTAGTCGTCCTTCGCCCCACTATAGTTCTTGACGGCGAGATATGCGTTCGCCCTGTTGAGAAATGCCGGCGCTAAAGTACCATCGACTCCGATCGCCTGGGAGAACATATCGGCCGCGAAGGAGTTCTTTCCCTGGAGGACGAAGATATTGCCGAGGTCGAAATAATATAGCGACTTGAAGCGTACCGACTGGGCGAGCCCCTTGCGAAGGACGGCGGCGGCCTCGTCGAGCCGTCCCAGCTGTTGATAGGAAAGGGACAGGTAAAGCCAGGCGCGCTCGTCCGCGCCCGTCTCGAGTATGGCTTTCTCGAGAATGGGCGCCGCCTCGGCGGGTTTATCCTCGCGGAAAAGCCGCTCGCCCTCCTCGAACGAGCCGGCGGCCACCAGGCCGGCCGGCATCAGTACCGTCAAGGATGCGATCGCGATTATTCTGGCAACTCTCACCGACCTCCCCCCGTGACAACTCATCTCTTGAGGTGTCGCAAAAAGCCAAAAAGTACTTTATAGTAGAATACCACGGACGGGGCCGCGCGGCAAAGGAAGGACGGCTCTTCCGGAACGGGAAGCAAGAATGTCATTCATCGTCGTTCTGATCTTGATTCTCGGCGTCGGTGTAGCCTTCTTGAGCGTGTTCATCGTTCGGATGGTAGCGGCGCCCCATCAATCTAAAGCCATTGCCGAGGCCCTCAAGCAGGGCCGTTCCGCCATGGTCGTACGGTCGGCCAAGGCGCTGCTCCAGAAGGACCCGCACAACGCTTCGGTGCACTGGTATCTAGCCCAAGCCTATCTGGCCGAGGGCAAGCCGGAGCTCGCCCTCATGGAGCTCAAGGCGGTAAGCCAGATCGGGCAATTCGGGTACGAAGTGCCCGAGCTCGAATTTCGCGTTCGTATAGCGGCCCTTTACGAGCGTTTCAACCAGGTCGAGGACGCGCTCAAGGAACACATCCTGCTCACGAAGATCGACCCCCGCTCGGCGTCCCATTTCCTGGACGCAGGTCGCCTTTTCGAGGCCCGAGGCAAGACGGACGTGGCGGTCAATTACCTGCGCAAAGCCATCGAGATGGACGAGCGTCTCTCCGACGCGCATCATGACCTCGGGCTTATCCTCTATAGGACCAAGCATCCGATGGAGGCCAAAGCCGAGCTTGAGGCAGCCATCAAGTGGAATCCCGACGATTTCGAGGCCTACTACTTCGTTGGCAAGATACTCAAGGAAATGAGCGATTTCACAGCAGCTCTTCTATCTTTCGAGAAAGCGAGCCGCAATCCGGAGCTCAGGCTCAAGTGCCTCGTCGAGCGGGGCGGCTGCTACATGAGCCAGGGTTCCCTCGATAAGGCTACGCCCGAGCTGGAACGGGCCGTGAAGCAGATCAAGGATGAGGGCGCCGCGGAGAGTCTGTACGGCCGTTACTTTCTCGCGATGTGCTACGAGAAGGCGCGCAACCTCGATTACGCGATCGAGCAATGGGAACGAATCTATGCCAAGAAGCCGGGCTTTCGCGATGTCGCGGAAAAACTCACGCAATATCAGGAATATCGTACCGATGACCACATGAAGGACTACCTCACTTGCGGTAGGGAGGAGTTCGCGAATATGTGCAAATCGGTCGTCGAGGGCTCCATGAGGCTCTCCATCCACGACATTTCTGAGATCCAAAACGGCGTGGACGTGATAGCTATCGAAGGTGATTCGGACAAATGGATGGCGGCGAAGAAAATGCCTCGCCTCGTCCGTTTCCTGCGCGTTTCGGACAATCTGGACGACGGAAGCGTCCGTTCCCTCCTGGATCAGATGAAGAAGCTCGGAATCGTCCGCGGATCGATCGTAACGAGCTCGGGGTTCTCCCGTTCGGCCCTCGAATTCGCGGAGAATCGGTCCGTCGAGCTCCTCACGAAGGAGAGACTCCAGGAGATGCTCGCCAAGACCGGCGCGGCCAAGGGCCGATGAGGATACTCTGCGTATCAGACCAGGTCGATCCCCTGGTCTACTCGCCGAGGATGCGGGAACGTTTCAAGGACGTCGCCCTAGTGCTCAGCGCGGGAGACCTCCCGCCGGAGTACCTCGGCTTCATCACTTCGATGTTGAACAAGGATCTCGTTTACGTCGCGGGCAACCACGACCTCGAGGAGCTGGAAGCCCACGGCATAGCCCGCTGGAGTCTCGCGGGCGAGCCCGGGCGTCTCGCAACGGGAGCCGTCGACATCGGTTTCAAGATCATCGAAGCCGAAGGGCTCATAATACTCGGCCTACCGGGGTCGATGCTCTATAATAAAGGCCAAAATCAGTACAGCGAGTTCGCCATGTCGTTTCGGATCGCTTTGCTCGTCCCCAGGCTCTTCCTGAACAAGCTCTTGCGCGGCCGGGCGGTGGACATCGTGCTTACGCACGCCTCCCCGCGAGGGATTCACGACCGCGACGACCTTTGCCACCGCGGCTTCAAGTGCTTCCTCTGGGTCATGCGCGTCTTCAAGCCGAAATGGCTCGTACATGGGCATATTCACCTGTATGACCTCGCCGACGTCCGCATCAGCAGCTATGGCGAGACGACCGTCATCAACGCCTTCGGGCACTGGATACTGGATACGGAGGCCTAGGGCATGCCCGGCTGGTTCGAGAATTTGGCGGAGGAGGATTTCGCCCGCGCCCGCATGCGCGAGCTTCTATCGCGGATATCGCGTCTCCTCGACCCCGAGCGCGAAAAGCTCCTGCCCTTCGAGGAAGTCAAGGCGATATTACGCCCCGCCAGCGAGATATATGTCGGAATGGAAGCTGTGGAAGTCGACAAGATCGTAGGCAGCGAAGGCAGATATCGCGATTTCAATCGGCATTTCCTTCCAAGGCGGGAATTCCTCAAATCTCGCTGGATCAGCATCGATATGGCGCATTATAACGACGTCCCCCTTCCTCCCGTACGCGTTTACGATGTCGGCGGAATCTATTTCGTCAGGGACGGAAACCACCGGGTCTCGGTCGCCCGAATGCGGGGCCAAACGATGATTGATGCCGAAGTGACGAAACTCGATACGTTGATAGACCTTAAACCCGGCATGACCTTGGAGGAGCTGAAGCGAGAAGTTATCGAATACGAGAAGAGGCGTTTTTACGAAAAACTTTCCTATGGGATTATCACCGGCGATGATGCCCTCGATTTTACTAGCACCGGCCGTTACGACCAGATCCTCGAGCATATACTCGTGCACAAATACTACCTTAACCAGGGGATGTCGGGTGAAATCCCCTTCCCCGACGCTCTCTGGTCCTGGCACGAGAACGTATATAATCCCGTCGTAACAGCAATCCTGGACGAAGGCCTCCTATCTCGTTTCCCGGGACGTACAGCCTCGGATCTGTATATGTTCATAGTGCAGCATTGGGACGAGCTCAAACGGAAATATGGTCTCGAGTTTTCCCTCGGCGAAGCCGCGAGGGACTATGGTCAGCGTTTCGGTACGAGCCCATTCTCTCGCCTAAGGAGCCGTTTAGCGGTATTCATCGCTCGGATCGCCAAGTCTTCGTATGACAAAGGGGTGAATGAGGGGAAAGGGCCGTAACCTTCCATTTCCCCGATGGTTTAGTTGCTGGGCAGGATGTAAGACGAGACTCCGGCCCACGCTTCTCCTTCTGGGCGACGCTCCCGGGGTTTTCCTCCTTCCCCGGGAGCATTTTTTTGTTCTATTGGGTCCGGTTCCGTCCCGGATTGACATCGACGACGGATTTAACTATCCTTACTTCGCAGGTAAGGAGTCACTTATGGCAGCTGTTTCCAAAAACGCCCGTACGTCGAGCGCCACCCAGCGTTTTTATTGTCCCTGCGGGGGCGAGGTCAAGATGAAGACCCTTTTCGAGAACGGCAAGGTCAAGAATCTCGCCGAATGCGAAAAATGCAAGCGAACCGAGCGCAGACCTCGCGATTTCGTATAGGCGTCCTTCGCCAAGAGTAGATAAGCCGCCCATCGGCGGCTTTTTTTAGGCCTTTCCCTCTCTCAATCTCGTCAACTCTATTGCGATTTTCTCCCGTGCCGCCGAAACGGCGGCGAGGACTTCCTTTTTAGCGCTCATGGTGGAGGTCACCGTAAGTACGCGTACAAGGAAATGGGCCTTGCTCAGGTTCCTGGGGATATCTTTGACTTTAGCTACCCGCCAGCCGCCTTCGAGCACGGCGACCACCAACGGGAGAGGCGTCTCTTCGAGAATTCTGCGGATTCCGGCCGTATGAAAGACCCCGATCTCGCCGTCTCGGGAACGCGTCCCCTCGGGGAATATCACCGGGCAAGTACCCTCACGCTCGCAGCGACGCGCATAGCGCCGTATCGAATGCATCGCCTGAATCGCGTCGCCTCGGCGTCGTATCAAGGCGTGTCCCTGGCTTCTCAGGATCAGGGATATGAAAGGAATCCCTTGCCGCAGCTCCCATTTGGCCACGAACCTGAGGTTTTTCATCGAAAAAAGCTTCATGCAGACGGGAATGTCCATGAGGCTCTGATGATTTGAGACCAGGAGGAAACGTTCTGGCAATTCCCGCCCTGAAAGATTCTCGAAAGAAAGCTTCACTCCGCAATACGAAGCCATTAGGCTGAAAATATGTCTGACCGCGAGTTTGGTAAATCGTTCGGTCGTCTCGAAGCTCCCTCGCGGCGAGAACAGCCAGTATGCGGGAAGGAGAAAATCGTAGCACGCAAATAGCAATATTATTGAAACCATAACGAGTGCATTCAGCATTCCGGCCACCTGTAATTCGTTTTATACTATGGAAAGCGGCCAATAGCAAAGACCGCTCGAGCCTTGACAACCATGGCTCGTTCTGCTAGCCTCCCTCACTATAGTCAGCGTAATGAAGGTTCCTGCATCGTTTATGGAGGGTAGCGCATTTGGCAACAACGAACAAATCCGCCGAAAAACGCAATCGACAGAGCGAGAAGCGTCGTCTTCAGAATAAATCCGAGAAAACGGCGATCCGCAGCAGCGCAAAGAAAGTGCTGGTGGCAGCCGAGGGGAAAGACAAGGCCGCCGCCGGTGTCGCGCTCAAGGACATGATAAAGAGAATCGACACGGCAGCTCGCAAAGGTATTGTCAAGAAGAATGCCGCTGCGCGTAAGAAGTCGCGTATGCAGCGACTCATCAACGCTCTCGATGCGTAAGGTCCGGTAGCCGGGCGACGTCGTCTTGATCGTCGCCGAGCACCGGGAGAACGAGCACGGAGAGGGGAATCATGGCTGGTAAAGTCACGAAGGCCGAGCTCATAGAAGCCCTCCACGCCGGTAGTACGCTCAATCGCAAAGAGATTCATGGCCTCATCGATGCCCTTTTCGAAGAGATAAAGGGAGCGATCCTCAGCGGCAAGACTGTCGAGCTCAGAGGCTTCGGAACCTTCGAGGTAAAGCTTCGCAAGGGCCGTAAGCGGGCGCGCAATCCGAAGACCGGAGCCATCGTTTCCGTCGAGGATCACGGCGTAGCTGCTTTCCGGCCGGGCAGGGAGCTCAAGAAAGCCGCCTGGACGATCGACCCTTCCAGGAATGGCTCCCCCTCCGACTCGAACCCTGCCGAATAACCGCCGATACCGGCAACCCGTACAGGCCCGTCGCATTGACAAGCGCCGTCCCCTATGTAAAGATGCAATCGGTTATTCGAGTACGATGCTTCGATGGTCAAGCGAGCCAGGACGGGAAGTGAGATGGACACGAAAAAGCGCATACTACTTGTCGACGACGAGCAGATCAACCTGGAATTTTTCGAGGTAATGCTCAGCAAGCTCGGATTCGAAACCGAGAAATCCGACAATGGCGCAGATGCCCTGGAACTAGTCAAGCGTTTCAAGCCCGACCTCATTATCCTCGACAATGTAATGCCTCGTCTCTCCGGTTGGGAAGTCACCAAGATAATCAAGACGAGCGATGAATTCCGCGAATTCGCCGATACTCCTATAATCATGTTCTCCGCGATGGATGATGTTAAAGATAAAGTCGAAGGGCTCGAATTGGGGGCCGACGACTACATCACGAAGCCTTTCAATTTTTCCGAAGTCCTGGCCAGGATCCGGGCCGTGCTTCGGACGAGGGAACTCATACATCAGATCGAGCACCGCGAGGCTCGCATCCGTATTTCTGACGAGATATCGGAACGCGTTCTCGGATTCGCGGCGGGGCTCCGCGTTCCCCTCGTGGAGCTCGTTAGCGATGCCGAGGCGCTGGAGCCCGAATGCGGCTCGGCGAAGCCCTTTGTCGAGCGTACCAGAGACGAGGCGACCCGCGCCATCGCGGAGCTCGATTCGCTCGACTCCGCCGTAGCCGCCCTCAAGGCCGAAGCCGACAGCCTAAAGAAGGCGGAGACGGCGCTGCCCGCGATCAAGACGAAATACCGGGGCCATCCGGAACAGTGAGGCTACCTCCAATGACGATTACTGAAGGAAAGAAGAAGGTCGTCGAGCTTTTTACGCAGGGACGCAGGCTCTACAAGCTCATGAGATTCGAAGAGGCTCTCAAGTGCTTCGGAGAGGCCCTCGAGGTCGATCAAAACGATGGTCCGAGCAAAGTCTATCATCTTCGCTGCAAATTTTACATCGATAACCCGCCGCCGGAAGATTGGGACGGCGTCTTCGTAATGACCCATAAGTGAGAGGGCGTCGGATGACAAGGTCGAGGAAGGACGAGACTCCGCCGCTCATTGCGACTACTCTCGGCAAGGAAACGAGCTTTTCCGGAATCTTACGCTTCAAGGATTCCCTCAGGATAAGCGGAAAATTCGAGGGCGAGATCGACTCCCTGGGCAAGCTTTTCATCGACAACGAGGCGGTAGTCAACGCGCGGCGTATCCGGGCGTCTAGCGTCGTCGTCGGAGGCGTCGTTCACGGCGACATCGAGGCCGCGGACCGCCTCGAGATGCTCCCGAGCGCCAAGGTCTACGGCAATGTCCGTACTTCCAAGCTGAGGATAGCCGACGGGGTCGTATTCGAAGGAAAGTGCGAGATGATCCGCGATCCCGCCTCATTCGATCCCTTCGCTTCAGCGAAGGAAGACGCCTAACTTGGACCGAGCTGGCGGCGCAAATGTCGAGGAAGCGGCCAGGCGGCTCTTTGGCATCCTCTCGGAGCGCGGCTTGCGCCTCGTATGCGCGGAGTCCTGTACCGGCGGCATAGTCAGCTCTGCGATCACCGATATCTCGGGCTCGTCCTCCGTTTTATGGGGCGGCGTCGTCGCCTACTCGAACGAATGCAAGACGCGACTGCTCGGGGTGCCGCAAGCGGCCCTGGCCGAATATGGAGCGGTTTCCCGCGAGGTCGTGAGGGAAATGGCGAGAGGCGCACTCGAGGCCGCTAAGGAGGCCGATATCGCTCTCGCGATAAGCGGCATCGCCGGTCCCGAGGGAGGCAGCCGCGAGAAACCCGTCGGACTCGTTTGGTTCGCGTTCCGCACGGCGGGTATAGGAGCGGAGGGGATTCGCGACGTCGAGTCCTTCGAGGAGTCGTTGACATTCGCCGGCGACAGGAAAGCCGTGCGCGAAGCCGCGGCCGCGCACGCGATTCTCAGGGCGGCCGAGCTCGCGCGCGAGTTTCGTTGATGCCGGGTCGATATTGACAATGTGATGAGCCCGGTCTATAGTCTTGGGGAGAGCGTCGAGCGGCATGGCACGATTTAGCGTGTCTCCGCAAGCAGGGTCGTTTTATCCCTCCCGCTCCGAATAAGGATATCCCCTCCCTATTCCGAGACGACTCTCTATCCCCGACAGGCATCGGATCTTCGAGAAGGAAAGGGCCCTAAGGCCCGCCGTAAACAATGGACAACCCAAAACAGCATTCGGAGAAACCCATGGCTATTATCCGTAAGCGAAAGGTCCACGATCAAATCGAGGGCGACGGCTCCGCCGACGCCCTATCCTCCAACCAGCCCGACCTCGCGCCCTACACCCCCCTAGACGGGGGCGAGGTCCTGACGGCCGAAGCGAGCCAGGACGAGCCCCCGATCGAAGCCGCTCAGGATTTCGAGAGCCAAGGCGGCGACGAGGAATCTCAGTCTGAAAGCGATCAGAGCGCGCGTGGTCCGGTGCGCATCAGGGTCAAGCGCAAGGCTCCGAGAGCCGATTCGAGTCTACCGGGCGAATCCTCCGCCGCCCTGGCGAGAGCCCTGGAAGACCGCGGCGACGATCGGCGTGAACCCCAGGATCGACGCGATCCTCAGGATCGCGAAAGTCGCGACGCGATGCAGGCAGGCTTCGTCCGCAGGCAGGAAAGCTTCGAGAGGGCGAATGAGAAGGCTCAAGCCGAGCAAAACGGCAAGTCCGACTACGGGGAGAACCGATCTCGGCTTTCGATCAACGATTTGACTGAAATGGGGCTCAAGGAACTACGCGACCTCGGCGGAAGGTATGGGATCAACCACGAGGAGATGATCTCATTCAAGAAACAGGAGCTCATCTTTTATATTCTTAAGGCCCATACCGATCGCGGCGGTATCATTTACGCGTACGGCTCCCTCGAGATATTGCCGGACGGCTATGGCTTCCTCCGCTCGCCCCAAAATTCCTACCTTCCCGGTTCCGACGATATCTATATATCTCCTTCCCAGATTAGGCTTTTCAACCTCAAGACGGGTGACACGGTCTATGGCCAAATCCGCAGTCCTAAGGAAGGGGAGCGATTTTTCGCGATGCTTCGAGTCGAGCAGGTCAACTTCGACGAGCCCGCGGTCGCCCAAAACCGAATCCCCTTTGAGAACCTAACTCCTCTATACCCGCATCAGCGACTCAATCTCGAGACCGCGACTCAGGAGGTTTCGACTCGCATCATCAACCTCTTCTGTCCTATAGGGAAGGGACAGCGCGCTCTGGTCGTTTCCCCGCCGAAAACGGGCAAGACCATCCTTCTCCAAAAGATCGCGAACGCCATCACCGCCAATCATCCCGAGGTCTACCTCATCGTTCTCCTCATCGACGAGCGCCCCGAGGAAGTCACAGACATGGAGCGTACGGTAAAAGCCGAGGTCATATCCTCGACCTTCGACGAGCAGGCCACTCGGCATGTCCAGGTGGCGGAGATGGTCCTCGACAAGGCCAAGCGCCTTGTCGAGCACGGCAAGGATGTAGTCATCCTCCTCGACTCCATCACCCGACTCGCCCGGGCCTACAACCAGACGGTGCCTACGAGCGGCAAGATACTGTCGGGAGGCGTGGACTCGAACGCCCTGCACAAGCCCAAGCGCTTCTTCGGCGCGGCTCGGAATATCGAGCAGGGAGGCTCCCTCACGATTATCGCGACCGCCTTGATCGATACGGGGTCTCGCATGGACGAAGTGATTTTCGAGGAGTTCAAGGGTACCGGCAATATGGAGATCAACCTGGACCGCCGCCTCTCGGACCGGCGCACCTTCCCGGCGATCAACATAAAGAAATCCGGCACCCGCAAGGAAGAGCTTCTTCTGACCGAGGAGGAGCTCCAGAAAATCTGGGTCCTTCGCAAAGTCATAAACCCGATGGACGATGTCGAGATCATAGAGCTCCTGATTGACAGGATGATGAAATCCAAGAATAATGAGGCGTTTTTGAAGTCGATGAACACTCCGTCGTAAAGCGGAGGCCTTATCGAAATCAAACCAGAAGCCATCCGCGAAACCAGGGGTTTGAGCGTGTGGTCACCGTCCATATGGCCGGTTTTCAGGCATAACGCATTTCGGAGGTCGAAGATGAAGAGCGGAATCCATCCAAAGTACGAGCTCACCACCATCACCTGCGCCTGCGGCAATGTCATCGAGACCCGTTCGACGGTAAAGAACATCCAGGTCGAAATCTGCTCGTCCTGCCATCCTTTCTTTACCGGCAAGCAAAAGCTCGTTGACACCGCGGGACGCATAGAGCGTTTCAACAAGAAGTACGGCATCAAGAAGGCCGAAGAGAAATAAGCCCTGGCCGAGTTGAAAAAAAAACGGCCGCCCCCGCGTCGCGCATGACGCTGGGGCGGCCGTTCGCTCGAGGGAATGATTATCTACTCAAGTCCCGAACGTGGAGCCCGCCTGTTCTGCGGCTAGCTTGGCGCCCAGCTCGCGGAGCTTGTATTTCTGTATCTTGCCGCTTCCCGTCATCGGATAGTCTTCCACGAAAAAGACGTATTTGGGCACCTTGATGCGCGAAATCCGGCCTCGGCAGAAATCGCGCACGTCCTCCTCGGTGAGGATGCTGTCCAGCTTACGAATCACGAAAGCGGCCACCTCCTCGCCGTATTTCGCGCTCACCACGCCTGCGACCTGGACATCGCGGACGCCGTCCATTCCCAGGAGGAATTCCTCGATTTCACGCGGATAAATATTCTCTCCGCCCCGTATGATCATGTCCTTGATGCGCCCGGTGACGCGGAAATTCCCGGCCGCGTCGACGTCGCCGAGGTCGCCCGAGTGGAGCCAGCCCTCGGGGTCGATGACTTTCGCCGTTTCCTCCTCCATCTTGTAATAGCCCTTCATCACGTTGTAGCCGCGGCAACAAAGCTCCCCCTGCTCGCCGATCGCGCAATCCTTCTCGGTGTCGGGGTTCCAGACCTTGACCGCGATGCCGGGCAGGGCCCTGCCCACGCTGCCTACCTTCACTTCGATGGGATCGTCGGTACGGGTTTGGGTCATGACGGGAGAGGCCTCGGTGAGCCCGTAGGCGATCGTGATGTCCTTCGCGTGCATCTCGTCGATGACTCGCCTCATGATCTCCATGGGACAGGGAGACCCCGCCATGATGCCGGTCCGGAGCGAAGAGAGATCGAAAAGCTTGAACATCGGGTGATTGAGCTCCGAAATGAACATGGTCGGAACTCCGTAGAGCGCCGTGCATCTCTCTTTCTGGACGGAGGCCAGGACCAGCAGGGGGTCGAAGTTCTCGCAGACGACGGCGGTCGCGCCATGGGTCAGTATCGCCATTACGCCGAGGACCAAACCGAAGCAGTGAAAGAGCGGTACGGGAAGGCAGACGCGCTCGCTCGAGGTGAAGCGTTGGCATTCGCCGATGTTGAAGCCGTTGTTGACGATATTGTAGTGGCTCAGCATGACGCCTTTAGGGAAGCCAGTCGTCCCCGACGTATACTGCATATTCACGACGTCATGGCAGGAGAGCGAGGCGGAGGCCTCGCGGAGCCAGTCGTCGTCGCAATGGGAGCCGAGGAGGAGAAGCTCCGGCAAGCTGTACATTCCCCTGTGCTTCTGCGGCCCCATGTAGACGACGGATTTCAAGCGCGGGAACCGCTCGCTCGACAAGCGCCCGCGCTCCTGCCTATCCAGCTCGGGAACGAGCTCGCGGACCATGGCGACATAGTCCGAGTCCTTGAATCCGTCGACGATGCAGAGCGCCTTCATGTCCGACTGCTTGACCACGTACTCGAGCTCGTGAAGGCGATAATTCGTATTCACCGTCACGAGGACGATGCCTACTCGCGCCGTCGCGAAGAGGATGGTCAGCCAGTCCGGGACGTTGTTGGCCCATACGCCGACATGATCTCCTTTGGTGAGGCCGATCGCGAGGAATCCCTTGGCCAGGCGATCCACCCTTTCGTCGAATTCCGAGTAGCTGAAGCGAAGGTCGCGATCGGCGTATACGATAAACTCGCCGTCGGGCGTCTTCCTGGCCCAGGAGGCCAAAAGGTCGCCGATGGTCTCATTCGAAAAAGCCATGGCCGACTCCTTAGAACGGGGCGTAGATCACCGCGAGCACCTTGGCCGGCGAGGCGGAGCTGACGCGATGGGGCACGACTGAGTCGTAATAGATGGAATCGCCCACCGCGAGCTTGAAATTCTCCGAGCCGTAGCGCACGTCGACCTCGCCGTGAAGGACGAAGATGAACTCCTCGCCTTCGTGCGTAGAGAGGCCGGTCTCGCTTCCCGCGACGGGTCGGACATCGACGACGAAAGGCTCCATGGATCGACCGCTTTTGCCCTTGGCGAGCGAGTAGAAGCTCAGGGCGCCCATTTGAGGGGACGCCTGGCCCGAAGCCCTCATGACCTCCGAGGCCTGTCCGGAGCGGCATATAATCGGGCCCTCGCCGCCCGCGTCGTCGAGGAAAGTGCCGAGACGCACGCCGAGAGCGCGGGAAAGCTTTACGAGCGGGGCTATCGAAGGGCTGATCTGCCCCGACTCGATGGCCTTTATCTCCTCCTCCGCGACGCCGCTTCGCGCGGCCAGTTCGCTTTGCGACAGGTCATGCTCGTTCCTTATCGAGCTTAACCTGACTCCGCTCTTGTTTGCTTCGCTCATCGGAACCTCCTCGAGACCGTAAACGGCATAATGACAAACATTTCCAAGGGCCGCAAGTGGGCCTCCGATTCCGATACGCGAAAAGGAACTCGGCCCTAGGGTCTGGCCTCGAGTTCCCCGATGAGCGCGGTCATCCTCGCGCAGGCCCGCCCTCTGTGGGAGAGGCGATTCTTCTCCTCGATCGTGAGCTGGGCCACGCTCCTGCCCAACTCGGGAAGAAAGACGACCGGATCGTAGCCGAAGCCGCCGGAGCCCATGGGTTCGCGGAGAAGTAAGCCGGTACAGGTTTCCTGTACCGAGAAGACCCGCTCCTCGGAGAAGACGAGAACGAGACAACAGACAAAAGCGCAAGAGCGGTCCTCCCTCGCGGACATGTTCGCGAGAAGAAAGGCATTTCGCTCGGCGGCCTCTAGTCTGGTCCCTCTTTCCGTCGATCCGTATCGGGCCGAAAGGACGCCAGGAGCGCCGCCGAGCGCTCGAACGACAAGCCCGGAGTCGTCGGCGAGGCTTGGCTTCCCGACGAGCTTGAAGAGGGCTCTTGCCTTTTTCAGGGCATTCTCTAGGAAGGTGCTTCCATCCTCCTCGACCTCGAAGCCTTCGATGCCCGCATCGGCGGGAATTCGGAGGACGTTGCCCGGAAGCGCAGGCCCGAGCTCGGCTAATTTATGGACGCTTCCCGTCGCTATGAATAATTCCATGTTCCCGACGATATCCTCGGGACACGGCCCGACGCAAGAAGGAGTCGAGCCTCATTCGCGGGGCCCGAAGCGCCTGCGGAGGTAGTAGAGGCCCGAATCCACCGTCCCCTTCGGAACGCCCAGTATCCTCGCTACGAGGGAATTGGACACTATTGTCTTCAGGCTGGCGAGATCGGCCTTGACCCTCGAGTACCTGCCCCATTCCCTCTCTAGGGCATGGGAAAGATTCTGTCTTCGGTAGTGATCGGACTCGTCGGCCAAACGAGCCTCGAGGAGTCTAAGCCTCGTCCAGCTCGCGTTCCTGCGCTCTACGAGGTGTTCGACCCGCGAACGCTCGGACTCGAGGGAACATCTCGCTTGCCCCACGGCCGCGGCGAGCCAATCGCGACCGACCCCGGCGGCACTGGCTATCCGCGCGATGCCCTCATCGTCTATTTCCCATGCGCATTTTACCGCGAGGAAAACGAGTCGGCTGGAGTGCGCGACGGCTTCCGCCGGACAACGCGGGATGATCCCGCCCCTCGCGCGCGGCCTGCGCCTCGAGGCGCCATGACCCGCTCCTTCTGCCTCGAGCGTGATAGACTCGAAAAGCGATTCGGTAAAATCGAAATATTCGGGCATCTCCGACGAGACTGCGCGCTCGCAGACCGACTCGCGCTCCATCGACCCTATCCTTTCACGCCGTACCGTCCGAGCCAGATACCTCAGGTTCGTCGCCAGGTAAACGTCGAAAGACAGGCCCTGATCCTCGAATCGGTCGACTAGTCTGTAGATCCTCCTTTTGAACTTGAGCAAGGCATCCGCCGCATCGTCTTCGCTGTCGAATCCGTATTTTCCGTACGAATCGTACACCATAGCCGCGACCCGCTCCATGATGTATTCGCGGCCCTTTCCGCTCGCGCGATAGGAGAGAACGAGATCGTGAAGTTTCGCTTCTTGCATGATTTCCTCCATCGTTCAGGAGATATGCAAGAGGCGTGCCTCTTATATAGGCCCATGAAAGAAATTCTTGGAGAAACCCAGCAAAGTGATGCCTTGGAATGGATTAAATGAGAAAGGAAGACGGCCGAATAACCGTCCTAAATCCACGCAAGAATCGGAAGCGGGTTGGGCGAGCGGGTCCGCGTTCGGGGCGCCCTCTTAAAGAGGGTTTGCCTGCTAAACTACATCGAACCAGGGCTCGAATGCGTCCATCAACTTGTTCTTCACTTCCTCGAGACCGCCGCGGATCGAGAGACCGGCGGCCAGCCGATGCCCTCCTCCGCCGAACAGGGCAGCGATCGAGCCGACGTCGATTCGATCACGGGCTCTGAGACCGACGGTGCAATCCGTTTCGCCCTCCTGCCGTATGATCATCGCGGCCTCGCAGCCCGCTATCCCGAGAAGGAGCTGGTACAAGGTATCGGAATCCCTGCTCGCAAGACCGTAACGCTGTTGGTCCTGGAGAGTTACGAAGGATATAAGGAGAGCGCCGTCGAAATGGGGCTCCGTTCGCATGAGGATCTCGCCCATCAGCTTACGGGAAAGCAGGCTTTTACCCCCGTACATGAGATTGTAGACCCGCTTCGGAGAAGCCCCGGCAGAGACGAGGCGGGAAGCCGCTTGGAAAGTCTCCTCGGAATGCTCGTCGAGATGTCGAAAAAACCCCGTATCGGTGCCGAGGCCGAAAAATAGATACTCAGCCTCCTCCTTGGTCGGAATCCCCCCCATCGCCTCGATCAGCAGAAGAATCATGGCAGTGACCGAAGGCGCCCTATCGTCTATATAGACCGCGTCGCCGGTAGCCGTACCGGCCGCATGGTGATCGATGAAAGCTATCGGCACCTTTGGCAGAGTCTCGGCGACGGAACCGATCCGCTTGAGACTCGAGCAATCAAGTACGATGGCCGCCGCGCGCTCGGAAGGCTTTTCCGGAGGGGCCTCAATGAGGAAGCGGCTCTCGTAAGGCAGTATCTCCGTCCTGGAAAATGGACCAGCCGAGCAGAGATAGGCGTTTTTGCCGTTTCGGCGCAGGAAGGAGGCCAAGGCGAGCTGCGAGCCGATGCAATCGCCATCCGGCTCCTTATGGCCGATCACGTAAAAAGGCCCGTGCCGATCGATAAAATCGAGAAGCTCGGGAGGAACGGGGCGCATATGACGAACCTTTCCTCGCCGCAGGTGCGACGAGGCTAACCAAAGCGTCTAGAATTGGAGGCTCTTAAAAATCCAGTTTCAAGTCGTCGGAATTGAATTTCCCGGCCCCGTCCGCAGGACTTAGCAGGCCCCAGGTCGAGTCGTTTTGGTCAGCCAAGACATAAAGCCTCAAATGGTCGAAGCTGCCGTTCTTATAGAAGACGGTCATGTAGGGATAGCTCGGATCGTTGCCGCGGACGAGCTCGGCTTTGCCTCCTGAGACGAACCAACGGGCTGGAATATAGACGTCAGCGACGCTTGCGCCGCCCTTTCGGTAGATTACGCGGTAGCCGTCGGCATGGGAGTAGACCTTTACCACGTCGAGCCTGACGGGATAGAAGGCGGAGGTCTCGGAAGCAATAGCGCAGGCGACGATGGCAACTAATAAGGCAATGAGCGTTGCACGTTTCATTCGACCCTCCAATCGATATAAATTATACTCAGTGATGGCCGCAATGCAAGAGCGTATCGCGCCATCGACTCGCGCGAGGCCTGCAAAGCCGGGAAAAGTCGAACCGGATTGTCCGCTTCCGTGCAGTCGCATATACTCTGTCGATGGAATCGGAAGACGGGCAGGCCGTACGCGCCCTTCGCGCCGCGCGCGCATACCAGATCCTCGGGCCCCTATGGCCCGATGCCAAGCCGCTCTTGCGATACCGCGGCGCCTTCGAGCTCCTATGCGCCGTCGCATTGTCGGCCCAATGCACGGACGAGCAGGTCAATAAGGCGACCCCGGGGCTTTTCGCCTCATGGCCGACTCCGTCCGCCATGGCTTCGGCGAGGGTCGAGGACATCGAGGCTGCGATCAGGAGCCTCGGCTTCTTCCGGACTAAGGCTCGTCATCTCGTCGGAGCCGCCAAGCTCATCGAAGGGAAATTCGGAGGGGAAGTCCCGTCGACGATGGAAGAGCTTCTCGAATTGCCCGGGGTAGGAAGAAAGACCGCGAACCTGGTGCTTTCGGCATGCTTCGGCCGTCCGGGCATCATTGTGGATACCCATGCCCTCCGCGTCTGTTTGCGCCTCGGCCTCGGAAGCAAGCCCGATCCCGCCGACATGGAGAAGAGGATCGCCGAGCTTCTGCCCGAGGAAAGATGGACCGAATTCTCCTACGCGATAAACCGCCACGGTAAATTCGTCTGTACCGCGCGTAAGCCGGCCTGCATGCTTCCTTCTACGCTCGGCCCCTGCCCTCTCCTGAGCATCTGCCCACGGGTCGGTCTCGAGTAAATGCTCCCCGCCTTACGTAAGATGGTTTTAATAAGGTATTCTCCTCCCATATGCTAGAACCTAGTTACGGAATGGCCTTGGTTACTGGGGCTTCGGGCGGAATCGGCAAGGAATTCGCGATCCAGCTCTCGCATGGGGGATGGGATCTGATTCTGGTCGGGAGGAACGAGGAGCAGCTCGAGAAAACCAAGCGTTCCCTTGACGGGCGGAGAGCCGAGAGCTCGATAGTAATCAAAGCCGATCTTTCCGAACGCGGGGCGGGAATAGCTCTCCATTCGGATTGTCGAAAGAGGGGCTACGAGGTCGAGCTTCTCGTCAACAATGCGGGATCGGGACTCTTCGGACTGAGCACGGTATTGCCGGCGGAAAGGATCGAGTCCATGCTTAACTTGAATATACTTTCCCTGACATCCCTTTGCGGGCTATTCGGCCGGGACATGGAGTCGAGGGGGAGCGGCCGCATACTCAACGTGGGTTCCCTAGCCGGCGAATTCGCCCTCCCCTACTTCGCCTCGTATGCGGCGTCCAAAAGCTATGTGCTTGGGTATTCCCTGGCACTGCGAGCGGAGATGCGAGCCTCGGGCGTTTCCGTCTCTTGCCTTCTGCCGGGCTATGTCCGTACCGGCTTCGACGAGAACGCGGGAATCGCGAGCCCGGCCTACCGCGCCTTTTCCGAGCGCAGCAGCATGGACGCGGCCAAGGTCGCGCGCATCGGGCTGCGCTCGCTCGGCAAGAATAGGCCATATGCCATCGCCGGTTCGCGCAACAAAATCGCCTCCTGCCTCGCTAAGCTCGTTCCGCGATCGGCTCTCCCAGCCATGGCGAAGCCGCTCCTCGATAAAATGACGCGCGGGAGACCCTGATGAAGACCAATTTCGCCCTGGTCCCCAAGCTGTTCAGGAAGGACCCCCTTATCGCAGTTAAATTGGCCAAATCCTTCGCGATGCAGAAGAAAGCCATGTTCGTGGATAACCGATTCTATCGCGGCAGGACCCACGAGCTCTCGCTCCTCTACTTCAGGCTAACGCCCTTGTGCAATCTGCGCTGCGTCATGTGCGGACAGCGCGGGGACAAAGGCGTTTTAAAAGGAAGCTTCGCGGCGGAGGAATCCAAGAAGATCCTCCGCCTGGACGTCTACAAACGCCTCGTCGACGAAATCAGGCGCAAGCGCCCTACGATATACATATGGGGAGGAGAGCCCTTTCTCTATCCGGAGCTCTTCCCCCTCGTCGACTACATGAAGGACTCGGGATTGGCCGTGAGCGTCAACACCAACGGAACGCTCCTCGCGAAGAACGCCAAGGAGATAGTGCGCAAGAAATGGCACGCCCTCTTCGTCTCGCTCGACGGCTTCGAGGAGACGAATGATAGGATACGCGGAGAGGGCTCGTACAGGAGAGTCGTGGAGGGCTTCGAGGCCATCAACCTCGAGAAGGAACGACAAGGCTCGCACTTCCCGCATATGGGAATCGTGAGCACGGTCAACAACCTTAACTATAAGGACCTCTACCGCCTGGCGGAAGCAGCCCGAAGCTTTAAGTTGTCCTGGCATATCTTCAATCTCGGAACCTATACCAATAAGGCTATCATCGAGCATCAGCGCGACTTCATGCGCGATAAGCTGGATACGGAGATCGGCTGCCTCCAAGGCTACGAGACGGGATACAACGAGGGCATAGACGGGCAGGAACTCTACGATATCCTGACGAGGATTCACGCGATGCAGACCGATCATCCCATAATCACCGTGCCCGCGCTCAATCCCGAGAAGATCAATACTTATTATGGCGACCTCGCGATGCCGGTGCGCACGCGATGCTCGGTACCGTGGAGCCAGGCCAACATCGATTACGACGGCGGCGTTCATTTTTGCGCCGACTATCCCGACTACAAGCTCGGCAACATTAATGAAGAGAGCTTCTTCAATATCTATAACGGCAAGAGGGCGCGGCGCTTTCGCTCGGCCTTGAAGAATAGCCCCGATGGCATCTTCCCTGGCTGCGTTCGTTGCTACCAGAACATGCTCTGCGGGAAGAAAGTCAAGGGTTTCTGACTTCGGCCGAACGCTGGGCCTCATTCGGCTTCGAGCCGGCAGCGCGTAGCAAGGATATGAACCGACTCGACGATGCCCTCTCCGAGGCCCTCAAAAAGAGCTTCGGCTTGGACTACCTCTACCCCTACCAGCGCCTGGTCGTGGCTAATGTCATCGATTCCGTCGCGGCCGAGGCGGAACCCCTTCGCCAGATAGTCCTCCTTCCCACCGGCTTCGGCAAGTCGCTCTGTTTCCAGCTACCCGCCTTCTTCCTTCCCCATCCCACCGTAGTCGTTTATCCTCTCCTCGCCCTGATGGAGGATCAGCGACGCCGACTCGAGTCTTCCGGGCTGGCTTGCGCGTTATTCCGCGGAGGCCAGACTCCAAAAGAGCGGGCGGAGGCCGAATCGGCTGTCGAGAGAGGAGAGGCGAAAATAGTGATCACTAATCCGGAATGCCTCGTACGTCCCCGCCTGTCCTCCTTCCTTAAAGAGATCCGCCCCAGCCATATCACGATCGACGAGGCGCATTGCGTATCCGAATGGGGCGCAAGCTTTCGCCCCGCGTACCTCGAGCTGGGAAGCATAGTCGAAATCCTCGATCCCCCGGCCCTTAGCGCCTTCACGGCCACCGCGAGCCCAGCCGTCTTCGAAGCCGTGGCGCGGATACTTTTCGGAAGCTCGCCGTACCGAGTAGTCGAGGCCGATCCCGACAGGCCCAACATCCGCTACAGCGTCGTGCGGACCTTGAGCCGGGAGCACAGCCTCCTTCGGCTCGCGACGGAGATGCCGCGGCCCCTCCTCGTATTCTGCTCTTCCCGCGAGGGCGCCCAGATGCTCGCGCGCCTTCTCTCCGATCGGCTCGGCGAGGACGAAATTCGGTTCTACCATGCGGGATTGGAAAGAGGGGAGAAGAAGGCAGTCGAGGAATGGTTTCTTTCCTCCGAGGGGGGCATATTGTGCTCAACCTGCGCCTACGGCATGGGCGTCGACAAGAAGGACATCCGCAGCGTCATCCATTACGAGGCCCCGAGCTCGGTCGAGGCCTACCTGCAGGAAGCGGGTCGCGCAGGCCGCGACGGCCTATCCTCCCGCGCCGTCCTCTTATCGGGACTGGACGATGGAGACAGGGCTAAGCTGGAGAAGGACGAGCTTCGCCGTTCGCGTTTCCGCTCCCTGCTTACCTATGCGTCATCAAAGGAAGGCTGCAGGCGGGACGGCCTCCTCGACCTCCTCGGAACGCCCCGCCAAGGCCGCGGGTCTTGTTCTGGCTGCAATCGCTGCGAGGGCGCGGTGCCGGCTTCCTGCGAGGGAGAGACTGAGTTACGGCATTTCGCCGCGGTAAATTCCCGGCGCTTTACGGGCGAGGAGGCCCTCGACCTGCTCCGGGGCGAGGCTTCGCGCCGAGGCGAGCCGCCCCGTTGCGCTCTTTGGGGAGCCATGGGCGATTGGGACGCGAAAGACGCGGCCCGGGCCATGGAAACGGCCATACGCGCGGGGATGATCCGGAGGCTGGGAAGATGGCCGTGGAAGGGCCGGATCGCTCCTGGCCTAAGACCCGCGCCGGCCTTCGCCCTCCGAATCCGGCAAGCCTTGGCGGCGATATTTCATCCTACCGTGTCATCGCCAGTCTCTCTCCCGGACCTGGAACGCGGAGCCGCTCGGCCTTTGCCGGATCTGATCGCGGCGCCGTTGGAGTCTCCGACCATGGCCGGAGGCCTCCGAATCGAGGAACGAGCCCGATAGATGGAGCCGACATAGCGCAGCGAGACCCAAAGCAGGATAAAAGCCGCGGCGATGAATAAAACGCGCCAATCGGCGAGTACCTTGATGGAGAGTGCGAGGATTCCGTTCAAGTCCATCGTCATGCCCCTCGAGCACCTATTATAGTATCATTCGCGCTCGATGGCACGCCTTGATGAACGGCGAGACCACGGATATCATATAAAGACTGAAAGGAGCCGCACATGATCGAATATAAAAGGCTCGACGAGACCAAGGCATTCCCCAAGCTCGCCGCGCTGCCGATCCCGCGCGTCGGCGCCCTGCTCACCGCGGAGCGGATAGCGGCCTGCGACATTCCCCTCGGCGGCGGACTCACCTATAACTGGGCGGCATCGCCCGTCGACGGCTCCGTCCTCGCCGCGCTGGGCGAGCTCGCCGAGGAGCAAGGCCTCGTCGAGAAGTACAATCTCCTCGCTGCGGGCGAGGTGATGAACACCGGCGAGGGACGGATGGTCCTGCACCACCTGGCTCGCGGCCGACTCGGCAAGGCCGTGCTTCGGGAGGATCGGGACCTGCGCGCCTTCTACGAGGGCGAGCGGGAAAAGGCCGCCGAGTTCGCGCGCGCGGTACATTCGGGCAAGATAGTGGGTTCGACGGGCGACCCATTCACGACTGTCGTCCAAATCGGCATCGGCGGCTCCGACCTCGGGCCGAGGGCGCTCTACCTGGCTCTCGAGCGCTGGGCCCTCGCCGAAGGCCGGGCCATGCTGGGCGCCTGCTTCATCTCCAATGTGGATCCCGACGACGGCGACGACCTGCTCTCCGGTCTCGATCTGTCGACGAGCCTCTTCGTCCTCGTTTCCAAGAGCGGCGTCACCCAGGAGACCCTGGCGAACGAATGCCTCGTTCGCGATCGCCTCGAGGCGGCCGGCCTGGACCCGGCCAAGCACATGGTCGCTGTGACGAGCGAGACGAGCCCCCTTGCGGGCAATCCCGGCTACATCGATTCCTTCTACATCGACGATTTCATAGGAGGGCGGTATTCGTCTTCGAGCGCGGTGGGCGGGGTGATCCTTTCCCTAGCCTTCGGTCCCGAGACCTTCGCCGAATTCCTCTCTGGCGCTCACGAGGCCGACAAGCTCGCCCAGGAAAAGAATATTTCGCATAACGCGGCCTTGCTCGATGCGATGATCGGAGTCTACGAGAGAAACGTCCTTGGCATGGGAGAGACGGCGATCCTCCCCTACTCCGAAGCCCTCTCGCGCTTTCCCGCCCACCTCCAGCAGCTCGACATGGAGTCCAACGGCAAGCGCGTCGACAGATCGGGGAAAGCCCTCTCCTACTCTACGGGACCCGTGGTCTTCGGCGAGCCCGGCACCAACGGGCAGCATTCCTTCTACCAACTCCTGCACCAAGGCACCGATCCCGTGCCTCTCCAATTCATCGGCTTCCTCGAGGGCCAGACCGGGGGCGATATCGAGGTCGACGGCTCCACGAGCCGCCAGAAACTCAACGCCAACCTGGCCGCCCAAATGGTGGCCTTCGCCCGCGGTAAGGAAGACGCGGACGGGAACAAGGAGTTCCCTGGAGGCAGACCGAGCACCCTGATACGCGGACAGCGCCTGGATCCGCGTGCCTTGGGCGCCTTGCTCGCCCATTACGAAAACAAGGTGATGTTTCAGGGCTTCGCCTGGAACGTCAATTCCTTCGACCAGGAAGGGGTCCAGCTCGGGAAGCTCCTCGCGAAGCAGGTCCTGGCCGGGTCGCCCGGCGATCCGGCCTTGGCTGCCTATGCGAGGATGCTCGGCCTGGCGACCGCGGATTAGGCCCAAGGCAGTGAATCGGGCGACCATAGCTTTCACCGGCGGCGGCACCGGCGGACACGTATTTCCGGGTCTGGCCGTGGCCGAGGCGCTCCGCGCCGGCGGCTTCGCCGGCCGCCTCGCATGGATAGGCTCGAAGAAGGACTCGGACAGGAAGGTTGTCGAAGCCGCGGGCCTCGAGTTCTTCGCCATACCCTCCGGCAAGCTGCGGCGCCGGCCCTCGCTCGAGAATGCCGTTGACGCCTTCCGCGTCCTGGCGGGCTATTCGAGCGCGCGTCGCCTCCTCAAGGAGCTGAGGCCCGCCCTCCTCTTCTCCAAAGGCGGCTACGTCAGCGTCCCGCCCTGCTGGGCCGCGGCTTCTCTCGGGATTCCCTACATCACTCACGAGTCCGACCTCAGTCCCGGACTCGCCACCCGTATCAACTCCCGGCGCGCCGACATGGTCGTGATAAGCTACGAAGCGACACGCGCGCGACTTCCGTCCGCCGCGCGAGGCAAGACAATCGTCGCCGGCAATCCCGTCCGCGCTGCCATCCGCCGAGGCGACGCCGCGCGCGGACGAGCCCTCCTCGGGGTACGGGATGCGGTACCTGTGATATTCTTCCTCGGCGGCAGCCAGGGCGCCCGGCAGATCAACGAGCTCGCCGTCGCCGCGCTCCCGCGACTCTCGAAGGCCGCGTTCGTGCTCCATCAGCGGGGCGAATTTGCGCCCGACGACGACACTGGCGCCTTCCCGCCGGACGGCCCCCGCTATAAAAGCTACACCTTCATCCGAGAGGAAATGCCGGACCTGCTCGCCGCGGCCGACCTCGTCGTCGGCCGCGCGGGCGCAGGCACGCTGTGGGAATGCGCGGCCCTCGAGAAGGCGATGCTCCTCGTGCCGCTCTGCGGCTCGGGGACGAGAGGAGATCAGGTGGACAACGCCGATTTCTTCGAGCGGGCAGGCGCGGCCTTGAGCCTCGTCGGAAGCGATGCCACGGCCGACAGGCTCGCCGAGGAAGCTCTCGGCCTCCTTGGCGACGGCCCTCGCCGCGCGGCCATGGGTCGCTCGGCGAAATCCGTCGCGGGTCGCGACGCGGCCTCCGAAATCTCCGTGCTCATCCTCGATCGGATAAGGGAGGGACTATGAACGCGCTCGACTGGATCTTCGTCGTCATGCTCGCCCTCCTCGGGATCCGTTGCATGATCAAGGGCTTCGTGGCCGAGATCCTCTCCGTGGCCGCCGTCCTCGTCGGCATCGTCGCCGCCCTTTTCCTCTATAAAGCCGCCGGCCAACTCTTCGTCCTATGGGGACTATCCGCCGTCCCGGCGATTCTGCCGGCCATCCTCGGCTTCGCGGCGGTATTCCTCGTCGCCTTCCTCGTCGTCAAGCTGATCGAGCGACTTCTCGAAGAGGGCATCGATGCCGCTCGGCTCGGGGGCGTCGACAGGCTGCTCGGCCTCGTCCTCGGTCTCGCCGAGGGGCTCATGCTCGTTTCCCTCGTCCTTATCGTGATGAGCCTTGCCGAGCCGACCCTGAAATCCGTTTCCGGCTTCTCTAAGCTGATCCACGATTCTTTCTTCGCTCGGTTGCTTCTGCCGATCGTCGGGCCCGGTTTGGCCAAGATGACGCAAGGCATCAGGCTCGATGCGCCTGCGCTGAAGATGCGACTCGCGCCCCCCTCGCTCGAGAAGCCCTAGGTCCGCCGTGTTCGAGAACCTTCTGGGCCAGGACGAGGTCGTTCGGGCGCTTAAGATCGATGTCGAGGCTGGTCGCCTTCCGCCGGCCATACTCTTCTATGGCCCTCCCGCGTCGGGCAAGCTCAGCGCTGCCCTCGAGCTCGCGCGCGCGCTTTCCTGCGCGCGTCCTCGCGACCCCGGCTCTCCTGGAAGCTGGGCCGCGTGGAATTGCCCCTGCGCGGCTTGCTCCCGTCACCGTTCTCTGGTCCATCCCGACCTTGCCCTCCTGGGCCCGCGCAGCTTTCCCGAGGAAATATCGGCTGCCCTCGAGCTATTGGGACGCTCGCCCGGTCCGGCCTCGGCCTACTTCTTCGCGCGCGCCGCGCGCAAGCTGACGCGGCGCTTCGACGCCTTTCTCTATGAAGGCGAGGAATCGCGCCTGACCAAGGCTGCGGGTCTGTTGCGGGGGCTCGAGGAAACGCTCGACGCCGTCGCCCCCGAGCGAGCCCTTCCGGGAGCTCTGGCGCCGGGCGCCGACAAGGCCGCTTCCGAATCCGCCGCCCTGTGCGCCAAGCTCGAAGCCTTCGTGCCGGGAACGCCGCCCGTCTTCATGATCCGCAACATAGAATTCTGGGCTCGTCTCGCGCCGCTCGGGCCCAGGAAGACCGTCATCATCGAAAACGCCGACAGGATGCAGGATGCTTCGCGCAACGCTCTGCTCAAGATACTCGAAGAGCCGCCGGACAGCGTGCGCTTCGTCCTGCACAGCTCGAGGCGCAGCGCCGTGATGACCACCATCCTCTCTCGCGCGCGAACCTATCATTTCGTCGCGCGCGACCCGTCCGCCACCACCCTGGTCGTGGAACGAATCTTTCGCAGCTCCGAGCCCGCGCCGTCCGTGGAATCCTTCCTCGCCGCGCGCAGAGCCTTTCCGCCCGCGGAGGCGCGCGCTAGAGCCGAGGCCTTCCTCGGCGCGGCCCTCGTCGCCCGGCTCGAAAGGGAGACCCTCGCGCCTCCCTTGGCCGCGCTCGCCCGAGAGGCGCGTTCCGTCGGCCAAGCCCCGTCGGCCGCCTTGGCGGACCTTCTCGAGGCGACCAAGGACTTCGGGCAGAGGGACGACAGGTTCTCGTCGAGCTTCCGATCCTTCCTCGCCGCCCTGTCCGCGACCTTGGGGGACATCCTATCCGAGGAAGAAGCCGGCGCCGACGCCGTCGGCTTCGTCGAGCGCGCCGCCGCCTTGATCCGCGCCGCCTCGAGCGACTACGAGACTCTCAATCGGAGCCCCGGCTTGCTGGCGGAATCGCTGCTGTACGCCTTGTCCGAAGGACGATCGCCATGAGGCGCTTCGTCGAGCGGGCCTTGGCCAAGCTTCCTCGGCTCAACGAGGATCAGATGCGGTCCCTCCTCTACGCCCTGGCCGAGGAGAACGGCCGCATGGACGTCGCCCTCGATTCCATGCTCGACGGCATTGTCGTCTGCGACAGGGACCACCTGCCCATCATCTACAACAAGTCGGCCGAGCGCATGCTCAGGTTCTCCGGTCTCGATCCCTTCGAGAGGCCGCTTTGGCACAGCGTCTCGGACGAGGACCTCGCGGGCTTCTTCCGCAAGACCCTCGAGGGGGAAGAGACCGTGCTCGACCGCGAGTTCGGCTTGGAGGCGAAGGGCACGACGAGGCTCGTCGCGGTGTCGGTGAGCACCCTCGTCTCGCAGGGCCGCATAGAAGGTGCGATCGTCCACATGGAAGACATCACGGAAAAGCGGCGCAAGGAGGCCCAGCTGCGCAGGGCGGAGAGCCTCGCCTCCCTGACTACCCTTGCCGCCGGCGTCGCCCACGAGATAAAGAACCCCCTGGGCTCCCTCTCGATCCACATACAGCTCATCCGGAAAGCACTCGCGGGAAAGCGAAAGGTCGAGGCTCCCTTGATCGAGCGCCACCTCAAGGTGGTGGACGAGGAGATCGATCGGCTCAACAAAATCGTCGTCGATTTCCTCTTCGCGGTCCGGCCCATGGACGTCCAGCTTCGGGATTCCGATCCTGGCGAGCTCGTCGCCAAGATAGCCGAATTCATCAAACCCGAGGCGGAGCGAGCAGGCGTCATGGTCGAGCTCCGGCTCGGGGACGATTTGCCTAGGGTCGCGCTCGATGATCGCCTCATGAAGCAGGCCGTGCTCAATCTCGTGAAGAACGCCCTCGCCGCCATGCCCGGCGGCGGCAAGCTGCGCCTTTCCGTCGATCGCGTCGACGAGGAGCTGAGGATTTCGGTCGAGGATAGCGGCATAGGCATTTCGGAAGACGACCTGCCCAAGATCTTCGAGCCCTACTTCACCACGAAAGAGAACGGAACGGGGCTGGGCCTTACGATTACATTCAAGATCGTGAGGGAGCACGACGGGGAGATATCCGTCACGTCGCGTTCGGGCCAGGGCTCCGTCTTCATAATCAGCCTGCCGGTCCCGCAGAAGGAAAGGCGCCTCATTCCTTACAACGGCGGAGGCGCGGGCGCGAAGCCCGTCGCGAAGGGAGCATAGATGCGCTTCACGATCGTGGTCGCCGACGACGAGAAGAATATCAGGGAGGGCCTCGCTGAAGCCTTGTCGCTCGACGGCTACCGGGCCCTTCCCGCCGCCGACGGCGAGGAGGCGCTCGCCCTCGTCGAGTCGGCGGACGCGGACCTGGTAATCACCGACCTGCGCATGCCCAAGCTCGGCGGGACCGACGTGCTCAATCACGTCGTCAGTCGATATCCCGGGCTTCCCGTAATCGTCCTTACGGGGCACGGCACCATCGAGGACGCCGTAGTCGCCATGCGGGCGGGAGCCTTCGACTTCCTCACCAAGCCGGTCAATCTCGACCACCTCTCGCTTCTGGTCAAGCGGGCCCTCGAGTCGAGGGAGCTGGCGCGCAAGAATCGCGAGCTCGAGGCCGAGGTCGAGGCCCAGCGGCGATCCAGCTCCATCATAGGCAAGAGCGCCGAGATGAAGAAGGTCTTCGACCTCGTGCGCCGGGTCGCGCCCACGCGCGCGAGCGTCCTCGTCACCGGGGATTCCGGCGTCGGCAAGGAGCTGGTCGCGGACGCGATACACAACCTCTCGCCCCGGCGCGACGGCCCCTTGGTCAAGGTCCACTGCGCCGCGCTGGCCGAGAGCCTCCTCGAGAGCGAGCTCTTCGGTCACGAGAAAGGCGCCTTTACCGGGGCCCAGGCCCGGAAGCGCGGTCGCTTCGAGCTGGCCGACAAGGGAACGCTTTTCCTCGACGAGATAGGCGAAATCAACCAGAACGTCCAGATCAAGATCCTGCGGGTGCTCCAAGAAAGGAAATTCGAGCGCGTCGGAGGCGAGGAAACGGTGGAGGTCGACGTGCGCATCGTGGCCGCGACCAACAAGGACCTGAAAGAGGAGATCCGCAAGGGGACTTTCAGGGAAGACCTCTATTACCGGCTCAATGTCGTCAATATCCGCGTTCCTCCCCTCCGCGAGAGGCGCGACGACATCCCACTTCTCGCCATGGCCTTTCTGCGCGAGTTCACCGAGGAGAACGGCAAGAAGCTCGAAGGCTTCGATCCCAAGGCCAGGCAGGCCCTCTACGCCTATCCCTGGCCCGGCAATGTCCGCGAGCTCCGCAACTCGGTCGAGAGCGCGGTCGTGATGGCCTCGAGCGGCCTCGTCGAGCTCGACGACCTTCCGCCGGGCGTGCGCTCCTCTGGTGAGGAAAGGGACGTTCGCGTGCCTATCGGCTCCACCCTCGAGGCGGCCGAGAAGATCCTCATTCGTGAGACTCTCGCCGCCCAGGGCGGCAACAAGTCGAGGACGGCTGAGGTGCTCGGCATTGGTAGGAAGACCCTCTATCAGAAGATTGAGGAGTACGGAATCGAGGGAGCCCTGCCCCAGGATGGGCGGGCGCCATAGGGAAATCGCTGCCTGGCCGCATTCCTGACGTCGAAGGCCGGTTAGGGTAAGCGAGCGGATACGCGACGGCAGGCGCTACATCATCTGCTACAATGAGGAGCAGGCGCGCAAGGATACGGCGAGTCGC
>CAYNFM010000043.1:0-32266 GCA_964396415.1 uncultured Treponemataceae bacterium | reverse complement strand
CGCCGTGATGCGGCGAGCCGCTCCGACGGGGACGGAAAATCCGCTCCACACGTACAAGATCGTCGATGGAAAAGCCGGATCCTGTAAATGCCTAAAAGAGGCGGGACGATGCACATTTCACGCGCGACGACATCGAATACGCATGGAGTATCGGATAAGGAAATATAGCATCAGTCGATAAAGTTCGTCCTTGCCGTCGTCCTCGTGGCCGGCGATGCATGGGTCCAGGTCGCCCTCGATCCATTCCCCCCAATTGCGACTGTCTCCCTCCGTGAGGGCGCCATGCCGAAAATCGAAATCCTGAAAAGCGACGACGTCGACGAGCTGATCGAGCCGGTACGACTCTTTGAAGAAGGCTTCTGTCGGAGTCGAATGCCGTCTGCAGGATAAAAGGAAAAAGGATCAGATCGGGAAGCGGATCGTCCATCGCGCCTCGCCCTCGCCGGCGAGATGCCAACTCCCCTCGATCTGCTGCACGAGAGACAGGACGAGGTGCATGCCGAGCGATCCGCTCGAGGCGGGATCGAAGCGGGGCGGGAAGCCCGGACCATTGTCGGAGATCTCAAGCTTCGCGAAGCCTCCCGCGACGCTCAGGCGAATGCCGATCTCGGGGGACGTCCCTTCCCCGCGGCTTCCGTACTTCAGGGCGTTGGTGATGAGCTCGTTCGCGATGAGTCCGCAGGGTATCGCCCGGTCGATGTCCAGGTCGAGCTCCTCGGTCTCGATGCGGAGCGCGGGTAGATTGACGAGGTCCCTCGCCAAGGCGCGGAGGTATTCGTCGAAGCGGAGCCGGGCCAGGTCCTCCGAGAGATAGAGCATCTCGTGGACCGAGGCCAAGGCCTGGATTCGCGCGCGCGCCCGATCCAGGGAGCCGCCGGGCTCGGGATCGTCGCGGCGATGCATCTCCAGGGAGAGAAGGCTTTCGACCAATTGCAGGTTGTTCTTCACTCTGTGGTGCACTTCCTTGATCAGGACTTCCTTCTGTCCGAGGCTTTCGGAAAGCCGTCTCTCCCTGTCTTCCACGGCGTTCGCCATGTTCCCGAAATCCAGGGCGATGACGCGGAACTCGCGGAAGATCGGTTCCTTCACCGGCAGGTCGTAGTCGCCTAGGGCGATCGCGTGCAAGCGCAGGTGGAGGCTGGTAAAGTCCTTTCCTATATAGGTCAGGGCCAGCAGGGCCGCGAGGAAAACCAGGCTTGCCGTCCCGATCGTCTCGAAGAGGAGGGGGACCCGGAACCGCGCGATCTCTAGATCGAGCTTCGCGGCCGGTTCGGCGACGATCGCCACCCAGTCGAAGCCGGGCACGCGCGCCGCCGATAGGAGGACTCTCCGTCCCTCGAATTCCACGTCCTGGGTCGCGACGGCTTCCGTATGGAGGGAATCCTTGAATGCGGACATCAGGGCGATATTCTCGCTGCGTTCGACCCGGGCGCTGTCGCTGTGGGCCACCAGCGTTCCTCCCGCATCGGCGATGGCCACGATGTCCTCGCTTCGGAGCGAAAGGCGCGCGATATTGTCCGAAAGCAGCTTGAGGTCGAGCTCTCCTACCGCGATCCCCCCGGGGTAGGGCAGCGAGAGGTAGACGGTGGGATGGTAGCTGCCATGGGAGAGTGTGGAAAGCGAGAGATAGGATCGGCCGAGGAAGGCGGCCTTGAAGTAGTCCCGCTGCGAGACGTCGTAGCCCGTCTCCTTGCCGCTTCCCGCCTCGAACTCGACCCGGCCGCTTCGATCGACGATCATGAGGTTCATGAAGGCCGGAAAGGCCGATATCAGGCTCCGCGTGGCCTCCTCGCCGGGCTCCGCCGCCAGCGCGGCCAAGGCGGAGAAGTAGCTCTCCAGGAAGACCCCAGCTTCGTTCGCGATCGAGCGCGCGAGGAGCACGTTCTTCTCGTCGAGCTCGGCCCGAAAGCGTTGCGTGACGGCGGATACAGTCCGCACGATCGTGCCCGCTAAGGGCAGGCCGATGACGGCCGCGGCGAAGCAGACGAGAAGCAGGACGAGAGAGAAACCTCCGACGCTTCCGTGCCGCGCCGAAGTCGCGAGGATATCGTCTTTCCCCTTCTCGCCGCCTGCCCTCATTCGAATCGGCCCAAGGTGACGATCTTATGGTCTTTGATCACGCGGATGAATAGGGAGCGGTGGGCGTCCCCGTATTCGTCCAGGGAAATGAGGTTGGCCGCCCCTCGGAAGCTGCGCGTCCCGCGGAGGATCCGGTAGAAGGAGCGGCGGTCGAGTCCTCCTGCCTCCAAGACCGTCTTGACCAGGCACATGGCGTCCCAGGTCTCGAGAGCGGCATAATCGGGATCGGTCCCGTATGCCGCGTGGAATTCCGCGATGAGCGGGGCCAAGGCGGGCTGGCTTTCGTCTATCTGATGAACGAACCATGCGCCCTCCACGGCCGAACCTCCGCTGGCGATGACGCCCTCGCCGTTGGTGGCCGCGAAGCCGCTCAGGTAGAGGGGCTTCGCGAATCCCCTGAGCCGCAGCTCCTGGGCGATGCTGCCCGCGTCGATCGAATTAGCGATGATGAGCGCGGCGTCCGCCTTGGACCGGAGGGCGCGAGCGTAATCGATGCCGCCGAGCGAGTCGCCGGAAATGTCGTCCGCGATCGTGACGGACTTGGCCAAGGGTCCCGTATAGGTTTCATCGTAAGGCTTATTCTGGTTCACCTCGATGACGAGGAGTCGCTTCCTGCCCTTGGAGGCCATGTCCGCCGCGATGGCCAGCGGGTCGCGGCCGGAGCTCATCACGGTCCTGAAGAAGAAATCGTCCTTGCCGCTGAAGCTTTCCGCGCTTGCGGTGGGGCTGACCAGCGCGATGCGCTTGCCGTTCGCGAAATCGAGGGCCGCCGCGGCCTCCTCGCTGATGAAATGCCCGACGATTACGACCGCTCCGCGGGATAGCAGCCTCGTGTCCGCCGGAACGACCATGGCAGGATCGCTCGCGAAGTCGCTCGTCGCCAAGGCGAGCTTCCTGCCGCGGACGCCGCCGGAATTATTCGCCTTCTGAACGAAGAGTTCTGCCGCCTTTCTCCCGGAGACCGCCAAGGCCGAATTCCTCCCGGAAAAGCTCCCGGCGAGACCGATCACGATGGGTCGTCCGGCGGAGCAGGAGATGCCGATGGCGGCCGAGGCGGCGAGCAGGATCGCCGAGGCGGCCCGGGCCCGGCTCGACCCTCTCCCGGCGCCGTTAAGTCCGCGAAGCCTCATAAGCCGTATTATAGTTCATCCCTCCGATTCGGAGGAGAGGATGCCCCGTCCCGATTCCCGGGTCAGGGGATTATGAAGGTTCGGCCCTCGCGGACGAAGACGGAATCGTCGAGATAGAGTCTCAGGGCCTCGTAGAGGACCTTGCGCTCGATATCCTTCCCGAGGCGGATGAACTCCGAGACCGAGCGGGTATCCGCGACCCTGAGCACGTCCTGCGCGATGATGGGCCCCTCGTCGAGGATCTCGCTTACGAAGTGGGCCGTGGCGCCGATGATCTTGACGCCCTTTGCCCATGCCTGATGATAGGGCTTGGCTCCTTGAAAGGCGGGTAGGAAGCCATGGTGGATGTTGATGACCTTACGCTCCCACCGGGCCGCGAATTCGCCGGACAGGACTTGCATATAGCGCGCGAGGACGACGAGGTCGATGCGGTAGTCTCTCAATATCGCCTCGAGGTCTTCTTCGTAGGCGGCCTTGCCCTTCTCGGGGTCCACCTTGAAGAAGGGGACGTGGAACTGGGTCGCGACGGCCGCGAGGTCGGGGTGGTTGGAGACGACGACCGGTATCTCGCAGTCGAGCTCGCCGTCCTGGTGCTTGAGAAGGAGCTCGTAGAGGCAGTGGCTGGTCTTGCTGACGAATATGGCGACGCGCCGCCTGCGCTCGCGGTCGGAGAGGCTCCATTCCATGCTGAAGCGACGAGCCAGGCTCGCGAAGGCGGTCTCGAAGGCAGCGACGTCGAAGCCCCCCGCGGTCTCGAACTGCGTCTTCATGAAGAAAGCCTCGATGTCCACGGCCGTGTACTGGCTCAGGTGGAGCACGTTGCCGCCGGATTCGGCGATCGCCCTGGTGACGGCCGCGATGAGGCCGCTCTGATCGGGGCAGACGACCTTGAGCACGTATCTGTTCGACATGGCCCGGGTCCCCTTATTGCGAGAACCGCGCGTCGAGGGTCTCGAGGACCGAGACGGCGTTCTTGTCGGTCTCGGTGCGGAGCCTGCGCGCGACCAGGGAAGTCATCAGGGACGAAGGGTAACCCTCGAGCAGGGACTCGACGAAGTCCTGCAGCTGGGCGTCTCGCGACGCGTCGAGAAGGGCCGCGGCCGAGGCCTCGTCGGGCGACTCGGCCAGGGCGGAGAGCGCCCTGAGCTTGAGCGCCTCCGGGGCCTTCCCCGCGATGAGGTCGCCGGCGAGGGAGGCCGGCTTGTCCGAGCCCATGTCGGCGAGGGCCTCGAGAACCAGGACCTTGAGCTCCGGATCGTCGGTCTGGGAATACGAGGCCGCGAGCGCGTCTATCGCGCCCGGGTCGGGAGCGGCTATATACCGGAGGGCCGAGACCGCCTGCTTCCTGAGCTCGGTATCGGGATCGCGCGACGCGATGCGCGCGAGGGGGGCGATGACCTGGCTCTTGCCGGCGCCGATTCGGCCCAGGGCCCATACAGCGTAGGACCGGAGGGACGCGTACTTGTCGCCGCGCATCTGCGCCGTCGTGACGAGGGTCTGCCAGAGGTTGAGCTGGGGGCTGTCGAAGGCGATGGCGCCGACCGCGCGAACCGCGTTGACCCGCACGGTGATCGCCTCGTTCTCGTTGGTGATGAGCTTCTCCATCTCGTCGACGACGCGGGGATTGGAGGCGCTGCGGATCTTGTAGAAGGCCCAGGCGACATTGGCCCTCACCTCGGGCTGGGGTTTCTGAAGGAGGGTCAGGAGGGCGGGGATGCTGGTCGGATCGGCGAGGACGGCGAGGAGGCCCGTCCCGTCGACGAGGAAGGATTCGTCCTGGCTCGCGAGGAGGCTTCTCGTGAGGGCGCTCGTGACGATGGGCTGGTTAGCGGGGTAGAGCTTCTGGAGGGCCGAGGCCGAGGCCGCCCGCACGCCGGGGCTCTTATCCCCGAGATCGTCGACGATCATGGCGATGGCCAGGGACCCCGTGGGAGTGTCGCCCAACGCGTCGACGACGGCGATTTCCAGGTCGGGATCGAGATCCTTCTCGCGGAGCACCTTCATGAGCGCGGGCGTGATGGCATCGCTCTTTTGCTTGCCGAGGGCCTTGACCGCCTGCGTGCGCACCGCCGGGTCCTTGTCGGCTCCGAGGACGGCGACGAGCGCGTCCGACGAGGCGGGCGTCGCGAAGGCTCCTATGCCCGCGGTCGCGGCCCTGCGCACGACGGCGTCGTCCGAGCCGGACAAGTCCCTGAGGGCGGCCTGCACGCGCGAGTCGGCATTGCCCTTCTGGGCTATGCCGGCGAGGGCCTGGGCGATGGATTCGATGAAGTCCCTGGGGAGGGAGGAGCGGCTGGAGGGCTTCAGGAGATCGAGTATGGCATCGATGCCGTCGCCGCCGCCGATCTCGCCCAGCGCCTCCAAGGCGGCCCTGCGCAGGTCGGGCGACTGCGCCGACTTGACGAGCCTGGAGAGCGAGGGGACGGCGGGCTTATAGCCCATCTCGCCGATGGCCCTGACGGCTTCGATCTGGAAATCCGAGCCTTCGCCGCCGTCGGCCATATTCGCGAGGTAGGGCGCCGCCAGCTCGAGCCCGGTCAATGCGGAGCCGCTTCCCGTCTGGCCGGCGCCGAGTCGGCCCAAGGTCTTTATAGCCGTTCGTACCCTGGCGGGATCGCTCTTCTGCTCCTTCATCGCGGTGTTGAGCATGGCGGCAGCCAGCGTGGCCCGCTCGTCGTCGGGGATGTCCTTCGGAAGGGGATAGCCCTTCTCCATCATGCCGAAGAGCTCGTCGCGGCTCGCGACGAAATCGGCCTCGCCCTTCGCTCCTTCCGTCTTGTATGCCGTGGTCATCGCCGTGATGAGGCCCCCGAGCTTGTCCATGGCCTCTTTGTAAGCCGAGGGGGTCAAGTAGAGCGAGTCGCCCATCGCCGCCCTCTTCGCGATGGCGTCGTCCAGCGAAGCCGAGAAATCGATGGCTATGAGCTCGTTGATGGCCCCCGGCGTGGTCTTTACGGCGGCTTGCACGGCGCGAAGCTTGTCGAGGGGGATGAAGCGCCAGTTGGCGACTATGAAATCGAGTATCTCCTGGGCATGTAATTGGCCGTCCTTCATCCTCGATTCGGGAATGGCCTCGTTGAGGTCGGCGCTTTGATCCATCTTGCCGTTGCCGTTGAGGTCGATGTAGCCGGAGGCGATCTCGGGAAAGATCTTCTCCAATTGCCGGTTTAGGGGCGAATCGATCGGCGGGACGGCCTGCGCGGCGAGGTCGGGCGCGAGGGCGCAGGCCACCGCCGCGATAAGGAAGGCAGCGAGCTTCGCGCGCTTCATTGGGGCACCTTGGCTTTCACCCTGGCCTGGGCCGCCAGGGCATCGGGATATCCGGGATTTAGGGCTAGGGCCTTGCCGTAGGCGTCGAAGGCTCGCTTCCAGTCTTCGTTGGCCTCGCAGGCGTTTCCGAGGCGGAACCACCAGCGAGACATGCTCGGCTCCTTGAGGACGGCCGTCGAATAGGCGATGTCGGCATGGGCGTATTTCCGGAGCTTGAGGTAGGCCTCGCCCATGAAGAAAAGCGCCGTCGGGCCCCGATCGCCAGAATCTCCGGCGATCTCGAGGTATTTCTGGAGCGAAGTCAGGCAGTCGTCCATCTGGCCGAGGAAATAATAGGCTTCTCCCATCACCTCGGAGAGCCGCGCGTCGAAGGAGACTTTCATTCCCGCCTGGCCCGTGGCGATGACATCGGAATATTTGCCGAGCCGGAATAGGCACCAGGACTTGACCACGTAGGCCTCGATGCGGCTTGGATCGGCGGAAAGCTCCTGATTGCAAACCGAAACGGCCTGGGCATATTTCCCCTGCGCCTCGCCTTGGCTGCCCGCGGTCTCCAGGTCCCTGCCCTGGCGGTATAGGAGGAGGGCATCGAGCTTGGGCTTTAACGAGCTTGGGCTCGTTGACGAGTTGGCGCTCGTTGACGAGCTGGCGGTCGTTGACGAGTTGGCGCTCGTTGACGAGCTGGCGGTCGTTGACGGGCTCGCGTTCGTTTCCGAGGCTGCGCCCGATACCGAGCTCGCGCCGGAGGCCGGGCTCTGGTCGGCCGGAGCCGCAGCGGCTGCAGGGCTCGATGCCGCCGCTTGGGGCGCGGTCTGGGCCGTCGCGGCCAGGCTTGCGGACGCGAGGACGAGAGCGATGACTGCGTTGTGACGGCGCATGGGCTTCGAACCTCCGATTCCCTTTATATTGCCCGGAATCCGCGAAAGGGACAAGGGCGATCGCGGCCACCGTCGCGATGCCCTTGTCTTGCGAACGGGGGCGAGGTACCTTATAAAAGCGGCATGGCTATCGTCGCGAGTTAAACGCCTTCGGGAGGGAGCATGCTCGATTTCCTGCAAAAGGGCGGGATCGTCGTCTGGATCCTCGTCGCGCTTTCGGCCTTCGTCATCGCCCTCATCATTGAAAGGCTCCTCTATTTCAAGCGCATAACAGTCGACGAGAAAAAGCTCTACGATCGGATCAAAGTCACGGTCGAGAAGGGCCACATCGACGAGGCGCTCGCCATCTGCGACCAGAACCTCTCGCCCTTCGCCGCCCTCATGCGCACGGGGATCGAGAACCGGGATTATCCGCGGTCGATCCAGAAGGAGATGCTCGAGGACTCGGCGGCGCAGGAGGCGCCCCTACTCGAGAAGAACATCGTCGCGATAGGCACCATCGCCAACATCGCTCCCCTCATCGGCCTATTGGGCACGGTTACCGGCACGATGAAGTCCCTGGGCGTCCTCGGCCGCTTCGGCGCCGTCAGCGACCCGTCGATCCTCGCGGGCGGCCTTTCCGAGGCCCTCATCAACACCGTATCGGGCATAGTCGTGGCGGTAGTGGCCTTCATCTTCCACAATTACCTCGCGACCAAGGCCAACAACTACATGCTCAAGCTCGAAGGGCAGGTCAACGGCCTCATCCTGATGATCAACAAGAACCGGCAGGCCTGGACGGGCGAGGAGAGGCCGGCGGTCCTCGAGCGGGGAGCCAAGCCGTGATCAGGCGACAGCGGCTGCAGCCCGTGACGAGCATCAACCTCATACCGCTCATCGACGTACTCCTCCTGATCATCATCTTCTTCATGGTGACGACGACCTTCAAGCTCGCGCCCGGCATCGCCCTCCAGCTTCCCTCGTCCACGACGTCGCACAACGTGAAAAGCTCGGTCATTCGGGTGGTCGCGGTATCGGAGGGCGAAATCTACGTCGACCAGACCCGGACCAATCTCGCGGGCCTGCCCGAGCTGATAAGCAAGCGGGCGGGGCCGGGCGACGCGACCGGAATAAAGGCTACGGTCGAGGGGGACCGGAACGCGACCTATCAGCTGATGATCTCCGTCCTCGACGCGCTGCGCCGCGGCGGGATCGATTCCATCGGCCTCAGGACGAGGGTGGAAACGGGTAGCCCATGAACGCGAGCTGGATGAAGGCGCAGGACCGCAGGCGAAACCTGATCGCGGCCGCTTCCACGGCCTGTCTGTACGTCCTTGCCTTCGTCGGGGCCTGGCTCATCGGGAGTCTCGCGCCCGCGAGTCTGGCATCGGCCCCGGCTACGGTCATCGTCGATCTGGCGGGGAACGGGGGCCCTCCGGGCGCGACGCCTCTGGGTCTCCCGAACGCGCCCGACAGGGTGGCCCAATCCCCGCCGGGGGCCGCTCCCTCTCCCGCGGCCGCCGCCAGTCCGAGCGTCAAGCAGGCTCCGAGCTCCCAGAAGCCCGCCAAGCCTCCTTCCGAGGCGGATATTGCAGCCGCCCTGGCGGCGCAGGAACGCGCGGCCGAAACCAATGCGGCCCTGCGCGCCGCGGCGGCTTCCGCCGCGGCCCCGCCGGCCCCGCCCCAAACCCGTACCTTCGGCTCCAATTCTTCGTCGTCGGGGAATGCCCCCGTAGCGACGATGGGAACGGGCTCCGAGCCGGGAGTCGCCGCCGGAACCGGCAGCGTCACCTTCCGCGGGTCCGAGATGGGCAGCGCCCTCGCTACGACCTTCGGCGCCTCCTCGGGATTGGTCGGACGCAACATCTACGTCCCCATCTACCTTTACATGCCCCTCCCTTCCAAGATCGATGAGTCCATCTACCGCAATATCCAGGCCAAGGGGACTTTCCGCTCGTATTACGAGGAGTCGGGTTCGCAATGGGTCCTCAAGAGGCAGGCGCCCTTGCCGCAGCGCGGCGATTTCTGGACCATGCTCGAGGCCGCGGGATACGACGCGTCCACTGCGGACTTCAGGACGGCGACCAAGCTTTCGCCCGTGGTCATCCGCTTCGCGGTCGGTCCCTTGACCAACGGCAGGGTCGAGCTCGTCGACCTGCAGCTCGTCTCCTCCTCGGGCTCGAGCGAGATCGACCAGGCGGTCATCTACGGCTTCCGGCAGGCTTCCTTCTTCAACAAGACGGGCAATGCCGTCGAGGGCAAATTCGAGTATAGCTTCTAGCCGCCGGTCGCTTCGTCCGAGTACATTTGTCGGCAATGAGCCACGCAAACGTCGCCGAATTCCGCTCGGGCGAGGAGATTCGCTACGATCTTCGCAGCCCCGGCCGATGGATCGTCTCGCACCTCCTGCGCTATCCCTGGCTTCCCGCCATGGCGGCCCTCTTCTCGATCGCGAACAATATCGGCTATTCGGGGCTCCAGGTCCTCGTCGGCAAGGGCTTCGACGTGCTCGCCAAGCCCGGCTGGAAGGTCGCCCAGCTCGCCGCGGTCGCCTTCCTCATCGCCGGGGCGGCCGCCCTCCAGGGAATCGCGGGGATCGGCCGCAACGTCTCCTTCGAGGTTCTCGCCCAGCGCATCGAGCGCGACTCGCGGGCCGAGCTTTTCACGAGCCTGCTCGGGAAGAGCCAGACTTTCCATTCGCGTCAGCGCGTCGGCGACATCATGGCCAGGGCCACGAACGACGTCCACTTCCTCAATCTGATGTTCTCGCCTGGCCTCTCCATCATCATGGATTCCTGCCTGACGGCGGTGATTCCCCTCGTCATGGTCGCCCTCATCGATCCGAGACTGCTTCTGGTCCCCTGCCTCTTCATCGGCCTCCTCGTCGTCACGGTATGGGAATACAACCGCCGCCTCAATCCCGCCACTGACGCGCAGCGCGAGACCTTCGGCAAGCTCAACGCCGTCCTGGCCGACGCCCTCGAGGGCATAGAGACGGTGAAGGCCAACCTCGGCGAGGCGAGGGAGATAGGCCGCTTCGTCGCGGGGGCCGGCGCCCTGCGGGACCTCTACGTCAGGATAGCCAGGATACAGGCCAGGTATTGGCCGCTGCTCGCCTTCGCCGTATGCTGGGGCCTCGGCTTCCTCCACGCCCTCCTCCTCTGGCGCGCCGGAGACATTACGCTCGGCCAGGTCGTGAGCTATATGCTCTTATACAACGGCCTGCGCTTCGCGACCTTCATCTCCCTCTGGTCCTTCAATCTATTCCAGATGGGGCTCTCGAGCGGGGCGCGAGTCCTCGAGACCATCAACGCCAAGAGCGACCTCGACGAGAATCCGAGCGGCCGCGCGGCGCGAGTGGAGGGAAGAGTCGAGTTCAGGGACGTTAGTTTCTCCTTCGGCGGCCCCGACGCCGTCGGCGACGGGGCCGCCTATTGCGGCGACGATCCTTCGAGAAAGGGGGCCGCGGTGCTCAAGTGCGTCTCCTTCGCCGTGGATCCGGGGCAGACGGTAGCCATAGTCGGCCGCACCGGCTCGGGCAAGACGAGCCTGGTCAGGCTCGTCAACCGCATTTTCGACGTCGATTCCGGGGCCGTCCTCGTCGACGGCGTCGACGTACGGGACTGGAGCCTCGAGAGCCTGCGCGCCCAGGTCGCGACGATCGAGCAGGACGTCTTCCTCTTCTCGCGCACGATAGCCGAGAACATCGGCTTCGGCGTCGAGGGGGCCGAGCGGGGCGACATCGTCGAGGCCGCGAAGGCGGCCCAAGCCCACGATTTCATCATGGGCTTCGACAAGGGCTACGACACGGAGGTCGGCGAGCGGGGCGTCACGCTCTCCGGCGGGCAGAAGCAGCGCGTCGCCATAGCGCGGGCCTTCCTCGTGGACCCGAGGATCCTCATCCTGGACGATTCCACGTCGGCCATCGACTCCCGCACCGAGGACGAGATACAGAAGGCGATGCGCCTCGCGAGCAGTGGACGCACGACCTTTCTCATAACCCACCGCCTTTCGCAGATCCGCTGGGCGGACAGGATCCTCCTCCTCGAGGGAGGGAGCCTCGCCGATTCGGGAAGCCACGAGGAGCTTCTCGTGCGCTGCGAGGACTATCGCCGGCTCTTCGCGAGGGTATGACATGGGCTTCGTGATGGACGGCCTCGAGACCGAGGCCTACGACAGACAATACTCCGACAGGCAGCTCCTGTCGCGCATCGCGGCTTACTTCCGGCCCTGGCGCGGAAGGATGGCGGCCGTCGGCGCCGTGCTCGCGCTCGCCTCGCTCTCCGAGTTCGCGGCCCAGGTGGTCGTGTCCAAGTCCCTCGACGCGGTATCGCGCGCCAAGGTCGCGGCCGCGGCCGCGGGCGCGAACGCCGCGGGCGCCGGCGACGGATCCATAGTCTTCCTCATAGCCGCGGCGGTGATCGGCTTCGGCTCGATCGAGTGGCTCTTCAACTACCTTCGATACGTGCTCTCGAGCAAAGTCGTCGGCGACACGATCTTCCGCCTTCGTTCCGAGGCCTTCTCCAAGTCGGTCCGCCACGATCTCTCCTTCTACGACGAGCACTCGTCGGGCAAGGTCGTATCGAGGATCACGACGGACACCGAGGACTTCGCCAACGTCATCGGCCTCGTCGTGGACTTCCTGTCCCAGATCGTCCTCGTGAGCGTGTTCCTAGCCTACCTCATCTCGCTCAGCCCGAGACTCACCCTCCTCCTCGTCGCGATGGCGCCGGTGGCGATGGGGGTGGCGCTGGCCTTCAGGCGCATCGCACGCTTCGTCACGAGCAACGCCAAGCGGGTCACGGCCGAGGTCAACGCGGAGATACAGGAGTCGGTGGCGGGCATCGGCGTGGCCAAGGGATTCAGGCGCGAGCGCTCGCTCTGGGGCTCCTTCAAGACGGAGAACGCCCTCGCGTACCGCTTCGGCCTGCGCCGAGGCGTCGTGCTGCAGCTCATCTTCCCCATCGTCTCCCTCGCCGCGGGCGTGGGCAACGGCATAATCGCCTTCGCCGGCGGCATGGCCGCCCGCGGCGGCGCCCTCTCGATGGGCGAGTGGTTCATCTTCATGCAGGCGGTGGGTTTCTTCTGGTGGCCGATGCTCAACATAGCCTCCTTCTGGAGCCAGCTTCAGGACGGGCTCGCGGCCGCCGAACGCGTCTTCTCCCTCATCGACCGCGAGAGCCGCGTTCGGCAGACCGGGGATTTCGCCCCCGGCCGGATCGAGGGCGAAATCGAGTTCAGGGGGCTCGGCTTCTCGTACTCGGAGAAGGAGACGGTGCTGGCGGACTTCTCGCTGAAGGTGGCCGCCGGCGAGAAGCTCGCGATAGTCGGCCGGACCGGGGCGGGCAAGTCCACCATCGCCAAGCTGATCTCCCGCGCCTACGAGTTCCAGTCGGGCTCGCTTCTCGTGGACGGCCGCGACATAAGGAGCTACTCCCTCGACGCCCTTCGCGGGGCCATCGGTCTCGTGTCCCAGGACCCCTTCCTCTTTTCCGGGACCGTCGCCGACAATATCCGCTACGGCCTGCCCGGCGCCCCGGACTCGAGGATCGAGGAAGCCGCGCGCTCGCTGGGTCGCGGCGACTGGGTGGACGACCTCCCGTCGGGGCTCGCGACCGAGACGGGGCACCGGGGCTCCTCGCTATCGATGGGGCAACGCCAGCTCGTCGTACTGGCGCGGGTCCTCCTGCGCGACCCCCGCATCTTCATACTCGACGAGGCGACGTCCAGCGTCGACCCCTTTACCGAGGCTCAGATCCAGGAAGGACTCGAGGCCGTCATGAGCGGGCGTACGGCGATAGTGATCGCCCATCGCCTTTCCACCGTCAAGTCGGCCGACAGGATCGTCGTGCTGGACAAGGGACGGATCCTCGAGGAAGGCAGCCACGAAAGCCTCCTCGATCGCGGAGGGAATTACGCGGAGCTCTACCGCAGCTACTTCCGTCACCAGAGCCTGGAGTATATCGAGACCGCGCCGGCCGCGGCCGGCGCTTAGCCCGAACGGGGCGGGCAGGGAAGGACGGTAGCCTCAGCGCGGGAATAGCACTCGCGCCCAGGTCGGCGGCACGTCGAACCGAAGCCTCCCTCCCTGGGCGCGATAGGCGGCGTCGCAGTTCAACCCGTCTCGCCACGGACGATCGGGCCCGCCTACGGGCGCTTCCAGCCCGATCGTCGCCGGAGAGCCGTTCACGGCGACGATGGCGCGCTCGCCATCGGCCTCGCGCTCGAAGACCAGGCTCCCGCTCGAGACGGAGATCTCCCGATAGCCGCCGCGCCTGAGCGCGCGGGAGGACAGCCTGAGAGCCGCGAGCCGCGCGATAGCCGCCTCGAGCTCGGGCTGCGAACCCGAGGCGAGCGCCTCCTCGATGCTCGGCCTGAGCGGCCAATCCGAATCCGGGCCTTTTTCGGCCCTCGCGCCCCGCTCGGAGCCGTAGTAGACCGAAGGCGCGCCCGGCATCGTGAAGAGGAGGCAATAGAGCGGATAGACCTGGGCCTGATTCTCGAGCTTGCTCGCCACCCGGTCGACGTCGTGGTTGTCCGCGAAGGCGTAGAGGTTGAGATCGCGGTAGATGCCGTCCTCGCCGAACTGCCGCTTCAGGGACCAGGCGATCTCGAAGTAATTCCCGTCGACCTGGCTCGACCACAGGCCCTTGTAGCACTCATAGTTAGTCACCGAGTCGAGGGGCCCTTCCCCGGCGGCGCAATCCTTCCCTGCCCACTTCCGATAATCGCCTCCGACTACCTCGCCCATGAGCCAAAAGCCGGGCCTGCGAGCCCGGCAGGCCGCGGCCAGCTCCGCGAGGAAGCCCATGTCGAGGCAGTCGGCCGCGTCGAGTCGCAGGCCATCGATTCCATAGTCGTCGATCCAGGAGACTGCGGCACCGATGAGCTCGGCCTTCGTCGCCTCGTCGCGGAGGTTCAACTTGACGAGATCGTAGTTGTCCGCCCAGCCCTCGTATTCGAAGCCATCACCATAGGGGCTCCTGCCGGCCCGAACGCCGGCGAAGCGCGCCGCGGCCGGGGACCGCGGTCCTCGCTCGCGGAGCTCGCAGAACCAGGGATGCTCTCGACCCACGTGATTGAACACCCCGTCGAAGACGATCCGCATGCCGAGGCGCCTCGCCTCGTCGCAAAGCCGCCTGAGCGAATCGCCGTCGCCGAGGCGCCTGTCGACCCTGCGGAGATCCACGGGGTCGTAGCCGTGAGCCACCGATTCGAACAGCGGGCCGAGGTAAAGGGCGTTGAAGCCGAGCGAGGCTATGCGGCCTAAGTCGGCGGTGAGCCTGTCGAGCCGCGGAACGGGCGCCGACGAGAGATCGTTGCGTCGCGGGGCGCCGCAGAATCCCAGGGGATAAACGTGATAGAAGATCGCGTCTCGTGCCCATCCGTCCATTCTGCCTTCCTTTACGAGAAGATTCCGTACATGAATTGGCGTACCGCGCCCCTGACCTCTTCGTCCGTCAAATCGATTTGTCCGGCCAGGAAGAGACCGACGTAGGTATCGATCGTGCCTATGAAGGCCGCCGCGTAGGGTCGCGATCGTCCCTTCATGTTGCCGTGGTCCTCCGCGGCCTCCCGGAAAAAGTCTTCGACCACCCCGAAAACGGCCTGATTGAGGGAAGAGGCGGCCTGCCAGCCCTCGCTGGAGGGGGGCGCGAAAGCGAGGGCCAAGCGGAGCCTGGCGAAGTCGGGCTCCGCTTGGGCGAAGCGAGCGAAAACCGAGGCGATCCGCTCGAGACCGTCGGGCACGCCGCGAGCCTTGTCGCCGGGCCTATAGACGGCGGCCTCGCGCACGCTCGTCGCGAAGGACCCGCCCTTGTGGGCGACCACGGCATCGAGGAGGCCGCGCTTGGATCCGAAATAGTGATAGAGGGTCGGCTTGGCCACGCTCGAGGCCTCGCAGAGTTCGACTATGCCGACGGCCTCATAGCCCCGGTCCGAAAAGAGGCGCAGGGCCGTTGCGAGGATGCCCGATCGGTTTCCGCCTGCTTCATCCATACAAGCACTATACCGAACGGTATAGTGCTTTGCAATGCCCCAAGTCTACGTATTCTTTCTTGACAGAAAGTACCTGAAATGGCATCCTTTGCTCGAACTGATATACTAGATGTATTTCAGGGGAAGACAATGCGACGAATCATCGACCATCCCGTGCTGAATTTCCCCGAGGGAAGACGGGAGATCAACTTTAGCTTCGACGGAGCGGACATGGTCGGCTACGAAGGGGAGATGATCTCCTCGGCCTTGTTCGCGAACGGGATCACTCGCTTTTCCGTTCACCCCAAGGGCGACGCGCCTCAGGGCATTTTTTGCGCCAACGGCCAGTGCAGCCAATGCACGGTCCTCGTCGACGGCTCGCCGCGCAAGTCCTGCGTGACGGCCCTGGCCGAGGGAATGGAACTGAGTACGCTCCGGGGGCTGCCGATCCTGGCTTCGCGGCCGGCCTCCGTCGCGGCCATGGGAGCGCGCGGGATCGAGACGGAGGTCCTCGTCGTGGGAGGCGGCCCCGCCGGGCTCGGCGCCGCCAAGGAACTCGCTGCCCTAGGCCTTTCGGTTCTCGTCGCCGACGACAAGGAGAGTCTCGGCGGCAAGCTCCTTTTGCAAACGCACAAATTCTTCGGCTCGGAAGCCGATTGCTACGCCGGCGCGCGGGGCTTCGAAATCGCCGCCCGGCTCGAGGCCGAGCTGCGGGCCGACTCGCGGGTGCGCATCCTTACGAATTCCCCCGTCGTCGGGATCTTCAAGGACGGAAAGGCTGGCATCTACGAGAATCGCTCGACCTATCTCATCGCGGATTTCAAGGCCCTCGTCGTGGCGGCGGGCGCCCGCGAAAGATCGATCGTCTTCCCGGGCAATGACCTGCCCGGCGTATACGGGGCGGGAGCCTTCCAAACCCTCGTCAATCGCGATCGCGTCAAGGCGGCGGATCGGGTCCTCGTCGTAGGATCGGGCAACGTGGGGCTTATCGGTGCCTACCACGCCCTCCAGGCCGGAATCGAGGTAGCGTGCATCGTCGAGGCCGCCGACAGAATCGGCGGCTACAGAGTGCACGCTGACAAGATCGTTCGGATGGGCGTGCCTCTCTGCCTTTCCACGACTATCGTGTCCGCCGAGGGCGATGGCCGGGTCCGACGCGCGACCGTGGCCCGCGTAGGAATCGACTGGAAGCCCCTGCTCGATACCGCGCGAACCTACGAAGTGGATACTGTCCTCGTGGCCACGGGACTTTCGCCCTGCGACGAGCTGTTCAGGCAGGCGGAGTCCTTCGGCATGCTCGCCGTAAAGGCGGGCGACGCCGACGAGATCGCCGAGGCCTCGAGCGCCGTCTTCGGCGGTCGGATAGCCGCCCTCGACCTGGCCCGCAGGATGGGAATGAAGGTCGAGATCGACGAGGCCTGGACTGTCAAGCGCGACCTGCTCAAATCGAAGCCGGGAGAGCGGTTGGCGCGCGAGCGGGTCGAGCCTTCGCCGAGTTGGAAGCCGGTCTTCTTCTGCGACGAGGAGATACCCTGCAATCCCTGCGCTACGGTCTGTCCGACGGGCTCGATCGCCTTGCGCGAGCGCAGGGGCAATCTGCTCGACATCCCTTATTTCAGGGGATCCGACTGCAGGGCTTGCTCCGCCTGCGTGGCGGCCTGTCCCGGGCTGGCCATATCCCTCGTCCGGAGCCTGGACGAAGAGTGGTGCGAGGTAGTGATTCCTTTCGAGTTCAAGGTCGATTTCGAGGTCGGCGAGCGACGATGGCTCCTGGGCAAGGACGGCGAGTCCCTCGAGGAGGCCGAGCTCATAATGAAGACGTTCAACCGGAAATACAGGACCTGGGCCCTCCGCTTCAAGGTAAGCTCGGCCAACGCGACCAGGGCCATAGGCCTCCGCGTCCAGAGCCTCGAGGCGATCGCCGCCCTGCCCGAGCCGCGGTTTTCCCATGCGCCGGACGAGGCTATAGTCTGTCGCTGCGAGCGCGTGAGCTACGGCGAGATCCTTCGATTCATCCGCGAGAACGACATCCGCGACGTGAACCAGCTCAAGGCCATCCGCGCCGGCATGGGAGCCTGCGGTTCCAAGACCTGCGCGCCGCTCTACGCTTCCGTATTCCGGGCCGCGGGCGTGGATCCGTCGGGCGTGGCCGAGGCCAGGCTGAGGCCTCTGTCCCTCGAGGTCCCCCTCGGGACTCTGGCCGAGCGCAAGGCCGAGGCGCCCGAGGCGCGAGGGGAGGGGTCGGCATGAGCGCCTACGATGTCGTCGTAGCGGGAGCGGGATCCGTCGGCCTTCCTCTCGCGTACTACTGCGCCGAGCGGGGCCTCAAGGTCCTCGTCGTGGACAGGGAGCCTTCCTGGGGACGAGGGCAGAACCGCGCCGCGATAGGCGGGATCCGGGCCACCTTTTCCGATTCGGCGAAAATCCGCATCTGCACGGAGTCCCTCGCGATCGCCTCGCGATTCGAGGAAGAGCACGGCCTCGGTATCGAATGGCGACGGGGCGGCTATCTTTTCGTGGCCTACGACGAGGCGCGAGAGAAGGCCTTCCGCGAGCTCCTCGTCCTCCAACGCGCCGCGGGTCTCGATATTGACTGGATAGGTCCCGAGAGAGTGGCCGAGCTGGCTCCGGGCATCAATTCCGAGGGTCTTCGCGGCGGTACTTTCAGTCCCGGCGACGGCTACGCCTCCCCGCTCAAGACCGCCGTCGCCTACCATAAGCTCGCCTCCGAAGCGGGGGTCGAGTTCCGCTTCGGCGAGGAGATAGTCGGACTGGACGTCGAGAAAGGACGCGTCAGGCGCCTCAGGACGACGAAGGGCGTCTATGCGGGCGGCCTCTTCGTGGACGCGGCGGGAGCCCAGGGAGCCGAGATAGCGGCGATGGCCGGCGTGGACCTGCCAGTCCGCCCCGACTGCCACGAGGCGGGCGTCACCGAGCCCGTGGCGCGCTTCATGGAGCCCATGCTGGTGGATATACGGTCCGACGAGCGCTCGGGCAACTATTATTTCTACCAGACCAACACCGGCCAGGTCGTGTTCTGCATTACGCCGAGCCCCCAGCTCTGGGGTACCGACATCGACAGCACCTCGAGCTTCCTCCCTCTCTGCGCGAGGCGAATGCTGGAGCTATACCCCAGGCTGAGCGACCTCAAGGTCAGGCGGACCTGGCGCGGCATGTATCCCATGACTCCCGACGGCCAACCCATAGTCGGCTACGCGCGCGGGATCGGGAATCTCCTATTCGCGGTGGGTATGTGCGGCCAGGGCTTCATGCTCGGTCCGGGCCTGGGCAGGATACTGGCCGAGGTCATGACCGGAGGGTCCCCTGCCCGGGGCGGCAGCTATGGATCCATCTTCGAGGAGCTGTCGCCCTATCGCGAGTTCGTCGGGACGGAGATGCTGAAATAGGACAAAAAGGGCGCGGTCGCCGACCGCGCCTCAGGATCGAGCGAAGCGGGCCTAGGAGGCCCGTCGAGCCTCTCAGGCGCCTATCGGTATGATCTGATCCAGGTGGATTTCCTTGAATTGCTTGGCGAGCTGGGGGGATACCTCGGTTATGCGCATGCCGCCTCCGGCCTGGTCGAAATGCTTGTAAAAGGCCAGGAGCTTGCCGATGCCCGCGCTCGTGATGGAAGGAACCTCGGCGAGGTCGAAGTCCGCGTGGCGCAGGCCGGGGTCCTTGGCGAGCTCGGCGAACTTGGCGCTCAGCTCCGAGCCGCCCGCCGTGTCGATCGGGCCCATTATGGTGACGCGCACCCGATCCTGCTCGATATTTATATCGATGTCCATGTCATCTCCTCCTTGCTAGCGGTACTCGAACTTGGTCTCGTCGAGCCAGGACAGGATCGCCGCGGCCACCTGGTCTCCTCGCCTGCCCCCGATGGGGTCGTGGCGCTCCCGCGGGAAGCTCGTCACGCGGGCCTCCTTCAGCGGCAGCGCGGCGACGGACTCCTTGAGGCGTTGGAGGGGCACCAGAGGATCGTCCTCCCCGACGAAGAACGCGGCCTTTCGGCCTTCCAGGAAGGAGGGATCGCCCAGCAGCTCCTTGGCCGTCCTGTCCAGGTCCGCCGCCAGGGAGTTGGGCATGGAGGCGGCATAGCGGGGATCCTCGGCTATCTTCTTCTTGTGCTCCTCGTCCTCGGCGAGAGCTTCGGGCGAGGCGTCGACGGGCACTCCGAAGAGGAGAGGGGAGACCGCGGCGAATCTGATTCGGCGCGCGGGATAGCGCTTCAGGAACAAGAGGGCCGCGACCGCGCCCATGGAATGGGCGACGATGGAGATCTCCCTGGTACCCTCCGCCGCCTCGATGCGGCGGCAGAGGGTCTCGATGGCGTCGGCCATCGCGAGGGCGCCGCCGGCCCCTCGCTCGCCCGGGCTCGCCCCGAAGCCGGCGAAATCCAGGGCGACGACTTTATAGCGCGCGCCCACGAAGGCGGGCAGCAGGGCGGGATAGGAGCCCGAATGGTAGCCGAGTCCGTGGAGCAGGAGGGCCACCTTGTCGTAACCCTTGGACGAGTCCTCCCAATATTGGTAGTGGAGACGCGCTCCCTTAGGATCGGGGAAGAAGGAACTTAGGTGATTCACGACGCAAACCCCTTTCGCCGCCCTGCGTCATTTGCTGATCGGGAATATGCGATCGAGGTGTATCTCCATGAACTGCCTATACAGCTGGTCCGAAATGCCCTTGACCGACATGGAGCCTTCCTTCCCGTCGATGAACTTGAAGAAGTTCATTATCTTGCCTATGCCCGAGGAAGTGATGGTTCGGACCGTCGTCAGGTCGAAGACCACCGACCTGATCCCGTTCATCTCCATCGCCTCCTGCAGGGAAACCGCGAGCTTGTGCCCGCCGTCCGTATCGATGTTGCCGTCGATCACGATCCTCAAGGAGTCGCCCTTCTTGTCGAGCTCGATGTCCATAGTCCCTCCGATTCAATCGAGAATAACGTACTTCTGAACCCCGCCGAGGGCGCGCTCGACGGCGGCGATCACCTCGGCCTGGACGTTGATCAGTATCTGCTTGCGAAGGCGGGCCTCGCCCGCCTCGATCCTCTTCGAGCTGAAGTACGAGGGGAATTCCTCGCTCTCGGGCCTGATGGTCAACGAGGCGGTGACCTGGTCGCCGTCGACGTATTCCTTGAAGAGGGCGACCGCGGCCTCGGCCCCGATCGCCTTGACGGCCGCGTCCGGAAGCGCCGCGAGGAGCCGGTCGCGCCTGTCGCCCGAGGCCTGGCCCTTGAGGAAGGCCCGGACGTAGGCGTAATACCTGCCCAGCTCGTTATCGACGTCGGCCGGGTATTCGCCGTCGGTGCGCACCTCGAAGTCGTAGAACGCATCGCCGCCGCCAGAGACCACGGCCGCCCAGATCGCGCGGTAGGGGTCGACGAGGGCGAGGGCGTCCTTGGAGAGGAGGTAGGCGTCGCCGCAGATGTCCGCGACCTCGCCGTCCCGGTCGCGTACCCGCACGGTCGTCCAGCCGAACGAGTCGAGGAGGCGCTCCTGCTCGGCCCTGATGCCCGCGAGGACGGCCTTGGGCAGCTCGTCCAGGGCCATCTTCTCGGCATAGGCCATGCGCGTCTTGGAATAGTAGGCGGGGTAGTCGTCGGGCTCGGGGCGCAACGTCAGCGACTCGGTGACCTGGCGACCGGCTATCCTCGCCGGGATGCGGGAGATGACCGCATCCTTGCCGTACTCCGAGACGAGGTCCTCGAGGGCGGCCGCGAGCTTGGCCTCGCGGTCCTCGGGCGTCGTCCCCTTGAGCTCGAAGAGGAGATAGGCGTAATAGCGCCCCGACCCGGCTATGTCCTCCTCGAACACGCCGTCGTGGGCGATGCTCCGCTCGTAGAGGGCGAAGAGGTCGCGGCCGGCGAGGCCGGCGGCGATGCTCTCGAGGTCGCGCAGGCGCGCGAGAGCCTCCGCGGGACCCACGAACGTGCGCCCTTCGACCGCCACGCCCGCGCCGACGTCGAGCGAGCGCAATGCCTCCGCGATGCGCTCAATCCGTTCCACTTATTTCCCCTTCTCCTTCTCTTTCTTCTCGATCTCCTTGAGCGCGACGCGCTTGCGGGGCGCCACTTCCTTCTCGTGGTAGCTCGCCTTGACGAGGAGGACGGGCGGAATTACGTCTTCCATGCGCTTGCGGTCGTCGAAGAAGGCGTTGCGCACGCCCGAGGCGTGGATCGCGGTCTCCTCCATGTCGGCGTCGGTGCCCACGCCCTCGAGCTGGCCCACGCGATCGAGGATGTTGAGGATGGTCCTGTTGAGGGGATCCTCCTGGCCCTTCTCCTTGTCGAGATGCTTGGCGAGGCCGTTGATGTCCGCGATGGACAGCGGGTAGATGCGATAGCCGTCGCGGGGCGAGCTGTAATTGGACTGCAGCACGCCGAGGATCACCGAGAGATTCTTCGGGTAGATGCCGCCCTTGTGCCATTTGGTCATCATCGCGAAGATCTTCCCGATGATGTACCTGTTGGGCTGGACGGGCGAGAGGAGGAGGAAGGGATCGGTATCGCCGATGAGGCTGTCGATGACCCAGTGGTTCTCGATCTCGAGCATTCGCAGGAACACCGGATAGTTCTCGGGCGTGAGGCCGACGGTATTGAGGAAGGAGGCGTAGGTGATCGCCGCCTCGACGGCCTCGTAGGTGCGGCACCCGATGATGCCCTGCAGGAGCCTGTTCTCGATCCCGTTGATCTGGTCCTCGGACCAGCTGTCGTTGACTATGACTTCGTCCATGGTTACTCCTTTAGGCTCGCCGCCGTCAGTCGTGGCGGAGGGCCATGTCGATGTCCTCGGCGAAGAGCGTCCTCGGGTTCACCTCGTCCTTGAGGTAGTCGCCGCGGACCATGAGGACCTGGGGGATGCAGTCTTCGAGCTTCTTCGAGCTGTCGAAGAAGAAGCTCCTGATGCGGATGGACTGGCGCGAGACTTCCTCCATGCTCTCGTCCCAGCCGAGACCCTGAAGGGAGCCGATCCGGTCGAGGATGTCGAGGATGCAGCGATTGAGCGGGAAGTTCTGCCCCTTCTCCTTCTCGAGGTGCTTGCCGAGGTTGTCGACGTCGGCGATCGTGAGGGGGTAGATCTTGTAGCCGTCCTTGGGCGAGCTGAAGGCGTTCTGCAGCACGCCCAGGGCGATGGACAGGGTCTTCGGGTAGATCCCGCCCGGATGCCAGCGCGTCAGCAGCGTGAAGCACTTCGAGATCACGTAGCGGTTGGGCTGGATGGTCGAGAGGAAGAGGAAGGGATCCTCGTCCCCGATGAGCGCGTCGAGGACCCAGTGGTTCTCGATCTCGAGCATCTTGAGGAATAGCGGGTAGTTATCGGAAGTCAGCCCGGATAGCCTCAGGAACCTCGTGTAGGCGATCGCCGACTCGACGGCCTCGGGCGTTCGGGACGACATGACCTGCTGGAGAATTCGGTTCTCCACGGACATGATGTTGTCGCGGGTCCAGAGCCGTGCCTGCTCCTCCGCTTTTGTAGTTGCCATCGTTCCTCCTTGACCGGTCGCTTTTAGGACCTGAGCCAATCGTTAAAATAGTTCGACTTCATAGGAGCCTCACCTCTTCTTCGAGGAGTCGACTTTCTTCCCTTTGAGTCCCGCCGCCGGCTTCGCCTTGTCCGCCACCTTGCCTTTCGCGGCCTTGGGCGCCTTTCCCTTGGGCGCTTCCGCGGCGACGCTCCTATTAACCTTAGGCGCGTTGGCGGCCTTGTCAAGCTCGCCCGTCGCTTTAGCCGTCTTCGCGACCCCCATCCTCCCCGTCGTCAGGACGGAAAGGCTCTCGTCCATCTCGCGGTCGAAGCCCGTCCTCTCGGCCGTGAGGGGACCCACCTTCGTCTCGATCTTGCCGATGACCGAGGCGACCAGCGTGAATTTGTTCTGCTCGCTCTGGCTCGCGCCCGAAACCTCGCCCCTGTAGCGATAGAGCGCCTGGAGCAGGACTCTCAACTCCTTGTCGCTAAAATCCATACAACCTCCATGTATCGGGTCTTCGCTTCGAGAGCGTCAGCGAATTACCCCTCGCGTTATACGAAGCGGTATCGAAGGGCCGCTTGATGAGCCAGAATCCCTTGCCGGAGACGTCGAGGCCGCTCGGGTTGTCGACGACCTTGGACTGGTCGAAGCCCTCGCCCTCGTCCTCGAGGACGAGCTCGGCGAGGCCGCCCTTGATGGAAAGGCGGATGCCTATGAGCCTGTCGCCGTAGGCGGGGTCGGCCAGGCGCCTGTCCCGCTCCGCCTCGTACAAGTCCTCGTCGAGGGGCCGGTCGGGCCGGAGCGAGGAGTCGAGGGCGAGGTTGCCGTGCTCGATGGAATTGACGAGGGCCTCCTCCAGCGCGAGGGCGCACTCGTCCTCGCTCGCGCGATCCGGGTAGAAGCCCGCCTCGGCGAGGAGGCGGGCCAAGCGCCTGCAGACGCGGCTGACGTCGAAGGCGGAGGTCTTCCAAAAAAAAGACGCATCGAGGCTTTCGAGGCCGGAAAACGTCGCATCGCCCATTTTCCGCTCGCGAGCCTCCTCGGTCAGCGCCGAGAGCAGGCGCTTGAGCTCTCGTCCTTCGGGGGGGATGAGGAGCATGTGCCCCTCCCGCGCGAAGGAGGCCGCCGCCACGAGGCCGCGATCGGAGGCCGGCACGCAGAAGCACCAGGGCCGAGGATCGTCCAGGGCCGCCGCCCTCTGCCCCCGAAGGGAAGTCTCGTCGTAGGCAGCCGCCAGTACGAGGGCGAAGGCCGGATCGTTGACGGGATCGCCGGGGATGGCCTTTCGGCCCGTGGCGCCGATCGCGTCCCTGATCGCGGGCAGGTCGGCTTGATCGAAACCGGTCAGGAGGACGTCCGAGGCGCCCGGCTCGCCCACGTCAGACCTCGTCCATCCAGAGGCGGAATTCGCGTATGCCTCGGGAGATTATCTCGGCGCCCTTCCTGGAGTCGGGAATCGGGATGCCCAGCCTGTCGCGGAAGATCATGATGAGGAAGTCCTGGATGTTGGTGTACACGTCGGCGATGTCGTAGAAGAGGACGGCGAGGTCCTCGCCCGAAGGCTTGAGGACCGAAAAGCTCGTCGGCATGAACACGGGCTTGCGTCCGATGAGGATGCCTTGGAATCGCTTGGTCGTGATCCGCACGAGCTCGGAGAAACGATAGGGAACCATCTGGTCCGAGGGCCTGTTGACGGGCTCGACGCTCTTGAGGAGGTACCCGGACGGCTCGATTATAGCGTAGAGCTTGCAGCCGACGCTCTTGAATACGAGGGTGTCGCCCTCCGGGTAGATATCCTGCATGTTCTCGTAGCCGATTATCTCGACTACGGTGTATCCCTGGTCGTCGGCGAAGCGTATGCAGACGATGAAGCCGCCATACTTGGGAAGCCGGTTCTGCTGGAAGGCGTCGAACAGGTGGAGGGCCGCGAAGCGCTTCTTCGTCGCGGCCTCGTCGGAATCGTCGGCGTGACCGGTGATCCTGTCCGCCCTTTCGGCGGCCGCCTTCGCCCCGCCCGCGTGACGGCTTCGGACGTCTTTATAGACGGAATCGTCGGATGCGGCCTCGCGGACGACCGCTTTCTCCGACTCTTCGGCGGCCTTGGCCGCTTCTTTTCCTCGCGCCGCGGGCCCGGCTCGCTTCGTCTCGGCCATGGCCGCCGGCTTTGCCTTGCCTGCGGTTTTTGCCTGGGGGGCGCCGGGCTTGACCGGAAGCGGCTTTCCCGCGGCAGGCTCTTTCGCCGCGACTCGAGCCTTCGGGGCGACCGGGGAGGCGGACTTCCCCTTGGGAGGGATCTCGGCCTGCTTTTCCTTCGCCTTGGAAGACGTCAGCGTCGCGAGCTCTGCCGCGCGGGAAGTCATAGGCCTGGCCTTGGCGCCTTTGGGCCCTTTCTTGGCGTCCATGAGGGAGGGAAGTCTTTCGGCGGAACGCGAGGCGCGGCCGATGGCCTTCTTGCCGCCGAGCTCCGCCTCCAGCATGCCGACGAGACCCTCGCAATCTTCGCGCACCGCGGCATCGCTCGTGCTTATGCCGCCACCGTAGATGACTTCGTACTGTCGGACGATCTTGACGAGCTTCCTGAGATCGGCCGCTGGGATGCTCATGGGAAAAAGTATAGGCGTACGGGAATCTTTGTCAAATTCGCATATCGTTTCCCCGCGCTTTTTTTGTTGAAATCGCCTACCGTCCTCGCCTAGAATCGAGGAAGATGGATTACCTCCAGACCCTCGAGTTCCGAATGGCTTCCCTCCAGCGCAAGATACGCCTTCTGCAGGATCTGCGCTTCTTCGTGGAAACCTCCTCGCCCGAAGAGTTGGCGGCTTTCGGCGACGAGCTCCGGTCGGTGGCCACCTCCTCGGGCACGACCGTCGGATCGGTCCTGACCGGCCTCCTCGGGGCTTCGGCGGGCCAAGCCCTCCCGGCTACCGAAGCGCATCCGGCCGCCGAGCCTCTCCCGATCGCGGGGGGGGGACAAGGGCCCGCGACGAGGCGGTCCGCCTTGCCCGAAGCGGCCCTCCCCGAGGCTTCCGCCCCTTCCCTTTCGCCTTCCGCCGCGACGGAGCCTCTCCCGGCCGCCATATCGGTCGATACGCGCGCGCTTTTCGAGGCTTCCATGAAGGCTATCCCTGCCGGCTCCTTCCTGATGGGCTCGGAGGCGAGCGACTCGGAAAAGCCCGTGCACAAGGTGGCCTTGGGCGCGTTCAGGGTATGCGATCATCTCGTAACCAATAAGGAATATTCCCTTTTCGTGGCCGCGAACCCGAACTGGTCCAGGGACCGGGCCGACCCGGAGCTCCGGGACGAGAGCTATCTCTCCGATTGGAGCGATGGAGTCTATCCCGAGGGCAAAGAGGACAATCCCGTCGCCTTCGTGTCCTTTTACGCGGCCGCGGCCTTCGCCGCCTGGGCGGGCAAGCGCCTCCTCACCGAGGCCGAGTGGGAATGCGCGGCGCGCGGCGGCCTCGCAGGCAAGAAATACCCCGACGGCGACCAGATGAACGACAAGATCGCCAACCTCGCCAAGCAGTATCGCGGGACGACGGCCGTCAAGAAGTTCGAGCCCAACGGCTTCGGCCTCTACGATATGGCGGGCAACCTGTTCGAGTGGACTTCCGACTGGTTCGGGCCCTATTCCCCGGGCGAGGCGAAAGACCCTTCGGGTCCTACCTTCGGGGACTACAAGGTGGCGCGGGGCGGCTCCTGGATGTCAGGCGCCGGCGCCCTCCGCGTCAGCGCCCGCGTCGACGTGGAGCCCCAAACCTGCGGCCAAATCGGCATCCGCCTGGCGGACGGCGGCTGAACGCAGGTCATCGAGAGGCATTGTTCGGCAATGCCCGAATTTCGGATCATGGGACGCAGGAGAAATCGGGTCGAGCGATTCCGCAGGCCATCGGGACTTGAGGCCGAGGACTAGCGAGATCCGATTTCTCCGTCGCTGGGACCCATGATCCGTAATTCGGGTTTTGCGAAACGTCAAAGCGACTCGATCACCTGCGCGATCAGGATAGTCACGTCGTCCGAGGCTTCCGTGCCTTCGGTCCAGGCGAGGAGGTCGGAGAGCAGGCCGTCCGAAAGCTCTCCCGCGCCCGATCCCAGCCGGGAGGAGACGGAGCGCAGTATGCCCTCCCGTCCGAAGAGCTTCCCTTCCATGTTCGGGGACTCGAAGACGCCGTCGGTGAAGAGCACGAGGGTGTCGCCGGGTCCGAGGACTAGGCGTTTCTCCTCGTAGTCCATGTCCTCCATCATTCCGAGAAGGAAGCCCATCGTGGCGAGCTCGAGCGAGCTGCCGTCGGCCCTGACGAGGAGCTGGTTGGGGTGTCCGGCGCTGCAATAGCGCATTTCGAGGCTTTCGATGTCGATTATCGCGGCGAAGGCCGTGACGTAATGCCCGGTGGTGAGGAATCCGATGAGGGTCTCGTTGAGCGTCGTCATGAGGGCGGCGGGCGAGCGCGCGTTCTTGCTCTCCAGGTCGAAGGAGCTCTTGAACATCGCGGTGACGAGGGCGGGCCCGACGCCGTGGCCCGATACGTCGGCGATGACCAGGCCCAGGGTCCTTTCGTCGAGCCGCACGACATCGAAGAAATCCCCCCCGATCGAGTTGAGGGGAATGAACTTGTGCGCGAACTCGAGGGGGGCGTCGCTCGGGTAGGAGCGGGGCAGGAGGCTCTTTTGCAGCTCGCTCGCCAGGTTGAGCTCGTCGACGAGCTGGCGGTTGGCCCCGTCGAGGCGCACCAGGGCTTCTTTGAGCTCATTGGCCTGCTTCTCTAGAAGCTCATTGGCCGCCCCGAGCTCGAGGACGCGCTGCTCGGCCATCTTGACGCGGATGTCCTCGAGCCGCCTCACCCGAGCGTCGGACCTGGCCGCCTCGATGTAGCGCTCGTCGGCGAGGCCGAGTCCCCATGCCGCGGCCTCCGCGGCCTCAGCGGCCGACGCCGCGGGAATCCTCAAGACGGGAAGACCCGCCTCCTCGGCCGCGTCCACGAGCCCGCGGTTCGCGCCCGGATCGCCGACGACTACGACGCAGTCCGCCTCGCCCGGAATGGAACCCTCGGCGAGTATGCAGGCGTGGCCCTTCGACTCGAGCCGGGCCGAGACGGGTATGGATGAGGCGGGATCCGCGAAGAGGGCGATTATCATCTCTATCGGCTCGTGAAGACAACTATAGCGGCCCGCCCTGATCCGCGCAACGTTAATGGCCGCGCTTTTCCCTTGTCAGTTCGGGCGAGGGGCTCTAGGATTAGGTAAACAGAGGAGAGAAGCAGGATGAACCATATCTCGAAAAGCTTCGCATCGAGCGACGGGCGCGTCTTCAAATGCCATTCTTGGGAGCTTCGCGAAGGCGGCTATCGCCGGGCCGCCCTCCTCGTAGGCAACGGTCTCTGGCCGGCGAACAAGGAGACGAAGCTCATTTCCTTCCTATTAGATCGCGGATTCCGCGTGATTTCACCGGATCTCGCCATGGGCTCGATCGAATCGCAAGCGCTGAGGCTTCCCGCCTTCAGGGAGGCGGTCTCCTCCTTCGCCCGGGCGGAGTCGCCCATCGGCCTTCCTCTGTATCTTCTCGCCTCCTCGTTTTCGGCCTCGGCCCTGCTGCCGACCGCGAAAGGGATCGAAGGCCTGGCCGCCGTGGCCCTCATCGCGCCCGTCGTGGAATACCCGCCTCCCGCGCTCAAGATCCCGCTATTCTTCCTGCCCAGGGCGGAGCTTGCCGTTCGGGGGAAGGACCTGAGCGGCAGCCCCGAGCTCCTCGAAGGCTTTTTTGCCGGCGGAGCCGAAGGCGCGTCCGTCTTTAGATTCGACAAGCGGGATCTCAAGGCGGCGATCGCCGATGCTTCGGCGGTCCTCGCCGATCCCCTGGGCCTGCCTGCGGCGGCCTTCGCCGGCGAGGACGATCCCTATCTTTCGCAGGCCGGTCGCGACTCGCTCGCTCGCGCCGGAGCCAGGGTCTATGCCTATCCGAGGGTGAGGCGCGAGCCGGCCCATGATCGCTATGCCGATAATTTCTTCGCCGATCTGGGGTCTTTCCTGGATGAGGTCGAGGCAGGCAAGGTCCATTAGCCGGAAGCGTCAAGGCTTCCGGGAACGGCCTGTGACGGATCGGCACTTGCCTATCACCGAGTCGATGACCTCGACTTCCTTCTGTACGGCGAGCAGGTAGGTCGGGAGGCGGTTCCTGTAGTCGGAGCAGCATCGTACGATCTCTTCGCGCTCCGCCGCGGTGAAATCGGAAGGCCCGACGCGGCCCGGCTTGGCGGGGGATTCCGGCTCGGGGATGGATTCGGGCTTGCCCTCCGGCGGCGGAGCCGGCTTTCGGCCTCGCGCCGGCGCGGCTTTCGGAGGGGTCGAGCTTCCCTCCAACGCCCGAAGGGCGTCGAATATGCTCGACTCGGGTCCGCTTTCGAGGATCGTCACGTCGGCGGGGACTCGAGCGATGCGCTCCTCGACCCGCGCGGCGTTGGCTCCCTTGATCAGTCGCTTGCGAGCCAAGCTGTCGCTTCCTCCGCGAGGGCGCGGTAATCCTCCGCGCCCGTGGACTTGGGCGCGTAATCGAAGATGGTCCTTTGCGCGTACTGGCTCTCTTCGATGGCGATGTTTCTCCTTATGGTCGTCGAGAAGAGGCTGGCTCCGAGCTTTTCGCGCAAAAGCTTCGCGATATCCTGGCTAATGATCGTGCGCTTGTCGAAGAGCGTCATGAAGTAGCGTACGGAGACTAGGGCCGAGTTGTTTTCCCTGGCCTCGACTATAGTCTGATTCAGGTCGCCGAGGCCCTCCTGGCAGAAAAAGGTCGGCTGAACCGGGACGAGGACGTGGCTCGAAGCGAGGAGGGCCGAGACGGTAAAGAGGCCGAGCGAGGGAGGCGTATCGATGACGACGAAGTCGAAGACGTCCTCGAGCTTGGGAATCTCCCTGCGGAGCGTCATGTACGTGGAAAGGCTGCGCTCGAGGTTCTCGACGCGGTTGAGCGAGGTCCGCGCCGGGACGATGGAGAGGCCCTCCTCGGCCGTCGACGCTATGGCCTCGCGGAGGCTGGCCTTGCCGGCGTAGACCGCGGAAATGTCCGTCGCGAGGCGCTCGTAATCGAGGATGTTGCGGGTGAGGTTGGCCTGAGGGTCCACGTCCACCATGAGGACGCGCGATCCGGCCCGGGCCCAGGCGGCCGAGAGGGACAGGGCCGTGGTCGTCTTGCAGACACCGCCCTTCTGCTGGGCGATGCAGAGTACTTTCATCTAGCTTCGATTATCGGCAATGTCCGCTCCACTCTTCACTCGACCCCGGTCGCTCGCGACTGAAGTCGCGCCCGACCGGAGTCGAGCGCGACTCCAGTCGCGATGGACATCTCGGGGCATCGGCGCTAAACTGAGAGTTTATGCAGCCGAAAGAATTGGCCGAAGGCCTGTCGTATCTTCTCGAACGAGCGCCCGCTCTTCCAGGCAGGCTCGCAGGCGCCCTCCTGGTGGCCAATCCCACGGCCGGAGGCTTCACTCGGCCTTCCTATTCCAAGCGGCGCCACGCCGAGCTCCTCGCTTTGAGGGAGAAGGCGGCCGATCTGCCTGCGAGGGTCGGCTCTCCGCTGCTCGAGCTCGGCATGACGACCAAGCCCTCCCATGCGGCCGAGCTGGCCCGCGATTTCTTCGCGGCCGCGCGCGCCTCGGGGCTTCGCGAGGGGGAATTCCGGCTCGTCATGCCGGCGGGCGGGGATGGTACCTCCTTCGAGGTGATCAGCTCCCTCATGGAGCTGCCGCCCGCGGAGCGCAGGCACTATATCGTGCTGCGCCTGCCCTTCGGCACGGGCAACGACGGCTCGGACGGCCGCGACCTGTTCGCCTGCCTCGGGAGGCTGATGGGCCCCTGCGTCGCCTCGTCCAGGACGGCCATCCTGACGACCCCGAATCCCGAGGGCGGGAAGCGCCCGATCTGGTCCTTCAATATCGCGAGCTTCGGCGTCGATGCCTTCATCGCCCACATGACCAATAGGCTCAAGACCGCCTTTCCGGGGGACTTCTACAAGCTCTGGGTGGATATCGCGGCCGTCTTCTACGACCTGGCCTGGCCGAGCCGCGAGATGGGGCTCAGGGCCTTCTCCGCGACGGGCGCCGTGGCGCGCGACTTCAAGCGCAGGCTCCTCCTCCTCGCGATCGGCGCGTCGGGGAAGCGACAGTACGGATCCAACAAGGCCATCCTTCCCGACGACGACAATGTCTGCGCGGTCTCGCAGATGCCTCTCCCGCGCAAGCTCGCGGTGAAGGGTCCCCTGCAGAGGGGCGGTCATAGGGGCCTCCCCGAAGTCGACCTCTTCAGCGCGGCGAGGCTCGAGCTCGACTATTCCGACCGCGTCCTCTTCCAGGCGGACGGAGAGATCACCCGTTTCGAGGCGGGGGATTTCCCGATCTCCGTGGAGCTCGTTCCAGGGGCCTACCTATGCCTGAGCCCTCCGCAAGGATAGGCGATCGTCGGCGGAATGGCGTCAATGAGTGTTCTTGCGCGCTTCTCGGTTTGCCGATAAGATAAAAAGGTATGCTGAGCATCCGATACGGGGCCGAGGAACGCAGAGCGGCAAGGATCGTCGTGCGCCCCAATAGCGAGTTTCCGGCCATCCTCAGGATCTTCAACGCCCTCATCTATCCCGTAAGCGGCATTTCGGCCGATCGGATAAGCTTCGCCATCCTCGAGCTGCTTTCGAACTCGATGCGCGCGCAATGCGAGCGGGGACGCGAAGAGCCCATCGTGGTCCGCATCTGGATCGAGGGGAACGCCATGATGGCCTCCGTCCAGGATCGCGGCGGGGGCTTCGATCCCTCGTCCCTCCCTTACGCATTCGACGCTCCGGTCGATTCGCTCGATCTGATGTCTCCGGACTTCATCGAATATCGCGAAAGGTCCAATAATACGCGCTTCGGAATGGGCCTCGTGGCAGTCCGCAAGATATTCCCCGTCTTTTCCTTGAAATTCGTCGACGCCTCCGACAGGGAGCTCCCCTGGCCGTCGCCGGATATCGAGGGGACTAGAATCACCCTGGGATTGCCCTTGAGCTCCTAGGAAGGGAGCCTTCCGCTTCCGAGGGCCGTACCGACTAACGGATGGTCGCGAATTTCTTATCGTAAAAATCCCTTACCTTCATCTGCGACCCGATCGCGCGATCGGCGATCTCATCGTAATTATACGCGAGTCGTCGCACGATCTCATCGTCGAGCTTACCGCCATCGGCCATGTCGCTTATGATCCTGAGGACATCGTCCTTCGGCAGGCCTTTCCGGTAGGGACGGTCTTCCGCCAAGGCGGTGAAGACGTCCGCGATGGCGATGATCCTCGCCTCGATGGGAAGCTTGTCCCTCGAATGATGGAAGGGATAGCCCGACCCGTCCATGTTTTCGTGATGAAAGCCTCCCCATTGCGCGACGTCTCCCAGGTTGGCGATCGTATTCATTATCATGTACGAATAATACGAATGGGATTTGATGATCTGATATTCTTCTCTCGTAAGGC
>CAYNFM010000042.1:0-32733 GCA_964396415.1 uncultured Treponemataceae bacterium | reverse complement strand
TCACTGTCCTTCAATGTGCGGAGGGCCTACTGGGAAGCGGTCCGAGCGACCTACAACCTCGACACCCTCGAGCAGAACCTCGATCTCATGAAGCAGAATTTCCAGCTCGTCGGCCAGCAGGTCGGGCAAGGCGTAGCGACTCGGGCCGATCAGCTCTCCGCCCAGATGCGTCTCGAGCAGGCCACCGAGGACCTCGGGGACGCGAGGGCTGCCCAAAGGCGCGCCTTCCTCTCCCTCGCCTCCCTGATGGGACAGGACCTCCCTTCCCTGGGCCTCTCGACCGCCGCGGACGACGCGCCCCTCCCCTTCGCGCTCTCCACCAAGCCCGACCAAGCGACCCTGCCCTCCTCGTCCAGTCCCCTGGACGAAGCCGCCCTGGTGTCGGGCGCCCTCGCCAGGCGTCCCGAGACCCGAACGGCGGAACTGGCGAGCAAGCTCGCCGAGCACGCTCTCGCTCTTTCCAAGGCCGCCCTCCAGCCGATCGTCGCGGTAACCGGCAATTACACTTTGGCCGATCCCAACCAGCGCGTTCCCTTTCAAACCGATCCGACGCTCTTTACAGGGACCTGGGCTGTCGGGCTCCAGGTCAACTACGACATAGGCGGCGTCCCCGCCGCGCTCGACGACATCAAGGCCGGAAGCCTGGCCGCCTCGAAGGCCAAGTCGGACGAGGACGGTCAGCGCGACGCCGTCGCGATGGACGTCGAGAGCTGCATCGTCAACCTCGGGCGCGCGATGCGCGACCTCGCCTCCACCGAATCGATGGTGGCCGAGGCCCAGGAGAACCTTCGAGTCATGCAGGACAGGGTCGCCGCGGGGACGGCCAAGGACATAGACCTGAGCACGGCCAAGTTCGACCTGCTCAGGACGAACTTCGCCGTGACCAACAAACGGATCGACGCCCTCGTCGCGCAAGCCGACCTCGTCCGGGCCACGGCCTCCGAGGAAATGCAGTGAGGCGGAAGCGATGCTGAGGCTTTTCCGATATCTCAAGCCCTACGCCATACCGGTAGCGGCGGTCATGGCGGTGGTCTTCCTCCAGTGCATGTCCGATCTCTACCTGCCCACGCTCATGTCCGACGTCGTGAACAAGGGCATCACGAACGGTGACATCTCCTTCATTCTCCAGACCGGCGGCCTCATGCTGCTCGTGGCCCTGGGCGGCTCGATCTGCGCCGTGATCGCGAGCTACCTGGCCTCGCACGCGGCCATGGGGATGGGAGCGCTGCTCCGGGACGACATATTCACCCACGTATCCGAGTTCTCCCTCCACGAGTTCGACAAGATCGGCACGCCTTCCCTGGTCACCCGCACGACCAACGACGTGACTCAGGTGCAGATGGTCGTCCTCATGATGGCGAGGATGATGATCAGCGCGCCGATCATGATGATCGGCGGGATAATCATGGCCGTGTCCAAGGATCCTGGCCTCTCCTGGGTCATCGTCGCCGTCATCCCCCTCCTCGCCTCGGTCATCATTACCGTCGCGGTAAAAGGCTTCCCCCTTTTCCGCGCCATCCAGAAAAAGATCGACAAGATCAACCTCGTGCTCCGCGAGGGCCTCACGGGCATTCGGGTAATACGCGCCTTCAATCGCGTCGACGACGAGAAGCGGCGCTTCGAGGAGGCGAACCTCGACTTGATGACCGTCTCGATCCAGGTCAACAGGCTCTTCGCCGTCCTCATCCCGATCATGATGTTCGTGATGAACTTCACCACGATCGCGATCATCTGGTTCGGGTCCATACGCGTCGATCGGGGAACCTCCAACGTCGGGAACATGATGGCCTTCCTCCAGTACGCCATGCAGATCCTCTTCTCCCTCCTCATGGCGAGCTTCATGTTCATCATGCTGCCGCGGGCCCAGGCCTCGGCGATCCGCATCAACGAGGTCCTCGATACCGTCCCCGAAATCACCGACCCCGCCTCGCCCAGGAGGCCCGACGAGGGGAAGAAAGGCTTCGTCGAGTTCCGGAACGTGAGCTTCAGCTATTTCGGCGCGGAAGTGCCCGCGCTCAGCGACATCAGCTTCTCGGCCGAGCCGGGCGAGGTCACCGCCATCATCGGCAGCACGGGCTCCGGCAAGTCGACGCTGATCAGCCTCATCCCGCGCTTCTACGACGTGGACTCCGGGTCCATCCTGATCGACGGCGTGGACGTCCGCGACATGGCCCAGGCCGAGCTTCGCTCGCGCATAGGCCTCGTCCCGCAGAAGGCCGTCCTCTTCTCGGGCAGCGTCGAGGGCAACATCGGCTACGGCTGCGACGGCGCCTGCCACGACGACGTCGCGAGCGCCGCCGAGACGGCGCAGGCGACCGAGTTCATCTCCGAGATGAAGGATGGCTTCGATTCCGCGATCGCCCAGGGCGGCACCAATGTCTCGGGAGGCCAGAAGCAGCGGCTTTCGATAGCGCGGGCCCTCGTGCGGGACCCCGAGATATACCTCTTCGACGACAGCTTCTCCGCCCTCGACTTCAAGACCGATGCGAGGCTCAGGGCCGCCCTTCGGGCCAAGACGGCGGACTCCACCGTCATCATCGTCGGGCAGCGCGTGGCCACCGTCATGGATGCGGACCGGATCATCGTCCTCGACGAGGGGAAGATAGCCGGCATGGGCACGCACCGGGAGCTCTACAGGGACTGCGAGGTCTACAAGGAGATCGTCGCGTCCCAGCTCTCCGAGGAGGAGATAGCATGAGCGACACGGCGAGGCGGGGTCCGTCGCCCAGCGGCGCGCCGGGCGCGCCTGGCGGGCCGGCCGGTGGAGGACAGCGGCCGATGGGACGGCCCGGCGGCGGCGGCCCCGGGATGATGTTCGGCCAGCGCGGGCCCGCGGAGAAGCCCAAGGACTCGAAGAAGACCATCAAGTTCCTCATGACCTATTTCGCGCCGCGGATGGGCAAGCTCACCATCGTCCTCGTCTTCGCGGTCCTCTCCACGATCTTCACGATCGTGGGGCCGAAGCTCATGGGCCACGTGACCACCAAGCTCTACGACGGGCTGATATCGAAGTACGTCGCCTATTTCACCCATAAGCCCATGCCATCGATGGACTTCAATTACATCGGCGGGACCCTCCTCCTCCTCATCGGCTTCTACCTCCTGAGCACTCTGTTCAGCTACATACAGCAATACACGATGGCCGGAGTCTCCCAGAGCATGGTCTACGACATGAGGAAGGACGTGAACGACAAGCTCGCGCGCCTGCCGCTCAAGTACTTCGACTCCAAGACCCACGGCGAGATCATGAGCCGCGTGACCAACGATATCGATAACATCAGCACGACCCTGCAGCAAAGCCTGACCCAGCTCATCACCTCGGTGTGCACGATCGTCGGCGTCCTCGTGATGATGGTGACCATCAGCCCCCTGCTGACGCTGATATCCCTGGTCACCCTGCCCGCGGCCCTCCTCGCGACCATGAACATCACAAAGCTCTCGCAGAAGAGCTTCGGGGCCCAGCAGAAGGAGCTGGGCGAGCTCAACGGCCACGTCGAGGAGATGTACACGGGCCACGTGATCGTCAAGGCCTTCGGACGCGAGGGGGAGTCGGTCCGCCAATTCAAGGAGATCAACTCGAGGCTCTTCGACGCCGCCTGGAAGGCCCAGTTCATCTCGGGCGTCATCATGCCGATGATGAATTTCATCAATAATATAGGCTATGTCGTCATCTGCGTCGTGGGCGGCATCATGACGGCGAGGAAGGCGCTCAAGCTGGGCGACATCCAGGCCTTCATCCAGTACTCGAGGCAGTTCACCCAGCCGATAGCCCAGACCGCCAACATCGCCAACGTCCTCCAGTCCACCCTCGCCTCGGCGGAGCGCGTCAACGAGGTCCTCGAGGAGGCCGAGGAAATCCCCGAGAAGGCCGACGCCGTCGGCGTCGAGGCGCCGAGGGGCCACGTCGAGTTCCGCCACGTGCGCTTCGGCTACAAGGAAGACGCGATCCTCATGCAGGACATGAACATAAAAGTCGAGCCCGGCCAAACCATAGCCATCGTCGGGCCGACAGGGGCGGGCAAGACCACCCTGGTCAACCTCCTCATGCGCTTCTACGAGATCTCGGGCGGCGCCATCCTGATCGACGGGATCGATACGCGCGACATGCGTCGCGGCGAGCTTCGCACCCTCTTCGGCATGGTCCTCCAAGACACCTGGCTCTTCAACGGGACGATACGCGAGAACATAGCCTACGGCCGCGAGGGCGCGACCGAAGGGGAGATCGTCGAGGCGGCGAAGGCGGCGCACGCGGACCACTTCATCCGCGCCCTTCCCGAGGGCTACGACACTCCCCTCAACGAGGAGGCCTCCAACATCTCCCAGGGAGAGAAGCAGCTCCTCACCATCGCCCGGGCCATACTCTCCGATCCCTCCATCCTGATCCTGGACGAGGCGACGAGCAGCGTGGACACAAGGACCGAGGTGCATATCCAGCATGCCATGAAGACGCTCATGCGGGGCCGCACGAGCTTCGTCATAGCGCACAGGCTCTCGACCATACGCGACGCGGAATCGATCCTCGTCATGAGGGACGGGAGCATAATAGAGATGGGCCGGCACTCGGAGCTGCTCGCGAAGGGGGGCTTCTACGCCGACCTCTACAACAGCCAGTTCACGGGCGCCTACGTAGACGAGCAAGGGGTGTAGCGATGAGCGATACGATTACGACTACGGACGGAAAGCGGACGACGATGGCGCGGCCGGGGGAAAAGCCGCAGGGGAGCGCGAAGAAGCCCGGAGGCGGGGACGAAGCGGGGAAGAAGGCCAGGAAGGGCCCCGTCCTCGTCGGGACCCTGATCCTCATCGTGCTCGTGGGCGGGGGCCTCGTGTTCGGCGTCCGCTGGCTCGTCGACGCGGTCAACAACGTCGGCACCGACGACGCCGCGATAGACGGGGACCACGTCGACGTCAGCGCCAAGACCCTGGGGCGCATCTCGAAGCTCCTGGCCGTCGAGGGCGACAAGGTGGCCGTGGGGACCCCCCTGGTCGTCCTCGACGATACCGACCTCCGCGCCCAGGAGGCCCAGGCCACGGCCTCGCTGAATTACGCGAACCAGAACGTCGCCCTCTCCAAGATCAACCTGGACCGCGCCGATAGCGACGCCGCCAGGGCCCGCACCCTGTTCGGCACCGGCGCGACGACGAAGGAGCAGAACGACCACGCCTCGAACGCCCTCGACGCCGCCAACGCCCAGTACGCCCTGGCCCTCGCCCAGGTCGACACCGCGCATGCCCAGCTCGGCGTCATCGAGAGCCAGATGCTCAATATGAAGATCGACTCTCCCATCGCCGGAGTCGTCGACAAGAAGTCCATGATGCCGGGCGACGTCGTCCAGCCGGGCCAGACCATCTACACGGTCAACGACCTGGACAGGGTCTGGGTGACCGCCAACTTCGAGGAGACCAAGATCGGCAGGATCGCGGTCGGCGCCCCGGTCGAGATCAACGTGGACGCGTTCCCGGGCCATGCCTTCTCCGGCAAGGTCGAGCTGATCGGGGCTGGCATCCTCGCGCCGCCCTTCTCGATCGGCGATTTCACCAAGACGACCCAGCGAGTCCCGATACGAATTTCCATCGACGGCGATCGGAGCGGACTCATCCCCGGGCTCTCCGTCGAGGTGAAGGTCAGGACCAAGCCCCTGTTCACGCTGCCCAGGCTGAGGTTAGAGTCATAAAGGGAGATCGATCATGGAATGGAAAGCCAGCCACATTCTCGTCAAGGATAGAGGATTAGCCCAGCAGCTCCTCATCAAGATAAAGCAGGGAGCCGATTTCGGCTCGCTCGCGCGCGAGCACTCGACCTGTCCCTCGAAGTCGCAATCGGGGGACCTCGGCTGGTTCGGGCCCGGAAAGATGGTGCCGAGCTTCGAGTCGGCCTGCAAGAGCCTGGGCGTCGGCTCGGTCTCCGACGTCGTCTCGACCCAGTTCGGCTACCACATCATCAAGGTGACGGGGAAGCGGGACTAGCGAGCCCTACTTCCAGAATTCCAGGACTATCCTGGTCCCCCCGCGCCGATCGATGCGGACGCTGCCTTTCAGCTGCTTCGTCAGTCCCTCGACGAGCATCAGCCCGAAGCCGTTCGAGTGGCGGAAATCGATCGATTCGGGGAGTCCGTCGCCGTCGTCCCGTATCGCGACGGCGATCAGGCCCCCGACCGACGACGCTTCGACGATTATCTCGCCCTCGCCCTTACCGACGAAGGCGTATTTCATGATATTGGTCAGAAGCTCGTTCACTATCACCCCGAGGTGCTGCAGTCTGTTGGCGTCCAGGGAAAAGGCCTCGATGCGCTTAAGGACCCTCACGGATTCCCGGTTCGGGAAGACCTCCAGTATCTGGTCGATCAGCGGAGAGAGGTACAAGTCGACTCGCATGCTGCCGAAGCTGTCCGACTGGTAGAGCCTGTCGTAAAGCAGGAGCATGCTCTGCACGCGGCTTCCCGCGTCCATCAAGGCCCTTCTCGCGAAGGGCTCTCCCGTCGAGTCGGCTTGGAGAGTCAGGAAACTGTAGATGGTGTTCAGGTTGTTCTTGACGCGATGATGCACTTCCTTGAGGATGAGTTCCTTCTCGTCGAGGAGTTCCCCGACCTTCTCCTCGGTGCGCTTGCGGTCGGAGATATCGATCACCGCTCCGAGGTAGCGCAAGGCCCGGCCCGATCCGTCGAATTCCGGCTTGCCCCTCGACATGAGCCAACGATCCTCGCCGCCCGCGCCCCGGACGCGCCATTCGATGTCGATATCGGTCCCGGCCCGGACAGCCGCGTCCAGCGCCGCGACGATGCGCTCGCGGTCGCTCGGGGCGACGGTCGCCAGCCATGAATCGTAGGACGGGGAAACGCTATCCCGCGAAAGGCCGAAGAGCTGCCATAATTCGTCCGACCAGACGTTTTCTCCCGTTCGCAGGTCCCATTCCCAGGTCCCCGCCTTGGCCGCCCCCAGGGCGAGCCTCAAGCGCTCTTCGCTCGCCCTCAATCTGAGGTCGGCGTTCTTGCGCTCGGTGATCACGTCGAATACGGCTATGAAGTATTCCCGCTGCGGGCTGTATACGGAGACCTCGAACCACATCCCGAGCGACTCTACGAAATACTCTATGCGCTCGGGCTTTCCGAGTCTCGCCACGCGTCCGTAAACCTCGAAGAGGGCGTCGTCGCTTTCGCGGATGCCCGGTATGACCTCGGTCACCCTCCTGCCTTCGACGCTCTTGAGGCCGGTCTGGGCCTCGAACGCCGCATTTACGGAGAGATAGGTGAAATCGACGGGCCTGCCTCCTTCGTCGTACTGCATCCTGCAGTAGGCGACGCCGTTCAGCATATTCTCGAAGAGGGAGCGATAGAGCTTCTCGCTCTTCCTGAGCGCATCGAGGACCGCGTAGTCGCGAGTCACGTCCCTGAAGACCAGGATGACCCCGGATGCGCCCCCGTCCCCGTCGCGGATGGGAGCCGCCGAATCCGCGATCTGATGCTCGGCGCCGTAGCGTGAAATGAGGACCGTGTGGTTAGCGAGACCCACGATGGCCCCGAGCTCGAGGACCCTCTTCACCGGGTCCTCGACCGGCTCCCTCGTAATCGCGTTGACGATGCGGAATACCTCGCCGATCGGCCTGCCCTCGGCCTGGCCGATCGGCCAACCCGTGAGGCGCTCAGCCACGGGATTCATTCGCGTGACCTTCCCGGAGGCGTCCGTAGCCATCACCGCGTCCCCGATGGAGTCGAGGGTCGTCCTCAGGAGCTCCTTCTCGATCCAGAGGCTTTTCCTGGCCTCGTAGAGCTTGATCGCGGTCTTTATCGACGCGTCGATGACGGCGATGCCGGCGCTCTTGACTATGTACCCATAGGAAGTGATCGCCTCGGTCCTCTCCACGACCTCCCGCTCCGAATGCGCGGAGAGGAAGATTATGGGGATTTCGCGCCTCTTCAGTATCGCCCTGGCCGCGCCCGGGCCGTCGATGCCCTCGCCCAGGTCGATATCCATCAGGATCAGGTCGAGCGAAGGATCGGCTTCGCAACGTTCCATCGCCTCCTCCCCGGAGCTCGCGGCCAGCACCCGGTACCCGCGTTCCTCGAGGCCCTTCCTCTCGGCCAGGGCAGTCATGAAATCGTCTTCCACCAGGAGGATAGCGTTTTTCTCAGGGATGCCCATTTTCATCCTTCCCGCTCACCAGCGCGATTGCGTCGGCTCAAGGCGATCATCATGAGAAGCTTGAGGCTTTCCCCTCCCATTATAGCGCGCCCCTGCTCGTAAATGCGGACTTCCTCCAGCGCCGCATGGGAACTTGATTCGACCGGCCTCCCCGGCATTAAATGAGACATGCCGAAGACAGTCTTCGTCGTGGACGGCCTGGGCGGGGGCATAGGCGCCCAGATCGTCGCGCGCGTACGCAAAGAGATAAAGGCGGACATAAGCCTCCTCGCCCTGGCCACCAACGCCTTCGCCGCCCAGCGAATGGTCGACGCGGGAGCGGCCCGAGGCGCGTCCGGCGAGAACGCTTTCCGCGTCTCGCTCCCCGAAGCCGACTTTATCCTCGGCCCCTTGGGAATCGTCCTGCCTAACGCGATGATGGGCGAATTGACGCCGGCGATGGCCGAGGCCGTCCTCGCGTCCCGCGCGAGGCGGATACTCATTCCCTTCGCGCAATCTCACGTCACCGTGATGGGGCTGGCCCAGCGGAGTCTCGGCGAGCTTATCGACGAGGCCCTGGCCGCCCTGACGCAGGCGCTGCCTGATGGCGGTCGCTAGCGCCTCCCCGACGGCCCGGAGTCGCGGCGGATTGACTCGAGAAATTCCCGGCGTGTATACTGCTCCTGCCGGTATGAATACCGGCGCCTCGCCGACTGCCTCCCGGCGCGTCGGCGCTGCCGCTGGACGAATCCAGCCGATGACTTCTTCCCCGCGACATAGCCCAGGTCTCAGGAGACGAACTCCTTCTTTCATCGAGGAGAGGGTATGCACATTCCCGACAATTACCTCGGTCCCGCGACCTGCGCAGTCATGGCGGTCGCGGTCGCGCCGGCCTGGATCCTCTCCGTCAAGAAGGCCGCCAAGGATCTGCCCAAGGAGAAGGTACCTCTCCTCGGCATCGGCGCGGCCTTCTCCTTCCTCATCATGATGCTCAACCTGCCCGTCCCGGGCGGAACGACCGTGCACGCGGTCGGCGGCACCCTCCTGGCCGTCCTCGTCGGGCCCTATGCCGCCTGCATATCGATCAGTACTGCCCTCCTCATCCAGGCCCTCGTCTTCGGCGACGGAGGTATCCTGTCCTTCGGCGCCAACTGCTTCAACATGGCTTTCGTCATTCCTTTCTTGGGTTATTTCATCTACGAATTCGTGAAGGAAAGGGCAAAGTCCAAGAGGGGCGAGTATATCGGCCTCGCGATCGCATCGTATCTTGCGATTAACTTCGCCGCCCTCTGCGCCGCGATCGAGTTCGGCCTGCAGCCCCTCGTCGCCAGGGACGCGGCGGGCCTGCCTCTCTATTGTCCCTATCCGCTCTCGGCGTCGATCCCGGCCATGCTGATCCCGCATCTCGCGGTGGCGGGCATCATCGAGGCGGCCTTCACCGTCGCGATTGTCGCCTTCGTCGCGAAAGCCTCTCCTGGCAGTATCTACCTCGGCTCTCCCGTGAAGATGAAGCCTCTCTATGCCCTGGTCGTCGCGCTCATCCTGGCCTCGCCCCTCGGCCTGATCGCGGCCGGCCCCGCCTGGGGCGAGTGGGGCCCCGATGAAATAAAGAGCATCGTCAACGGCGGCAGGTCTCTCGGCTTCGTCCCGGCCGGCATGGAGAAGGGCTTTCATCTCCCGTCGCCGTTTCCGAATTATGGGCTCAAGGGGCTTCCGGATATCATCGGCTACGTCCTTTCGGCCATGCTCGGCGTCGCCGTCTTCATCATCGCGTATAAGCTCCTGGGCCTCCTCAGGAAGGGCAAGAAGAACGACGCGGCAGGGGCGGGGGCCTAGCGGCTTGGGCAGGCAAAGCGTTCCGGCATGGCTCGTCGCGCGAGAGCGCTACGAAGCACCCTCGGACAGAGGTCGCTATCTCGAGAAGAGCGTCCTGTCGATCCTCGGCGTCCTAGCCGCGCTCAGGGAGCGGCCGGGAGCGGGGAAGGACGGAGAAAGGCTCTCCCCGGCCCTGAAGCTCCTCTCCGCATTCCTCGTCATCGTCCTGGTTTCGCTATCCCGCGGCGCCCTTTTCCTCGAGGCCGCGGCCGCCTTCGAGCTCGGTTGCCTTTGCCTGCTCCGCGGCCAGACCATAGCCCACGTCCTCCGCAGGGTACTCGCGGCCGGGCTCTTCGCGCTCGCGATCTTCCTGCCCGCATTCCTGCTGGGCCGCGACTCCAACCTGCCCATCCTCTGCGGGAAGGTGCTGCTCGCGGCGCTCGCGGCGGCCCTTTTCTCGGCCACGACGCCCTGGTCCTCCGCTACGGCGGCTTTCTCGGCCCTGCGCGCGCCGGACATCTTCGTGATGACCCTCGACCTGACGGTCAAGTACATCTCCCTCCTCGGGGGCCTCTTGCTCGACACGCTCTACGCGATGAAGCTTAGGTCCGTGGGCCGCGACGCGCGCAAGATATCGACGCTCGCAGGCTCAGCGGGAACCCTCTTCCTGAAATCGAAGGAAGCCGCGGAGGCGCAGTACCAGGCGATGAGATGCCGCTGCTTTTCCGGCAGCTATCGCGTCGCGCGCCGACGAGGCTTCGGCCGAGGCGACGCGGCGCTCGCCGACTCGGCGCTCGCTGCCGCCGCGCTGGCCGTCCTCGCCGCCTTTTTCGCCCTCGGAGCGAGCCGTTGATCGAGCTCCGCGGCATCAGCTTCGCCTATCCCGAGGCTCCGGCCCTGCGCGGGGTCGACTTGAGCGTCGAGGAAGGGGATTCCGTCGCGATAATCGGGCCGAACGGCTCGGGCAAATCCACGCTGCTCCGGACGCTCGCCGGCCTCGCTCCCTCGTTCTCCGGGACCTATCGCTTCGACGGGGAGGCGATGACGGCGGCCCGGCTCTCCGACGAGCGCGCCGCCAAGGCCTTCCATCGGCGGGTGGGACTACTTTTCCAGGATTCCGACGCCCAGCTCTTCTGCGCGTCGGTCTTCGAGGAGATAGCCTTCGGGCCGCGCCAAATGGGGCTGTGCGAGGCCGAGATAGGGACGAGGGTCTCGGGCCTCATCCGGCTCTTCGACCTCGACGGCCTCGAGTCGCGAGTCCCCTACCACCTGAGCGGCGGCGAGAAGCGCAAGGTGGCCCTCGCGAGCGTCCTCGCCCTCAATCCCGACCTCCTCTGCCTCGACGAGCCCATGGGCGGCCTCGACCCGAGGACGAAGCGCGGCCTGAGCTCCCTCTTGCGGTCGCTCAACGCGGCGGGCAAGACGATAGTCTGCGCGACGCACGACTTCGAGTACGTCGGGGGGATCTTCAGGCGCGCCGTGGCGCTGTCGCGCGACGGCCGCGTCGCCCGCGACGGGCCCTACGACGAGGTCATAGGCGACAGGGCCTTCCTCGAGGCCATGAATATCGTTTGAAGGCGGGAAGCATGACGATCGAAGCGAAGCGCGAGCGGCTGGGGGAGATCCTGAGGAGCTACGGGAAGGCGGCGGTGGCCTTCTCGGGCGGAGTGGACAGCTCCTTCCTCTGCGCGGCGGCCCGCGAGGAGCTCGGCGCCGGGGCACTGGCCGTCACGATAGTCTCGCCCATGCTGCCGCGGAGCGAGCTGGCCGACGCTCGGAAAGTCGCCGCCCTGGTCGGGATCCGCCACGTCCTCGTCGAGGCCGCGGAGATCGAGGAGGCCGTCGCCTCCAATCCGAAGGATCGCTGCTATCATTGCAAGAGGCGCGAGTTCGGGTCGATCGCCGGCGCGGCGCGCGAGCTGGGCGTCGAGATCGTGCTCGACGGCACCAACGTCGACGACGAGGACGATTACAGGCCGGGGATGCGAGCCATCGCGGAGCTCGGGGTCGCGAGCCCCCTGCGCGAGGCGGGCCTGACGAAGGAGGACATACGCGAGCTTTCCCGTCGCATCGGCCTGCCGACCTCCGACAAGCCGGCCTTCGCCTGCCTGGCCTCCCGCATACCCTACGGCGAGCGCATCGACGCCGCCAAGCTCGATCGAGTCGAGAGGGCCGAGGAGTACCTGCGCTCCCTGGGCTTCCGGCAGTTCCGCGTCCGCAGCCACGGAGACCTCGCGCGCATCGAGGTCGACCCGGCGGAGAGGCCGAAGCTGTTCTCGGAGGAAAGGCTCGACGCCATGGCCGCGGCCTTCGAATCCTTCGGCTTCCTTTATTCCAGCGTGGATCTCGCGGGCTATCGCCGCGGGAACCTCAATAAGGCAGACATCGGGAAAGGAGCGGAGCCGTGAACGCGACGGAGAAGGTACTATACTTCGATTGCTTCTCGGGAATATCGGGCGACATGACCCTGGCCGCCCTCGTCGATCTCGGCGTGCCCCGCGAGCATCTCGACTCCGAGCTCGCGAAGCTCGGCCTGGCCGGCTGGAGGCTGCGCTTCTCGCCGGGCTCGAAGATGGGGATACGGGGAACGAGGGCCGACGTCGACATCCTGCCCGTCCCGATACCGGCGGGATCGCACGCGATGGGGCCGAGGCCCGAGGCCCACAGCCATCGTGCGTACCGCGACATCAGGTCGATGATCGAGGGCTGCGGCCTCCCCGCAGGAACGAAGGATCTCGCCCTCTCCATCTTCGGGAAGCTCGCCGAGGCCGAGGGGAAGGTGCACGGCGCGAAGCCGGAGGACGTGGCCTTCCACGAGGTCGGCGCCGTCGACTCCATCGTGGACATCGTCGGGTCCGCGATCGGCATCGAGTACCTCGCCCCCGATCGCGTGCTCTGCTCCCGCGTCGAGCTCGGCGGGGGCTTCGTGAAATGCCAGCACGGCCTCATTCCCGTACCGGCCCCCGCCGTAGTCGAGCTCCTCGCGGGCGTTCCGGTGAAGAGCGGGGCCGTTCCCTTCGAGACGACGACGCCTACGGGCGCCGCCATCCTCGCCGCCTGCGTCGACGAGTTCACGGACGACAAGCGCTTCGCCATCTCGAGGACGGCCTACGGCGTGGGGCATCGCGACACCGAAATACCGAATCTCCTCAGGCTCTTCACGGGCGAGCGGGCGGCCGTCGGGGCGGCGGTGGCCGAAGCCGGACTGCCGGCTCCCGTCCTCGGAGTCGTCATCGAGTGCAATATCGACGACATGAGCCCCGAGCTCCACGGCTACCTCTTCGAAAAGCTCCTCGGCGCCGGCGCGGACGACGTATGGCTCACGCCCATCGTGATGAAGAAATCGCGTCCGGCCGTCGCCCTCTCGGTCCTCTGCCCGCCGGAAGCGGAGGCGCGGATCGCCGGCCTCATCGTTGCCGAGACTTCCACCTTCGGCTTCAGGCGCCGCTCGATCGACAAGTACGCGCTTGAGCGACTCGTCGAGACCGTGGATACCAGCCTGGGCTCGCTGCGGGTCAAGACGGCCCTGCTGGGCGGAAAGCCGTTCAAGTCCAAGCCGGAGTTCGAGGACCTGAGGCGCATCGCCATGGAGCGCGGCCTCTCGCTCCGCGAAGTCCAGGAGCGCGTCGCCCTCGAGATCCGATCCCGTCGGGGAACTTTCGAATGACGCCCGGAGGACTCGCGACGATACTCGAACGCTACAAGGCGGGCATTATCGACCTCGACTCGGCGCTCGACGAGCTCGCGGGCTTCCCCTCCAAGGACCTGGGCTTCGCGGTCCTCGATTCGCAGCGCCAACTCAGGCAGGGCTATCCCGAGGTGATCTACGCCGAAGGCAAGAGTCCCGAGCAGCTCGCGGCCATCGTCGCCGAGATCCTCGGCCGCGGATCGTCCCTGCTGGCGACTCGAGCCCGCGCGGAGCACTTCGAGGCCGTGCGACCCCTGTCCCCCGACCTCGCCTACGATCCGCTGTCGCGAACCATCGCGGCCTGCCGCGGCCCGAAGCCTTCCCCCGCGGCCTCGTACATCGCGGTCGTCTCCGCGGGCACGTCCGACATCTCTGTGGCGGAGGAGGCCGCGGTCACGGCCGAATTCTTCGGCAACAGGGTCGAGCGGATCTACGACGTCGGGGTCGCCGGCATCCATAGGCTTTTCGCGAGACTCGATGCCATCCGGGGCGCGGCCGCGATAGTCGCGGTGGCGGGAATGGAGGGGGCCCTCGCGAGCGTCCTCGGCGGCCTCGTCGCGGTACCGGTGATCGCGGTCCCGACGAGCGTAGGCTACGGAGCGAGCTTCGGCGGGATCTCGGCGCTCCTGACCATGCTCAACAGCTGCGCCGCGGGGGTGTCCGTCGTCAACATCGACAACGGCTTCGGCGCCGGCTACGTGGCGAGCATGGTCAATAAGGGAGCCGCTATGGACCGCTCCGCGCGGCGTTGATCGTCCTGATAGCCTGGCTTACCAGCTGTCTCGCCTCCACGTAGGCTTCTTTGCGGGTATCGATCGGATCGGTCGCGGAGAGCTGATTCAAGAGCCTTCGGGCTTCGTATAATTTAGTCAGCGGGTCGTTGGGGTCCATCGCCGACGGCGCCCTCCCGATCCGATTCGGCCTGACGGGCCGGGTCCTGCCCCTGTCCGCGGCCATCGTTGGGCGGCTTCCCCTCGTCGAACCGGGAACGCGAACCCTCGCGCCGGAGGGAGGAGGCGTCCGCGCGGCTCCGACAGGAGGCGTCCTGACCGGCGCATTGCCGAACTTAGGCTGTTGCGCTGAGTTGTCTTCGCCGGGCCTGGGACTTTTTTGGGCGATGGGCGACGGGCTCGGCGCGGGGCGCTTGGCGATCGGCTTGACGCTCGCGCCGACGGCGGGATGGACGGCGGGAGCGCCAGCGGGCGGGCGGGCGGCGGGCGCGACCGCGGGTTGGACGCTCGGCTGGGTCTTATTCTTCTTGAGGAGGGCGTCATCCGCATTCGCGGTCTGCGCGTAGGCCGAAGCCATGGAGACCAGGAATACTATGGCGAGGGCGAACAGGGCCTTTCTCATCATGACGCCTCCGTGAATGCCTATCCTATAAGCCCCGACGATACCCGGACAGGGCTCTCGGCTCGCCGGAGCCGATAAGTCATGACCGCCCTTTAATATCGGCATCGCCGGCTATCGCCTTGAGAAAGTCGATTCCGTTCTCGGCCTCGATATGCGAATGCCCGGCTCAGCGTCCCCACAATAGGGCGATTCCTACAGTTTGTACTATCGCTCGAAATGGACATACTTAAACTTGAAGCCCGAATTCGCCTTACCGGGCACGGAGAGCGCGATTTGAAGAAAGAACGGCCGGAGCCGGAAAAAATGATTCGCCCGACGCCTAACTCGATTCCGGGCGCGGTCGCGGCTTCGGGAGGCGCGATCGCCCTGGCCTTCGGCCTCCTGGCCCTCATTGGCTGGGCGACGGACGCGCCCTTCCTGGCGTCCTTGGGAGACGGTAAGATCCCGATGGCTCCGAGCGCCGCCCTCCTGTTCGCGATCAGCGGATCGGCCATCCTGATTCGCGCCGCGGGATCCCCCTCGTCGCGCGTCCTGGGCGCCGCTCGAACGGGCATTCTCGCGACCTCGGCTCTCGCCCTCATCCTGCTCTGCTCATCGCTCCTCGGGCTGCATTCAGGCGTGGAATCCCTCGGCCTGCGCTTCAGCCGGGGCTTCCCGGGCATGACCCTCGGCCGAATCTCGCCGGTGACATCCTTCTGCTTCCTGGTCGCCGCCTCCTCCTACCTCCTCGCCGAGCCGCGTTCGGCGCCTTCCCTCCGCCGCGTCGCGTCGGCCCTCATAGCGGCCTACCTGCTCCTGTCCGTCTGCCTCGTCTTCCTTCTCGGCTATTTCTTCGAGAAGCCCTTGCTCTATGGCAGCGGCCAGGTCCCGCCCGCCCTTTCCACCATTCTCGCCTTCACGGCGATCGGGGTCGCCCTGGCCGTCTCGGGCTCGGAGCGGTACGAGGACGCCGCCGGAGCGGCGGAGCCCGCGACCTCGGCGCGGGGGAGCTACCTGATCCCCAGCTTCGTGCTATTCACCGTCGGCGTAGTCACCGCCGGCTACCTGAACTACCTGGAATACGCCGCCGGAGTCCGCGCCGGGATCGAAGGCCAGCTGACCGCCGTCTCGAAGCTTAAAGTGGAAGAGCTCGTCCAATACAGGAAAGAGAGGTTGAGCGATGCGGACATGCTTTCCGAGAGATTGACTTTATCCGGCGCCGCCCAGCGATTCTTTCGAAATCCGCGCGACCTCGAAGCCGAAGCCCTCCTCGAATCCGGGCTGGATAAATACGCCGACCAATATCAGTACGACAGGGCGACCCTGGTCGACGCCGAAGGCGCGATTTACATTTCGAAGCCCGATGGAGCCGGGCCGCTTCCCGTCCCGGTCGCGCGGGCCGTCGCGGCGAGCATGGACTCGGGCCGCACCGTCTTCCAGGATTTCTACCGGGACGAGACCGACGGCAAGGTCTATCTCGGCTTGGTCATTCCCCTGCCGGGCGATGGTCGGAAGGATCGCCCCGCGGGAGCCGTGATCCTTCGCATCGACCCGACGACCTACATCTACCCCTTCATCCAGGAATGGCCCGTCCCGAGCGAGACCGCGGAGACCCTCCTGGTGCGCAGGGACGGGGATTCGGTGCTCTTCCTCAACGAGCTCAGGTTCCGAGGCGGTACCGCGCTCAGGCTGCGCGATCCGATGGTCGACAGGGACCTGCCCGCCGTGAGAGCGGTCCTCGGCGAGGAAGGGATCATAAGGGCGAAGGATTACCGAGGAGTCGAGGTCGTGGCCTCGCTGCGCCCCGTGCCGGACTCGCCCTGGTTCGTAGTGGCCAAGATCGACGCCTCCGAGGCTTTCGCCGCCCTGGGCGAACGCCTGTGGATGCTGATCATACTCATCGGAGCCCTCGCGCTGGGGGAGGCCGCCGCGATCGCGATATCCTGGAGGAGCCAGAAGCTGCGCTACTACCGCGAGAAGTACGAGTCCGCCGAGGCCCTGCGGGAGACTACCGACTTCCTCGAAAACCTCATTAAATACGCGAACGCGCCGATCATCGTATGGGACCCCGATTTCAGGATAACCCGCTTCAACCACGCCTTCGAGTCCCTGACCGGCCTGGACGCCTCGCGGGTCCTGGGCGGGCCCCCGGATATGCTCTTCCCCCCCGACCAGGCCGAGAGCTCCCTGCGGCTGATCAAATCGACCGGGATGGGAGAGCGCTGGGACGCGGTCGAGATCGACATACGAAACGTCGACGGCTCGGTGCATACGGTCCTTTGGAACTCGGCTACGGTCCTATCGGCCGACGGCAAGAGACTGGTGGCGACGATAGCCCAGGGACAGGACATCAGCGGCATGAAGACGGCCGAAGACGAGACCCGGCGCGCGAAGGAAGACCTCGAGCTTCGCGTCGCCGAGCGCACCGCCCAACTGGAGGACGCCAATCGCGAGATGGAGGCCTTCACCTATTCCGTGTCCCACGACCTCCGCGCCCCGCTCCGCGCGATCGACGGCTTCTCCAGCTTTCTCCTGGAGGATTATTCGGCGAGCCTGGACTCCGAGGGCAGGCGTCTCCTCGGCGTGATCAGGAAGAACTCCCAGCGCATGGGACAGCTCATCACCGACCTCCTCAGCCTGTCGAAAGTCTCTCGGACCGAGATCAGGTCCTCTCGGGTGGACATGACGGCCCTCGTGGCCTCCGCGCTTTCCGAGGCCGCGCCTCCCGATGCGGGCGCCTTCGAGATGGACCTGCGCTCGCTTCCCGACGCCTGGGGCGATCCCTCTCTCCTGCGTCAGGTCTGGGTCAACCTGATCTCCAATGCCTTCAAGTACTCGATGAAATCCCCGGTGAAGCGGATCGAGATCGGCGGCTACACGGACGGCGGCGATCTGGTCTACTATGTCCGGGACGAGGGGGCGGGCTTCGAGCCGGAATACGCCGACAAGCTCTTCACTCCATTCCAGCGCCTCCACAAGACCGAGGAGTTCGCCGGCAACGGAATAGGCCTTGCCCTCGTCCAGCGCATCGTGGCCCGGCACGACGGAAAGGTCCGGGCCGAGGGCAGGCCCGGCAAGGGAGCGACTTTCTACTTCTCCCTGCCCGATAAGGAGGATGAGGCATGAGCGAGGCCGACGAAATAGAGATCCTCCTGGTAGAGGACAATCCCGACGACGCTGAGATAGCGCTCCGCGCCCTGACCAAGCACAAGATAGCGAACAGGATCGTCCACGTGCGCGACGGCAAGGAAGCCCTCGATTTCCTGCGCGCCGAGGGGGCCTACGCGGGCAGGGACGGCAGCCCGAAGCCCAAGCTCGTCCTCCTGGACCTGAAGCTCCCCAGGATAGGCGGGCTCGAGGTGCTCAAGGCCGTCAAGGACGATCCCGAGCTGAAGGTCATCCCCGTCGTCATCCTCACCTCCTCGAGCGAGGAGAGGGACCTCCTCCAGAGCTACCGGCTCGGCGCGAACAGCTACCTCGTCAAGCCGGTGGATTTCGACAAGTTCGGCGAGGCCATGCGGGAAGTGGGCCTTTATTGGCTCCTGCTCAATCGCCTGCCATCAGCCTGACCGACCGGAGTCATTCGTGGAGCCTAAGCCCGAGATAAGCATACTCTTCGTCGAGGACATACCCGAGGACGCGGAGATGGCGACGCGAGAGCTTCGGAAGGCGGGGCTGGCCTTCGCTTCGCTGCGAGTGGAGACTCGCGGGGATTTCCTCGAGGCCCTCGAGAATTTCCATCCCGATCTCATCATCTCGGATTACTCGATGCCCGAGTTCGACGGGATGAAGGCCCTGAAGCTCAGCCTCGAACGGGATCCCTCGATCCCCTTCATCATCCTGACCGGGTCCAAGAACGAGGAGACGGCCGTCCTCTGCCTCAAGTCGGGCGCCACCGATTACGTCCTCAAGGGCAGCATGAGCCGCCTCCCCTTCGCCGCGCGCGAGGCGCTGGAGCATGCGCGGGCGGCTCGGGAAAGCGAGGCCTCGGCGCGCGAGCTGCGGGAGAGCGAGCATCGGTACAGGACTCTCGCCGATTCGGGGCAGGCCCTCATCTGGACCTCGGGCGTCGACAAGCTCCTGACCTGGTTCAACGAGCCCTGGCTCGAGTTCACCGGCCGCGGGCTCGACGAGGAGCGAGGGAACGGCTGGACGCGGGGCGTGCACCCCGAGGACCTCGAGCGCTGCGTCGCCGCCTACGAGTCGGCCTTCGATCGGCGGCAGAAATTCAGCATGGAGTATCGGCTCAGGCGGCGCGACGGAGCCTATCGCTGGATACAGGACGACGGATGCCCCCGCTACGGCTCGGAGGGCGAGTTCCTCGGCTATATCGGCCACTGCCTCGACATCACGGAGCGCGTGCTGGACAAGGAGAGGATCAGGCGCTCGCTCGAGGACAAGGAAGCCCTGCTGCGCGAGCTCTTCCACCGCACCCGGAACAACATGCAGATAATCATGGCCATCTTGGCCTTCGAGGAAAGGGCCGCCCACGACGAGCGCGTCGGCGAAGCCCTCCGCAGGACGAGCGACCGCATCCTATCCATGTCCCTCGTGCACGAGGAGCTCTACGAGTCGCTCGACCTCTCGCGCATCGATCTCAAGGACTATACGGAAGACCTCATCGGCCTCCTGACCAGCGACGACGCCTTCCCGCGCGACAGGATCTCCGTAAAATGCAGGGCGGACAGCATAACCGTGCCGGTAGACGTCGCCATGCCCTTCGGTCTCGTCCTGCACGAGCTCCTCGCCAACGCGTACCGGCACGCCTTCCCGCGAGGGGCGGTCGGGGAGGTCGCGGTCGACTTGAGGGGGAGCTCCGAGGGAGGCATCGAGCTCGAGGTCTCGGACGACGGCATCGGCCTTCCCGATGCCGTCGAGTTCGGCGGGAGGGACGGCTTCGGGCTCCAGCTCATCCAGGACCTCGTGGAAGAGCAGATGAAAGGCAGCTTGAAGCTCAGCTCGGGGCATGGCCTATCCTGCCGCGTCAGCTTCGTGCCAACGAAGGCGGTATCCGGTACCTGAACGATAGACGACGCGCGGCGAAGCCGAGGCGTCAAATCCGTCGCCTTCCCCTAAATCTCGTACTCCTCGCCGTCGGCGCTCCTCTCGGCGCTCTCGACTCCCGATTTCCTCGCGCGTTTCCTGGATTTCGCCGCGGCTAGAGGTTCCTCCACGAGGCCGGCCCTCGCTTCCAGCGTTCCGGTCGCGACATCGGCTACCGCCGGCGTCTCCTCGGGCTCGCAGGCATCGGGCATGATACCCTCCTCCAGCTCGGCGCAGGCCTCGTCGATCTCGGCCTTGGCGGTATTGAAGGACACGTTCTGCCTATTCTTCTCGAAGGTATAGAAAGCCGCTGGCACCACGAAGAAGGTGAGGACGGCGGAGAAGAGGATGCCTCCGAAGGTTACTATGCCGAGCCCCTGGCCGAACTCCGAGCCCTGGCCGCCCCCGAAGATGAGGGGGAAGCTGGTCACGAGCACGGTTAGGGTGGTCATGACTATCGGCCGGAACCTGAGTCTTCCGGCCTCTACCAGGGCGTCCACGAAGGGCATCTTGCCGATGCGCTCCACGACGAAATCGAGGTAGAGGATGGCGTTCTTGGCCGACAAGCCTATGAGCATGAGCATGCCGAGGAGGCCGAAGATGTCGAGCCCGCTGCCCTTGATGAAGACCACGAACAGGGCTCCCACGAGGGCGAGAGGCACGGGAAGAAGCAGGTAGATCGGGTAGCGCCAGGAGTTGAACTGGGCGCCCATGACGAGGTAGGCGAGGAAGAGTGCCAGGAGGAAGGTCAGGGGCGCCTGGGTCTGGAGCTGCTTGGCGAGGGCCGCCATGCCGACGCTGCTATTTGACGTGATCTGGAGGTCGCCGGTAAGCACGTGCTTGCTCTCGAGCTCCTGTCCGAGTTCATCCTGCACCGATAGAGGAGGCGGGGCGTTGGGCTTCATGTTGATCGTGTACTGGGCGTAGTAGATGCGGTTATAGCGGGTCATGCTCGTGGGGGCCTGGGTCAGGGAGAAACTGCCCACCTGCCCTACCTGGAGATTGGACTGGAGCACGGGAGAGTATATCGGTAGATTAAGCAGGGATTGGCCGTCCGCCAGATAGACCGGATCGACCATGACTTCGATGGGGTAGCTGTCTCCGCCGATCTGCACGCTCGAAGCCTGGATCCCCGATGTCGCTATCTGCAGCGCGGAGCCTATCGAGGCGGGAGTCAGTCCCGTCCCCTGAAGCTGGGTCGGGCTCGGATAGAAATCGTTCTCGAGCGTAGTGTCGGAAAGGCTCGACGAGACGTCCGAGACCCAGCGATCTGCCTGAATGGCCTGAATTATGGACGCGTCGCGCTGCCTGAGGAGATCGAAGCTCGCCGAGGTGATATTGACTTGGAGCGAGCTCGAGCCCCCGAAACCGCCGCCGGCGCTCACGAAGACGCGGCCCGAGGGGAACTGGCTATGGATTATGCTGAGGAGATTCTGGCGGTAGAGGGGAATGAGGACGAAGATGTTCTGGCGCTTGCGGACCGACCCGAGGGTCAAGGTCATCGACGAGCGGTAAGTGAATCTCGAGCCGGTGAAGAAGTTAGTGCTTGCCACGACCGTCTGGACGGTGCGCACCTCGGGCTGCCGCTGGACATAGGCCTCGAGTCTCCCCGTCATTTCGTTCGTGACGTCGATCGGCGTACCCACGGGCAGGGATAAATTGATCGACATGAAGCCGTTGTCGGCCTGCGGAACGAAGTTGAAGGGGATATGCGGGGCTACGAGGACGACCGTGACGACGAGGAAGACGGCGGCGGTTACGAGAATCCAAACGCTCCGCTTGACGACGCCCACGAGGGCGCGGGCATATGCGTCCCTGACCCAGTCGATCAATCTCTCGGTCAAGTTGTGGAGGGTCATCGTGAGGGCCTGGAAGAACGTAAGGAATATCCGCCCAAGGTAGTACACTATGCCGAGGGCCGCCGGGTAGAGGATCATCGCTGGCAGGAAGAGGAGATGGTGGGTGAAAGCCAGCGCCGCGGCGACGCCGAGCCCGAGGACGATGAAGAATCCCTTTCTCCAATTTCGGAAGCCCCAGTCCATGGACTTCCTCAGCATGCCGAAGCTCTCGGCGAAGTCCTTCCAGTCGAATACCTTCGCCTCGGGGGTGTAGGCCAGCCGCACGGTAAGGAAGAGGAGTGCCTCGAAAAGCGAGAAGGCTACTGCCGCCGCCAGGCCGAGGGAGAATTGCTGTATGTAGCGGCCGACGAAACCGCCTATGAAGCTTACCGGAATGAGAACTGAGAGGAGGGAGAGCGAGGCGGCGATTACGGCGCTGAAAACCTCGCTCGCGCCCTTGAGGACCGACTCCTTGAGCGAAAAGCCCATCACCCTGTAGCGCTCCACGTTCTCCGAGACCACGATCGAGTCGTCGACCACGATTCCGATCGCGCTGACCAGCGCGAGGAGGGAAACGAGGTTGAAGTTGAAGCCGCAGAGCTTGTACAGGATGGGCGAGGCGGAGAGGGCGATGGGGATGGCCAGGATGACGGACAGGGCCGTGTTGAGCTTGCCGAGGAACAGCAGGACGATTATCGCCACCACGAGGCTCGTTATGAGGAGCTCGCTATAGGTATTGTTGATCGAGGCCGAGATCGGGCCGGTAGAATCGTAGCTGACGACGTAAGAGTAGCCGGTGGGAAGCCTCGTCTTCGCCATGAGCTTCTCGACGTCGTGGACTACCGCGACGGTATTCGAGTCCGTGGTCTTCTGGACGTCGACGAGGACCATGGGGGTCCCATTGACCCGCGCGTAGCTGTCGACGGAGGCGGTATTGCGAATGCTCGCCACGTCGCCCACGCTGACTCCGCGGGTCGAGTCCACGAGAAGCTTCGAGATAGAGACCGGGTCCGTAGGGATGTCGACGGTAGAGAAGGTGAGCACGTTGCGCTGATGGTTGATGGTCCCGATCGAGGTATTGATGGCCGAGTTCGTTATCGCCGAGGCGACCTGCTGCGGGGTCAGGTTGTAAGCCCGCAGCTTGTTCGGATTGAGAAGTACCTGGAACTCCCGCGTGGGGGCGCCGTCCGTGGTGATATTGGCGACGCCTTCGATGCGCTCGAGGTTGGGCAGGAGGTCGTTCGTCACGTAATCGGACACTACGTCGAGCCCGACGCCAGTGGCGGTTAGGCCCAGCTGTACGACGGCCGCGGAGTTGGGGTCGAAGGTCTTGACCGTCGGCGCGTTGACGCCGGGCGGAAGCTGCTTGATCGCCGCCGATACCTGCGAGGCCACCTGATTGGCATCGGAGTTCTTGTCCGTGCTCTGATCGAACATGACGCTGACGATGCTCGAGCCGGTTTGGCTCGAGGAGTTGATGTCGGTGATGCCGCTTATGGTCGAGACGGTGTTCTCGAGGACTTGGGTGATTTGCTGGTCGATGACCGAAGGCGTCGCTCCCGGATAAAGCGTGGTTACTATGACGACGGGAATGTTGATCGTGGGAAGCTGATCGATGCCCAGGCCGAGCGCCGAAGAGATGCCGAATACCACGATGGCGACGAAGACGCCTACGGCCAGGACGTAGCGCGTCACCGAGAACTTTATCGCAGGGTTGATCTTGTTGAATATCTTCGCCTCGAAGTCGCGTAGCGCGCTCATGGCCGTCCTGCCTGGCCGCCGGGCCCCGGGGCTGCGTTACTTATAGGCTGAGCCGAAGCGCCCGGAGCCCCGGTCGATCCTTCGGCCTGGACTACCTGGACGACGGAGCCGCTCAGGAGGCCCGGCGGCGGACTTACTATGACCTGGGCATTGGGGTCGATGCCCGAAACGGCGGCGTTCACTCCGCTTTCCGCTACGATCGTGATGGTCTGCATCAGGGCCTTCCCGTCCTTGATGACGAAGACGTAGTTCTTGTCCTCGGTCGTCTGAAGGGTCGCGATCGGGATGAGGATTCCCTGCGCCAGGTTGAGCGTGTAGCCTACGGTTCCTACCGCGCCGTAGGCGATGGGGAAGGCCGTGGGGACCGAGGCCACCATGGGCACCATCCCGTTCACCGGAGCCGACGGCAGCTGACGGACGGCGATTTGAAAGATCTTGCCGTCGTAGGCGAAGCTCAGCTTGCTGCCGACCGAAAGGTGGGTGGCGTCGGTCGGCGGAACGTTGAAGTCCACTTCCTTATCGGCGCTGACGAGGACGAAGGCCGTCGTGCTCACGCTGACGTACTCGCCGGGGGTCATGTTGATGACCGAAATCTGCCCCGAGAAAGGCGCCTTGACCGCGGCGTACTGCAAGTTCAGCTGGGCCTGCTTGAGCTGGTTATCCGCCTGTTCCACCGCTATCCTGAGCTGGGCGAGGGTCTGCACATCCGCCTTCTGGTTCTGATCGAGGTTGGTCTTCGCGGTCGCGAGGTTGGCCTGGGCCGACTGGAGCTGGCTCTGGGCGCTATCCACCTGAGAGGAAGTGGCCCCGCCGGCCTTGAAGAGGGCCTGAGCCGAGTCGTAGTTCTTCTGGGCGGCCGCGAGCGCCGCCTCGTCGGACTGGACCTGGAGCGCGAGCATGGGGTTGGCTTGGCGGGTCGTGTCCTCGGCCGTCGAGAGGGTGATCTTGGCGTTGTCAAGAGTGGAGCCGGCGGTCTTGACCGTGAGCTGGAGCTGCGAGTCGTCGAGTTGAATGACCGTCTCGCCGGCCTTGACCCAGTCCCCCGCCAGATGGTTCACCTTGGCCACCGTGCCGGCGATCTGCGCCGCCACGTTACTTTGCGTAACCGGATTGACGGTACCCGAAGTCTCGCTTACTACCGTCAGCTGTCCCTCTGGCACAATCTGCGCCATGACCTGTATGGCGGCGCCGCGCGGGCCGCCGGCGGCCCCCTGCCCCGCTCCCCCGGGCCGTCCCCCCGAGGAGGCGCTTCCCTGTCCCGCGCCGCAACCGGCGAGGACCAGGAAGGCGGCGCCCAGGATGGTCGGGAGGGAGCGATACGCTAGCGGTCGTAATTGATTCATATCCTGATCTCCTACAAGCCTATGTCGTTCTGAAGCTGGAGAATGGCGAGCTCGAGGGCGTTCCTCGCCGTCGCCAGCGAGGTATTGGCGTTTACCATGGCGAGGGCAGCCGCGAGGACATCCTGGTTCGTCGCCGTGCCGTACTGACGCTGCACGTTCTTGAGATCGTATTGTCCCTTGCTGTTCTCCGCCGTCAGCCTTGCCAGCTCGAGCCTCTCCGTCTGCAGTTGGACCGATTTATAGTCGTTTTCAACCGCCAAGGTGATGCTTCGGTGCAATTGATCGTCCTGCAGGTCGTACACGTTCTCCTGATAGCGATTGGCCTCTTCCTGGTACGCCGCCGAACCGGAGTCCAGGATGGGCAGGCCTATCTTGCCGCCCAGGCTTATCGTTACTGCGTTCGGGTTCGGGCCGATGCCGGGAACGTTCAGCTGATTGAGCCAGTAACTTCCGCCGGTAAGGCTTACCGTCGGCGAGGTCTGAGCCTTTATGAGACCGAGTTGAACCGTCGCGACCCTGCGGCTGACCTCGAGCTGCTTGAGCTCGACGCGCTTGTCGAGGGCTGTCGCAATCGCCTCGTCGAGGCTTTGGACGGATACGCGGGGATCGGGGGTCTCGGCCACGGTGAAATCTTCGCCGGCGGGCAATCCCACGAGATCAGCCAGCGCCTTCCTCGCCGAGACCAAGGCGATCTGGCCCGCCTCCTGATCGACTTCGGCGCTCTTTACGTTTATTTGCGCGGTCTGGAGGTCGACGTCCGCCGCTTGATGCAGATCGTAAAGCGCTTGTTCTTGCTTCAGAGCCGAGTTTTGGAACTCGAGGTTCTGCCTATACACGTCGACATTGCGTTGGGCGCTCAGCATCGCGTAGTAGGCTTGCTTGATCTGGTAGGCGAGGGTCAATTCGTTCGCGCCCGACGCGAGCTCTGCGGATTGTAGGTTGAGGAGTCCTTGCTGGACATTCGCCTTCGCGATCCCGCCCGGATAGCCGTCCCAAAGGGTCTGGCTTAGAGCGAGGCCGAAACTGCTCGCATTTACGTTGGTTCCCTCGACATTCGAAAATGAACCGCCCCCTGCCAGGCTTAGGCTGGTTTGGGGTCCATTCAGGGAAACCGAACCCGAATAATTAAAGGGGATGGCTGTAGTATAATCAACGGAGGTCCCGATCGTCGTCGCGCTGCTGCCGGAGAGAATCGCCGCGTTGCCGAACCCGCCGGTCGCCCCGCCTCCGACCCCGGCGTTCAACGACACCGCGTTCTTCGCCACCGTCTGCTTGTATTGGGCCTGGCTGATGGCGAGGTTCTTCTGGAGGATCGCCGCGCTGTCGCTGTTCGACAGGGCGGCTTGCAGGCACTGGTCCAGGGTAAGCACCTTCTGACTCGCGGCCCCGGCGCCCGGGGTCCCTGCCTGATTCATTTGGATCGGTTGGGGCGCGACCGCGGCGCCCTGCGGCCATAGCCCCGCGACTGGAACGAGAAGAGCGGCGATCAGCGCGATTCGAGTAAGCGACATAAACCACCCTCCCCGGGCGTCCTAGGCAGAAACTGAAAGCTCATCGGCAGGATGGGGGTAGGGCTCCTTGGCGATCCAGGAAGAGGGCTACGCCGCATCATCTTAAGCTCCATGCGGAGCCGAAATCGAAATCGCCCCTTGGTCGTGCCGACGCAACGCGGTCCCTTGCATCTAATGAGTGGAGTATATCGAAATGGCAATTCGACTGTCTATTACAAATTCCTTTCGTCGCGGCCGGGAAGATCCCGGATCTACCCGAAGTCGAGCTCGATTTGCGAGCCCGCCTCGAGCCATGCCCGCGCGTCGAGGCCGATGGCGTCGGCGATCGACGAGGCGATCGGAAGGAGCTGATGTTCTATATAATGATCGTAATCGAGCGTCGCCCCGCTCCTCGCATCCATCGGCTCGGCCCCCGCGCCAGTCATGACGTAGGCTATCCTCCCCCTGCGGGATGTCCAGCCCATGAGCCTGGCCGCCCTCACCTGGGGCGTCTCAGAGGAATAGTCGTCGGCGAGGCGCCGGAGGTTCTTGCGGTACACGAGTTCCGTGTCCCGCTCGCCGCGGCGCAGGGCCGAGGCCTCCGCGCCGCAGAATTCGCGCAACGCGTCCTCGCCGGCCCCCGAGAAGACCAGGCCGAGGAGCTTGACCTGAAAGCCCCGCGCCAGGGGAGTGAAATCGCTGCGGACCGCCTCCATGCCCTTGACCTCGACCGCGGCGGAGCCGTCGGGGGCGAGGAGGAGGCCCGCATAGCCTTTGGAGCGCCCCCGCCCCCCTCCCCCGGTCTCCGACTTGAGGCGCGGGATCAGGAACTTGGAATAAGCCTTCTCGCAACGGATACGGAGGAGAGACTCGAGTCCATACTCGGATGCTATGCGTTGCGCGATCTCGGCATTGAGCTCCTCGGCCTCGGCGGCTCCCCCCGCCATGAGCGTCTCGTAGCCCGAGGCTTCCTCGCCTCCCGAGAGCACGAAGACCGAATCCGTGTCGCCGTAGAGGACGCGCTTGCCCCTGGCTTCGAAGAAATCCCTCGCCATCACCAGGAATTTCTTCCCGAAGGAAGTGATCGCGCCCGCGATCTCGGTGCGGGCATAGCGGCAGGCTTCGGCGCCGAGCACGCCGTAAAAGGAATTCTGCAGGATCTTGTAGACGTAGGCCGCCACTTCGTCGCCGTCGGTCAAGGCCCGCTCGCGCTCGGTCGAGTATTCGGCTATGAGGCTCGGCAGGATTCCTTCCGATCGATCGAATCGCGCGCCGTTGGGCGCCTCGATGTCCGTAGGCGCCGGGATCGGCCTGGCCGCCGCGCGCGCGTAGGCGAGAGGATCCACGTTGAAGGTCCGCATGATAGACGGATAGAGGCTGCGGAAGTCGAAGACGAGAACGCGGGGGAACATGCCCGCGGACGCCTCGAGCACCGTGCCTCCGGCCGCCCCGGACACGCGCCTGTCCGCCTTTGCCGGTATCGCGATCCGTCGGGCGCGAAGCTCGGCCGCATAGACGCGCTCGAAGGCGGGAATGCTCGTCCAGGCGAGATCGAGGGAGACCCCGGTCAGCGCCGCCCTTCGGGCGGTCAGATCGTCGAGGCCGGTCTCGGAGAGGATGCGGAGCACGAGCTCGGAGTCGCGCAGACAGTAGGCGCAGAAGGCATCGGGGTCGCTCATCCGCGAGAGCTCGAGTTCCTCGATCTTCTCCCGGCCCCGGGCCGATATCGATTTGCCCTCGCCGAGGAGCTCCTGCGCGACCGTCTCGAGCGAAAGATCCTCGTATCGGGCGCCCGAGGCCCGGACGAGGCGCATCGAATCTATCACCGCCCTGCCCGGGACGTCGAGACCGGCTTTTCGCCCGTCGCGAGGATGCGCTGACCGTTCCGAGAAGGCGGCAGGCGTATCGGTACGGCCCGCGTCGAAGACGAGACCGAGCGCGGCGCACCGCTCGATTATGACTTTGAAGTCGAAGTCGATGACGTTCCACCCGGTGATCACGTCCGGATCGCGGCGGGCGATCCGCGCCGCGAGGGCTCCGAGGAGGGATGCCTCGTCGGGGAAGACCTCGATGCCGGGAGAGGTCGGCGCCTTTCCCCGCCCCTGAACGAAAAGGATCTCGCCGGATCGACCCCCGTCATCGCGAGACTCTCTCTCCGCGAGGGAGACGGCCACGACCTGGCCCTCGCGATCGGTCTCTATGTCAAGGGCCATCCAGTGCAATTCCGGAATGCGGTCCGCAGAGGCGCTTTCCAGGGACGGTTCCACGAACACCGCATCGACGCGCTTGCCCGGCCTCTCCTCCCCGCGTAGGACCACGGGACCCCTGATCCCGAGGGCGGCGAGCTCCTCGTCGGCCCTCCTGCGATCTATTCCCGCTACGGAAATCCCGGCTGCCGAGAGGGCCCGCTCCACCGCGCGCGATGACCCGGAGGGAAGGCAGAGCCGCGAGAGCTCGTTTCCGGGCATATCCGTCCAGTCCTCGGGAGTCGCGTCGAGTGGGCCCACGGCCGCCTCGACGGCGGCGAGGCCCTCTCGGGCGCGCTCCCGCGCCACGAAGATCGCCGGACCGGGACTCGCTCGGACTGCCGCGAAGCTGCGGCCGTCATCCAGCCTGCCCGTAAGGAGCATGCGGTCCCCAGGAGAAGGAGGCCCCCCCGGCCTTCCTTCCCGCGAGCGGAACTCGTCCCAGGCGGATACGATAAAGCCGCGGACCTCGACCACGAGGCCCAGTATAGCGCTTGAGAGCGGATGGGCCTATACTTTGCCGATGAACGATTCGGAACGCGCGGAAGTCCTGGCCCAGGTAGTCGAATCGATAGCGGAGGGAGTCTATTTCCTCGATGTCGACGGCCGCATCAGCTATTGGAACAAGGGGGCCGAAAGGATCACCGGCTATTCGAGGGAAGAGGCCGTCGGGAAGAAGTGCTCCGACAATCTCCTGCGCCACGTCGACGACAAGGGCCGAGAGCTCTGCCTCGACGGCTGCCCGATGATGGCTACGATGGGGGACTGCCGCCCGAGGGAGGCGGAGGTCTTTCTCCATCATAAGGACGGACATCGCGTACCCATCGTCATCCACACCTCGTCCATCCTCGGCGAGGCCGGGAATGCCGTCGGCGCGTTCGAAGTCTTCATGGACCGCTCCGAGCGCTCGAGCCTCCTCGTCGAGCTCGAGAGTCTGAAGAAGGAAGTGCTGACGGACCCCCTCACGGGCCTGGGGAACCGGCGCTACGCGGAAATTTGCGCCGAGACGGCGTTCCGCGAGCTCGAGGCCAACGGTGCCGGTTTCGGACTCATCATCCTCGACATCGACTACTTCAAGGCGGCCAACGACGAGCACGGACACGCGATCGGCGACCGCGTCCTTCGCATGATCGGCTGGACGCTGGCCAACGCGGTCAGGCGCAACGACGCCGCGATCCGATGGGGCGGCGAGGAATTCGTCGTCATCTGCCCTCGGATCCAGCTTTCCGTCCTCGAGGAGGTGGCCGAGCGGGCGAGGGCCCTCATCGAGCGATCCTGGATCGGCCTCGAGGACGGCCGGAGGCTCACCTGCACCGTCTCGGCGGGCGGTGCCATGGCGCGCCCCGGAGACAGCCTCGATTCCCTGGTCGCTCGGGCCGACGAGCGTCTCTACGCCTGCAAGGCCGCCGGCCGCAACCGCGTCGCCGTCGGCGATTGAGGCCAGCGACTCCATGGGCGCATCATCCATCGCAGGCGGTTCCGCCATCCTCGTCGACAGCTCGGCCCTGGTCTACCTGGTCGAAGGGGAGCCGGACTCCCCGCGCCGCGCCGCGGTCGAGCGCTTCCTGGCCGATGCGGAGGAAGAGGATCGGCGCCTGGTCGCGTCGGCCTTGATCTGGACCGAGCTTCTGGAAAAGCCCCTCGCCGCCGAGGATGCTCGACTCGCCGATCGCTACCGCAGCTTTCTTTCGGGCGGGAGGATCGAGCTGCGCGTCGTCGACGTCGCGGTGGCCGATAGAGCCGCCGAGCTCTTCGCCTCGCTCGCGCCCGGCTTGCGCCGTAGGCTGTCTTCGGCCGACCTCGTCCACATCGCCACGGCCCTCGTGCTGGGCGCGAGCGCCATACTCGGCAACGACGATGCCTGGCGCCGCGTTCCGCGCTGCCCTCCCCTCCTCCTCGTCGACGAACTAGCGGCCGAACTCGCATCCGAGCGGCCCGAAAGCCTCAAGAGCGGCCCGTAATTACCTCTCTCGACTATAGCTTCTCCAGTTGGGCGATCGCCGCCCTCATATCCTTGGCCAGGGGCGCCTCGATCCTCAGCTCATCGCCCGTCATGGGATGCGGGAACGCCGCGGAGAGGGCGTGCAGGGCCGCCCGCGCCAGTAGAGGCCTCTCCTCGTAAGGATCGCCCTTCCAACGCCGCTTGAGCTTGGAAAGAAGCAAGGGATCGCCGTCGCCGTACAACGGATCGCACAGACAGGGATGGCCGAGTGCGGCGAGATGCACGCGAACCTGATGCGTCCGTCCCGTTTCTGGCCTAGCCTCGACCAATGCGTAATTCTTGTACCTCGAGATTAGATGGAATGCGGTCGCCGAGCCTTTGCCCTTGTGCGCGTCCACGATCGTCCTATGCAGCCTGTCGCCATCGGGCCTGAGAGGAAGGTCGCAGCGTATTTCGTCCCAGTCCGGCGCTCCCCGCACGAGGGCGCGGTAGACCTTGGCTACGGAGCGCGATTCGAAGGCTGCGCTCAAAGCCCGATGCGCGTCGGGATTTCGGGCATAGACGAGGACTCCGCTCGTGTCCTTGTCCAGTCGATGGACGACGAAGAGCCTCCCCCAGGCGGCGTGGAGCTCGGACGCCGCCACAGGCGCATCGGGGTCGTATCGGTCGGGAATGGAAAGCATGCCCGAGGGCTTGTCCACGGCGAGAAGGGAATCGTCCGAATAGAGCAGGGCCAAGGTCCACGGCATAATCCGATGGTACAACGCGGCCTCATCCCCCGAAAAGCTCCTTGGCCCTGATCTCCACTTTTTCCAGGGCCGCGCGGAAGACGGCCCGCTCCTCGGCATTCAATACGTCGAGGGGGTCCCCGATCGAGGCCGAGGCGAAGAGCTTGGTCGCCTCGATGCGGTCCAAGAGCTCCTCGCCTTCTCCGCTCAACTCGAGGCGATTGGAGCGGCGGTCGGCATCGGAACGCTTTCGGACGAGCCATCCCCGCGAGACGCATTTCTGAGCGACGAGGGTGGCCGTGGGCCTGTCGTAGCAAAGCTCCGCGGCGGCGGCCGAAGGGCTGATCGAACCTCTTCGTCTGGCCAATTGTATAAGGAAGAGTTGCGGCAGGGTTATGCCGAATGCGCGTATTCGATCGGCGGATCGTCGTCTCCGGGCATAAAAGACCGATCCCATCAAGGCGATTTCGTCCATATATGATTAGTATACTAACTATCGACGATTAATGCAGCCAATTCGGCTCGGGGTCTTGCCGCGAAGTCGTTAATTTTGTATCTTTCATCTGGCCACGGGCCGCCCGACGGTTCATGGCCGCAAGCGACCGGCGGTCGCTTTTCGAGCCTTTTGGCAAGTATTTCCGCTGCCACAAGGTAGTCAATTCCGTTCAGAAAGGGAGAAACACGACATGGCTAAACAGATCTTATTCAGCGAGGACGCGAGGCGAAGACTCCTCGTCGGCGTCGAGACGATTTCCAAGGCCGTCAAGGTCACTCTCGGCCCCAAAGGTCGTAACGTATTACTGGACAAGAAATTCGGCGCCCCCACCGTCACCAAGGACGGCGTATCCGTAGCCAAGGAAGTCGAGCTCGAGGATCCATACGAGAACATGGGCGCGCAGCTCCTCAAGGAAGTCGCCACCAAGACCAACGACGTCGCGGGCGACGGTACCACTACTGCCACCGTCCTCGCTTACAGCATAGTAAAGGAAGGCCTCAAGTCCGTGGCCGCCGGCCTCGATCCCATGGCCCTCAAGCGCGGCATCGACGACGCCGTCGTCATCGCCGTCGAGGAGATCAAGAAAGTCTCCAAGGAGATCAAGGAGAAGGAGGAGATCGCCAACGTCGCCTCCGTCTCCGCCAATAACGACACCGAAATCGGCAAGCAGATCGCCGATGCCATGGAAAAGGTCGGAAAGGACGGGGTCATCACCGTCGAGGAAGCCAAGACCATGGAGACCTCGATCGAATACGTCGAGGGCATGCAATTCGATCGCGGCTTCGTGTCGGCCTACTTCGCCACCAATCGCGACACCCAGACCGCCGTTCTCGAGAATCCCCTCATCCTCATCCACGACAAGAAGATCTCGAACATGAAGGACCTCCTTCCCC
>CAYNFM010000041.1:0-33078 GCA_964396415.1 uncultured Treponemataceae bacterium | reverse complement strand
CGTTTCACGCAACTGCGCGTCTTCCTTGATGATGTGCACGACGCTGAAAGCCGTGGAGGAGCTTAAAGCCGTATTCCCCGGAGCATCCGAAGGGTTCAGGCGCGATGATCGTCTCGGGGTTCCGTTTCCGGGAAATGACGCACGGCGAATTTCTGGATCTCGCGCAATACGGGAATCAAGGCCTTGCCTTCCTCGGAGAGCTCGTACAGCACCGACTTTTTGTCGAGGGTCGCCTCGGTACGCTTCAGGAAGCCGGCTTCCGTCATGCGCCTCAGCCTATCGATGAGGGTGGGAGCGTTGGTGTCGACGAGGGCGCGTCGAAGGTCCGTGAAGCGAAGGGCGGACTCGGAGAGGAAATCGACGATCCGCAGCGTCGTATAGTCGCCGAGCAGCTTCAGCGCGTCGGGCGAGCAGTGTCGGACGACTCGATCCTTCGGCCTCATACGACAATCATACTCGTTTTCGGTAAAAAATATTAGTAAATATATTTGACTAATACTCCCGGTCTGCTTAGTTTTTCCCCAAGGAGAATGCAATATGAACGTTAATTCGTTACCGGATGAGAAATCGATAGAAGCGGCGGCGGCGGCGGTTAAGGCGCGGGGCATCTCGGTGGAGATCGTGGGCACGAGGGCCGATGCGCTCGAGCGCGTCAAGTCCATCATCCCGGTCGGAGCCACCGTCATGACCGGCGCCTCGCTGTCGCTCAAGGAGATCGGGTTCGAGGACTACCTCATCTCGAAAACCCATCCTTGGAAGAACCTCAAGGAGGATATCGTCGCCGAGAAGGATCCCGCGAAGCAGGCTGCGCTTCGACGGCAGGCGATACTCGCCGACTACTTCCTGGGAAGCGTCCATGCGGTCGCCGAGAGCGGCGAGCTGGTGATCGCGAGCGCGTCGGGGAGCCAGCTCGGGCCCTACGCCTTTTCCGCCTCGAACGTCGTTTGGGTCGTCGGCGTCCAGAAGATTACGAAGAATCTAGACGACGGCATCCGCCGGGTGAAAGAATACATCATGCCGCACGAGGACGAGCGGATGAAGGCGATGACCGGCGGGAAGATGGGCACCATGCTGGGAAAGCTAATGATTATCGAGCGGGAGACTCCCTTTCTCGGCAGGAAGCTCACGCTCCTCCTCGTAAAGGAACCGACGGGCGATTGACGCCCTGCGACGGCGGCCGGCGAGGCGATCGGAAGATCCGTCAAATCGGAGCGGGAAGAGCGTCTTTCGGACTAAAAACGCCGCCGAGCGCCGTCTTTCCCGATCATTCCGCTCTATGGATGAGCCTTCCCCAGCAGCCCCGCGCCACGTTGCCGAAGGCTCGTATAAGCAGGAAATTACCGAGAAGCTCGCGGCAATCGTCGCAGGTAGCGAGATGAGCCCGCATCTCGGGATCTTCGGCGTCGGCTCGGCCGACGTCGAACAGGCAGGCGAGCGCCCGCTCGCATTCCCCGCATTTCATCGACTCGCTTCCATGGAATCGGGCAAGCCGAAACGCGCGAACAGCGCCGGATTCATGAAAGTGGTGATATCGGAGACCAGCTCGCCTTCGAGCCCGACTACCTGGATCGCGAAGCCATGGAAGCCATGATCCGAATCGTCGAGCCGATACCAGCCGTAGGCCGGCTGGCAGTTGGCCCTCGTCGGCATGAAGCGGAATCGGGAAAGCGCGGGATCCGCCATGACCACGAGCTCCAGGAAATCGCGGATCGCGACCTTTCCCCGGTACCAGGAGGGGGAGGGCGGCATCGTGAAGGCCGCATCGTCCTTGAGCAGGCCGACGAGGGCGTCTATGTCCGCGCTCTCCCAGGCCCGCACGTAGCGATCCAGCAAGGATCGCGTCCGTTCGTCCGGCGGCTCGGGCGACATGGAGGTCATGTCGCGCGAGCGATATGATTTAGCCAGCGTTACCCGAGCGCGGTGCAGAGCGCTGCTCGCCGAGCTCGACGCGATGCCGAGCGCTTGGGCGGCCTCGTCGGCTTTCCATTCCAGCACATCGCATAGTATCAGGACCGCGCGTTGACGGGGCGGCAAGGCCTGCAGGGCGGACAGGAAGGCGAGCGTGATGCTCTCGTGGGCGTCGTAGCGCGCCTCGGGAGTCCGGTTCGCCTCGTCTAAAAAGTCGTCGGGGAAGGGCTCGAGCCAGATCGGCTCGGTGACCGGCGGAGCGGGCGGAGCGCTCGGATCAGCGGAGAGAGAGCGCCCGGGCGGCAAGGTCCGGCGCGGACGGTGATCGAGGGCGTCGAGGCAGGCGTTCGTAGCTATCTTGTACAGCCAGGAGCGGAACGATGCCCGGCCTTCGTATGTCCCGAGCTTCCGCCACGCGCGCAAGAGGCTTTCCTGCACCAGGTCCTCCGCGTCCTGCAAAGACCCGAGCATCCGATAGCAATGAACGAGGAGCTCCCGCCTGAACGGCTCCACGAGGCGGCCGAAGCCCGACCGGTCTCCGGCGCGCGCGGCCTCGAGCAGTAGTGTAGTGTCCGTAAAGAGCCTCCTATTGTTAGGACGTCGCGATCGCTCGATCCCGTGCGGGAAGTATAATCCATTTTTATCTCCGGCGACCGCACATTTCCGATCTCTCCCGCCGTCGTATAGTGCGAATCCAATCCTCGTAGGGAGGCTTGCATGGAAGAGCGAAAAGTTTTGACGGCTCTGGTAACCGGCGCATCCGGCGGAATCGGCAAGGCCATCTCGGAACGGCTGGCCGAGGACGGCCTGGTTGTATTCGGCGCCTCCCGCGCGCCCGCCGGCGATCATGGCGCGGTTCACATACTCGCGATGGACGTCCGCTCCGACGAGAGCGTGCGCGGCTGCGTCCGGAAGGTGATGGACATAGCCGGGCGCATCGACGTCCTGGTGAACAACGCGGGCTCCCTCTCGGTCGGAGCCGTCGAGGAGATGCCGATCGAGTTCGCGAGGGCCCAATTCGAGACTAACTTCTTCGGCTCGGTCCGAATGCTCAAGGCCGTAGTCCCGGGAATGCGCGAGCGCGGCTCGGGCAGGATCGTCAATCTGACCTCGCTCGCCGGCATCGTGCCCTTGCCGTTCTGGGGCTTCTACAACGCGAGCAAGGCGGCGCTCGAGTCTCTCACCGAGACGCTGCGCTTCGAGCTTGCGCCGTTCGGAATCCATGTCAGCGCCGTCGAGCCCGGCGCCATCAGGACGAGGCTCTATTCGGCCGCCGCCGCGTCCGCGTCCTCGCCCGCCTACGCGCCCTGGAGGCGGCGATTCGAGGAACGGATGAAGGAGTTCGAGCTTGCCGCTCCCGGACCCGAGGTAGTGGCCGACGTCGTCGCCGCCCTGGTGCGCGCGAGGCGGCCGCCCCTGCGGACGACGGTGACCAAGGAAGCCATGCTGTTCACTTCCTTCAAGCGATGGGCGCCCGCATCCGTGTTCGAGAGCCTATTGCGAAAAGGCTTCAGGCTCGACGCGGACCGTCCCCGCCGGGAGGCTCCGGACGCCATCCGGGCAGTCTTATGACGGTGGCCGATTTCGCGACTGGAGCGCCTCGGGATTCACTACGTTGATCGGCGCGCCGCCGGAGAAGGCGACGATCTGGTCGAAGATGTCGGAGAACTGGAGTTCGTATTCGTCGCGGGTGACGTAGCCGATGTGCGGCGTGCAGACGACGTTCTCCAGAGTCAGCAAGGGATGGCTCGCGTCCGTCAGGGGCTCGGACTCGTAGACGTCCACCGCCGCCATGCCCGGGCGGCCCGCCCGCAATGCGGCGACGAGGGCGCCCGGCTCGATCAAGCCGGCGCGGCTGGTGTTCACGAGGAGAGCCGTCGGCTTCATGCGCGCGAGGTCGACGGCGGAGACTATGCCGCGGGTCTCGTCGATCAGGCGGAGGTGGAGGGAAAGGACGTCGCTCCGCTCGAAGAGGGTTTCCTTGTCGGGCGCTATCGAATAGCCGTCGGCGCGAGCCCGCACCAGGGACGGCTCGCGCGCCCGAACGAGCACGTCCATGCCGAAAGCCGCTCCATAGCCGGCGACTACCCTTCCGATGCGGCCGTAGCCGTAGATGCCCAGCGTCTTGCCCCGAAGCGTAGCGCCGACGCCGATCTGCCATTTCCCCCGCTTGAGGGCGGAGGCCTGCTGGGGAATTTGGCGCATGGCCGCGAGCGCCAGAGCCCAGGTCAGCTCCGCGGTGCCGTACGAAAGGGTGTCGGAGCGCAGGTTCGAGGACACTACCACGCCGAGCCTGGTACAGGCATCGATATCGATGTGCGGATATACGCTGCGCTGACTTATGAGTCTGAGCTTGGGCAGGCGATCGAGCAGGGGAGCCGAGATCGGGGTCCGCTCACGGATCAGCACGAGGGCTTCGGCGTCGCGCAGTCGCTCGGCCAGCGCGTCGACGTCCTGGACATGATCCGTCCAGATCGCGACATCGTGTCCCGCGAGCTTCTCGAAGCACGCGAGAGTCCGGATCGTATCGTGATAGTCATCGAGTATGGATACTTTCATGATCGACAGCCCCCCTTGCGCATCTTTCTTCGGTTCATTTCTCGAGCTCCAGGATCACCTTGGCTCCGTTCCCGCGCATGAAATCGAATTCCCTGTCTTCCACGCGATCATCGGGCTGGTCTCGGCGGTCGTCAGCGGCGTATTCGCTGTCGCCGCCGAATCCGGCGAAGGGATCGCGGTAGGCTATTTCGGGCATCGCAGCCAGACCCGCATCGAGCCCGGACCGCGATTGCCCCAGAATGGATAGGGAACGAGCCTGATAGGAGCGCCCTCGCCGGTGAGGCCGGAGATGGTCCCGCATCCTCCTTCGACGATAGACCCGTCCCATGCGTAGCGCAGCGTTGCCGGATCGAGGGTGGCGGCTTCGAGGTCCAGGCCGGGATTGTCGGCAGTTTCGGCGCAATAGACGAGGGGGCCGCGGGAGACAGCGACGCGATCGGCATCGGCCCTGACCGAAGGATGGGCTTCGAGCAGCGCGATCCCCATCGGGAATTCGAGCGAGATCGCGCTCTTTCCGGGGCCCAGCTCGAATCGCAGGTACCCGGAGCGCTCGAAGCGCGCCGCGCCGAAACGCCGCTCCTCCCTGCGCTCGATCGTTCGCGGAGGAGAATTCCCTTGCTCGGCGCTGATCCTGTCCGCCCAGCCGGGCAGGCGGGCGAGGAGGGCGATTCCCGACGCGCTCTCGACTTCGATCCTGACTCGGCCTTCCCACGGCAAGGACGACTCCATGCGCACCGAGAGCTCGGCGTCGATCCTGGCGATCGAGCCGACGTACTGGTCGATGCGGAGCAGTCCTTCTCCGCGGGAGAAGAGAAGGTTCGGGAGCTCGGCCCAAAGCCGGGAAATGTTGGATGGGCAGCAGGCGGTCGCGTACCAGGCTCGCCGCTCGAGCTCCCCGTCGGCCGCCAGGGGATTGCGGTAGAAATAGCGGTCGCCCGAAAGGGAGATGCCGACTGCGGCCGCGTTCTCCAGCTGCCATTCGAGGAGGTCGGCGTACCGAGCCTCGCCCGTCGCGAGGGACAGCTCCCGGTTCCACAAGACGCTTCCGATCGCCGCGCAGGTCTCCGAATAGGAGTAGCGATTGTCGAGCTCGAAGGGATGCCCGAAGCCCTCCACGACGGGCAGGGAGCCGATGCCGCCCGTGACGTACATCTTCTCCCCGACCAATCGATCCCATGCCGATCGCATCCAGGCGAGGATGCTCGGGTCGGGGCTTTCGCGATGGAGCCTGGCCGCGGCGATCATCAGGTAGGTCCAGCGCACCGCGTGCCCCTCGGGCTCGACCTGCTCCCGGATCGGCCTGCGCTGCTGCTGATAAGCGCCGCTGAGGAAGGAGGACAGGGCCCGCAGCATGATGAAGGGCGGCTCTCGCTTCGTCAGATTCTCGCCGAGCTCGAAGCCGAGCTTGCCCTTCTCCGATTTTCGCCGGTCGACGGCCATGGACCTGGCCGTCTGCGAGAGGACCTGCCGGAGAAATTTGGCGCCGAAGCCCCGGGTCCGGCCTCGACGCTCGAGGAGGTTCCGAGCGGTCTCGAGGTAGTCGGGCTCGCGGGCGATCCTATAGAGGCGGAGCAGGGCGAGCTCTATCTCCTCGTGACCGCTCGTCCGCTCGGGGCCTGAGTCCTTGAACTCGCGAACGACGAGGCGCGCCGACTTCTCTGCCAGGTCGAGGAGCTCCCGCCGCCCAGTCGCCTCGTAGCGCGAGACTCCCGCCTCGATGAAGTGGCCGTGGCAGTAGAGCTCGTGCTCGATCTGGAGGTTCTTCCAGCGCGTGCCGGGGAAGAGAAGCTGGTTGTAAGTGAAGAGGTAGCCGTCGGGCTCCTGGCAGCGGGCCATGAGGTCCTCGTATTCCAGGAGGAGGCGCTCGACGGCCTCGTCGGGGCCCGATCGCAGGATGCGGCCGGCCGCATCGGCCCATTTATGGAGGTCGGAGTCGGTATAGAAGAATCCGCGTCGCTCGCCCTTCCGGATGCCCGCGAGCACGCGGAAATTGTCGATCGTGCCGCAACGCTCGTACTGCTCCCATTGGTAGAGGATGGCGCGCTTTCGATTCAGCTCGAGGCGGGGCGACCAATGGGCGTCCTCGATCGCGACCCCCTTCGGGGGGACTTCGGACCAGGACACCGCATCTCCGGCTGTCGGGACGACTTGCTCGCTCATCGCGGCCACTACTATAAACCCGCCCGGAGGAAAGGGAAACGTCCCTCGCCTTGACTCGATGCCCGTCGCGAGTACAATGGGGGAGCGGATCGAGGAGGCGTTATGCGAATTCTCGGCATCATCGGCGGGACGAGTTGGGAATCGACGGCCCAGTATTACCGCCTCATCAACGAGGGCGTGCGCGACAGGCTCGGAGGCTTGCGCTCCGCGCATATGATGCTGGCGTCGGTCGATTTCCAGGACTATTCCGATGCCATGGCGGCCGATCGCTGGGAGGCGGTCGAGGCCGGTCTCCTGGGCGAGGCCGATAGGCTGGTCGCCGCGGGCTCGGAGGCCCTGCTCATCGCCTCCAATACCATGCATCTCCTGGCCGAGAGCATAGAGCGCCGTTCGGGGCTTCGCGTCCTCCACATCGCCGATGCCGCCGGCGCCGAGATCGTCCGCGCGGGGCTCGGGCGCGTAGGCCTCATGGGGACGCGTTATACGATGGAGAAGGGCTTCTACAAGGATCGGTTCCGCGAGAGATTCGGCATCGAGAGCCTCGTGCCGAGCGAAGGGGAGCGAGAGATAGTCAACGGCATCATCTTCGACGAACTATGCCGGGGCATCTTCAGGGACGCCTCGAAGCTCGAGCTGCTGTCCATAGTAGGGAGGCTGGTCGACTCAGGCGCTGAGGGCATCGTGCTCGGCTGCACGGAGCTCCCGCTGGCGATCAGGCAGGCCGACCTCGAGCTGCCGCTGTTGGATACCCTGGGCCTCCATGCGCGGATGGCGGTCGACTACCTCGTCGGGGAATAGCCGGCATCCCCGGGATTTTACCATTTCCTAGCAATGCCCTCACGGGAAGGACACCGTCTCGCCGCATCTATAAGGCGAGAGAATCCGAATCCGATAGGGGGTAAAGCCATGGAAGAGACCGTACGGGATCCCATGAGGGAGGGTAGCGCGCTCGTTTATTTTCGGGGCAATTGCGACCTCTACAGCGCGCCCAAGTTCAAGGCATCGATTCTGAAGAGAATCGAGTCGGGCGTCGGCCGAATCCTCATCGATATGTCCGGCATCGACTATCTCGACAGCACCGGCGTCGGCGCGATCATCTCGGTCCTCCAAGCCGCGAGGCGAACGGGCGGCGAGGTGCGATTCCAGGGCCTGAAGGGCAGCCCGCGTCGCCTCCTCGAGCGCACGAGCATACTGCCGCTCATGAAGGAGGCCCTCGCGAATCCGATCGTCGGCTCGGCGGAGAACTAGATTCCCGTGCCGCCTATTTCGCCGCGCTGGGCGGGGAGGCCAGGACCGCCAGCTTCGCCTGGACCTTGGCTTCCTTCGCCTTCAGCCTTTTCTCCTGCTTCACCCGCGCGACCGCCTGATCGAGGGAGCCCAGGGACCTCTTGCGAGTCTCGATCAACTCGCTCAGCCTGGACTTGAGCGAGGCCAGCTCCGTCGTCACCCTCTCGGCGTCGGCGAAGGCGGTCTGAGCCTGCTTGAGATTGAGATTCGACTTCCCGTTCTTCTCCAGGAATTTCTTCGTCGCCGCCATTTTGCTCGCGATCGATTTGCTCATATCGATATCCTCCTCTTTCCCTAACACAATCCTAACAATTAGGATGGGAACCTTCCAATTCCCGCGATTCGCGTGGTTATATCGCCGCAACACATTCTAGTGCGGTCGGGCCCCGTGTCAATATGCGCCGTACTTATTGAAGAGGTCTTATTAACATGATGATATTTTCACATTTCGCGAACTGCCGCATGGCCCCGGGATCATGTCGGCCAGGCTTTGTCCTCATAGGCGTCCTTGATCCGCAGCAGGATCGCCTTCGGGATGCCCGGCCGCACGAAGATGTCCTCCCTCCCGCCGCCCGGGCTTTCGATGTCACTGGCGATGCTCCGCCAGGCCCGATTGATCTTCCGGTTGAGGAGGGGCACTTTACGCGTCATGACCGCGGCGGGACCGCATCCGATCGCGACCGAGAATCGATAATCGAGTCCGGCCCTCGCGCAAAAATTCCGGACGACCCGGAGCGCCTCTACGGTTATGCGAGGATCGGGATAGCCGCAATTCACGATCGCGTAGAGTCGCGTTCCCGATCGCGTTCCGCCTTCCGAATCCAGATATTCGAGGTAATCTTCCAGGAAGCGCACGAAGCCGCCGGAAAGGCAGTAGGCGAAGAGGGGAAAGGCGAGGACGACGGCGTCGGCGCACGCCATCGCGCCGAAAGCCCGGGTAGGGAGGGGAAGGGATCGGCCGGGGGTCATTCCGATAAGGCTCGAGGAGAATTCGGGAGCTACGAGCCTCGCGGCGAGATCGTTCAGGAAGACCAGGCTCGAGGCGCTTCGCCCGCGAAGGCTCCCGTTTACCAGGCAGACGCTTTTCATGGACTCGCCCGCCTCAGAGTACGCGCGCCAGGAACTCGATCGGCGCCGCGCAGTCCTCGGGCCTTCTCGCGAAGAAGGCGTCGATGGTTTCGCGAAACCGAGTATGGACTATCTCGGCCGCCCCGCGATGCCGGGCGACTATGTCGACGAAGGCGCTCGCCTCCTCGTCGCTCGCGTCCGCTCCGACGCCGATCACCAGCTGGCGGCAGCTTTCCTTCACTATGAGCATTCCCCGATCCATGACGTTCTTCGCCGCCGAGGAGGGGTTGCCGAAGGAGGAGGACGCAAGGAGGAGAACGAGTCGACGATTCGCCGCCTTCTCGGCGATCGGGCGGACGGCCGCGTCGTAGATGCAGGAGCCCGGATGCTTCGTGATGCAGTCGAGGCATCCGATGCAGGGGGGAAGGTCGTCGCGTCCGATCTCGAGAGTCTCGGCTTCGTATCCTTTGGCCGCCGCGATCTCGATCGCCTTCGATCGAACGAGCTCGGACAGCGCGCTTCCGCCTGTGCCGTCGAGTATGAGAATTCCGTTCATCGATGTTCGCCTCGCCGTTTCACGATTACCTCGATCTTCCGGGATGAGGGGCTCATTTCACGGCGAAGGCGAGCTCCGCTCCGATGGTATTTCCGTTCATCGAGTACTCATCGTGATCGTTGTGGTTGAGCGTGACGTAGAGTTTATGAGGTCCCGGCTTCAGTTGGGGAATATGGTACCAAGGCCCGTAAGCCCTTCCCAGAAGTACGTCGTCTACGTAGATATGCGCGTGGCCCTCGCCGAAGACCGCCGGTCCGCTCGCGTGCTCCGGCGCGAAGCGGAAGTTGTCCGTAACGATATGCACCGAATAGTTTCGCGCCTTCATGGGATCGGCGATGAGGTCCAGCTTCAATGCCGGCGCCGCCTGACCGGGCAGGATGTCGCTCTTGTTGTGGCTGTGGTACATCATGTTCGCCAGATCCACGGGATAAGCGGCGATGATCCGCTCGGCCGCCGATATCCTGCCGATCGGCCCCGTGATGACGAGAGTCGCGGCGCTTCCGAGAACCGCTCCTCCGATCGCTGAAAGAAGGAGTCCCAATCCAGTCTTCATCCTGACCTCCACTGCATTTCCCGGAAGGGATAGAATCCGATAGGAATCTTCACCCGTGCTTATTCTACTATGTCCGGGCTTCGAGTCAAAGGGTATCGTCTAGCCGGAAGAATTTATCCTGATTATCCCGGAGTCCAGATCTGATTGGTCTATAAACGCGCGCTATCATGTTTAGGCGGTAAACGCCGTCTTCTCCTTGATATTTCCGGTTCCCTTCCTTTGCCTTGAAGGATCGCGTTCGTATATTTCACGTGGAGGTGAGTCATGGCCGATCCGACCCAGAAGAATTCCCTCAATGTCGCGGGAGCTTGGTACGTAGACAGCGCGTGCATATCCTGCGGAGTATGCGCGAGCATGGCTCCATCCAGTTTCAAGATAGCCGAGGACGGATCCACCGCCTTCGTCTTCAAGCAGCCGTCGGCCGGGGCCGAAGCGGACGAGGCCGCCTCCGCCATGGCGGATTGCCCCGTCGAGGCCATCGGCAACGACGGCTGATCGGCATTCATGCGGCGGACCCCGGCCGGCCGTCGAAATGCGCAAGGCCTTCTCGGGGCGGGAGCGGAAATATCGAGTTTCCTTGTTTTTTGAGATAGGTTCCGCAATACTCATACCATCGTGTTTGCGGGTTTTCGCTTACCGTCGTTCGCATCGACAAACCGACAGACCCGCATGTCGCGGATCGCTCGGATTTCCTTGTGCTCTTTCCTCTATGCCGTTCTGATCGCCAATCTCTGCTGCGTCGCCGAGGAGCGGGCAGCCGCGCGGAGCTCGGGCGCGAGGATCCTACGGATAGGTATAGGCCGGAGCAATCCGCCCTATTCCTTCGTCGACAACGGAAGGGCTTCCGGATTTTGGGTCGATCTCGTGGAGGAAACCGCGAAGACGCTCGGCTACGAGCCGGAAATCCGCGCGGATGTCTGGGGAAGCGTGCGCGACGATCTCGCCGCCGGGAAGCTCGACGTGGTCGCGTCCATGGCGGATACGCCCGAGCGCAGGGCCAGCTTCGATTTTTCGGTCCCCGTATCCGTCATGACCTACTCGATTTGGGTCCGGTACGATTCGCCTGTCTCCTCGCTCGCCGCCCTCGAGGGCAAGACCGTCGTGATCCAGCGAGGCTCCATGATGGCCGATCGCCTGGCCTCGAAGTCTTCCTCGATGGATCTCGTCCTCGTGCGCGACGACGCGGACTGTCTCGTGCTCCTGGACTCGGGCCGCTACGACGCCGCTATCCTGCCTTTGGATCTGGGCTATTACTTCGAGCGGGAGCTCAAGCTGCGGAACGTGCGGCCCGTCCCCGGCGAGATATGCTCGGTGGGGAACTGCTTCGCCGTGGCGGGCGGCGACCGGAAGCTCGCCCTCGAGCTCGACGACGGACTCAAGATCCTCAAGGAGAACGGAAGGTACCAGGCCATATATCGGAAATGGCTCGGCGTGTACGAGAAGCCTCTGTCCGATCGCGTCGTCGCCGATCTTCTCATCGGGCTGGGAACGATCGCCTTCTTCCTCCTCCTCGCCCTGGCCTTCATCGTGGTTCTCAGGCGCGCGGTCGGCCAGCGTACGGCCGACTTGGCCGCCAACGAACGCAGGTACCGGACCCTGTTGGAGAGCCTGCCCCAGATGATCTTCGTCAAGGACCGGGAATCGAAGTACCTGTCCTGCAACGAGCGCTACGCCTCCATCTTGGGATTGAGGCCCGACGAAATCCTCGGCAAGGACGATTACGACTTTTACCCGCGCGAGCTCGCCGATAAGTACCGAGCCGACGATAGATCGGTCATGGAATCGGGATCGTCGGTGGATCTCGTCGAGAAATGGGCGAGTCCCGGCGGCGAGACCTGGGTCAATACCTTGAAGAGTCCGATCCGAAACGAGAAGGGGGAAGTCTCGGGAGTCATCGGGATATTCTGGGACATCTCCGACAGGATTCGGCTGGAGGAGGAGCGCGAGCGCTCTCTCCGGGAAAAGGAGATCCTCCTCCAGGAAGTCAATCACCGCGTGAAGAACAACCTGCAGCTGATCAGCGCCATGCTGAGGCTCGAGGCGGACGGCTCGGCCAGCGCGGAGGTGGGGAAGTTCGTCAAGGATACGATATCGCGCATCGCATCCATCTCCGTCATCCACGAGATGCTGTACATCAAGGACAACGTGGCGGAAATCCGCGTCGCGGAATACCTCGGCGAAATCGGCCGCAATCTGACCGAAATGTATTCGAGGCCCGACTGCGCGGTAAGGATCGACGTCGACGCCCGGGAACTCCGCCTCGATCTCAACCGGATGGTGCCGCTGGGCCTCCTGACGAACGAGATGATCACCAATTCGCTCAAGTACGCTTTCCCGGAAAGGGACTCGGGCCTCATCTCGATCGCGATGGCTCGCGAGGAAGCGTCCGGCGAAAGCCCTTCGGGCGCGGAAGCTCACGCCGCCTACGTCTATCGCTTCAAGGACGACGGCGTCGGGCTCCCCCCGGGCTTCGACGCGGCTAAGTCCAAGAGTCTCGGCCTGGTCTTCATCCAAGGCTTGGCCAGGCAGCTCGGCGGCGAGCTATCGATAAGGAGCGGGAGGGGCCTCGAGTACGAGCTTCGATTCCCGGTAGCCTAGGCCGTCGGGCGCATCGAGTACCCGGCATCGAGCGGCGTTCCCCTTGCTTTCGGGATACGGGTGGCCTACTATTGTCCCGTGAGAACGCGCCGAGCCTTGTCTCTCACCGCCAAGATAAATCTTATAATCGTCATCGCGCTCGCGGTCGGCATCGGCGCGGCCCTCGGCGCCCTGGCGAGCTCGCTGATCTCCGCCTACAACCGGAAGACGCAGCAAGGCGTCTTCGAGAACGCCAACATCCTCTTCACCGCGATCGAGAGCGTGATGCTCCCGGGCCAGGCCCCCTTGGCCGTCACGATGCTGTCCGACGTCTCGATACGCACGCCCGGGACCTTCATCTCGCTCTATCGCCGCGACGGGGTCCTCGCCTTCTCGGACAACAAGACGATCGAGACCGTCGACGCGAACCTCGCGGAGCGGCGATTCCAGCCTCAGGATCGTCCCCTCAGCGCCCCGGCGACGCCGCCCAAGCGCTTCATGGAAGCCGCCGAGATTCCGCCGAACGAGCTCTTCTTCCGCGACGACGTCGGGGGTCGGGCCTTCTTCCACGCGTATCGGCCCCTCATCAATCTTCCCAAATGCACGGTCTGCCACGGATCGGACCACACGGTCCGGGGGGTGATCGATATCCGCACCGACATCTCCGACGACGTCCGGACGACCAGCCTCGCTCTCGCCGGCACGGGGGCGGGCTTCGTGATCGTCGTCGGCCTCCTCGCCCTGGTGATAGGCTCCTTCCTGCGCAAGGTCGTGCTCGATCCCGTCCAGTCCATAGGGAGGCTGTGCCTGGACGTCACCGCGGGCCATTTCGAGGGGAGGGTGAGCCTGCACAGCGGCGACGAGATCGGCGAGCTCGCGAGCACGGTGAATACGATGGTCGAGGGACTCCACGAGCGCTTCGAGCTCACGAAGTACGTCTCGGCGGGAACGATCGGCTCCCTGCGGGCGGGACAGGAGCCCCAAAGGGTCGAGCGCGTGCTATTCTTCACCGACGTGCGGGGCTTCACTTCCTATACGGAAAGGCACGGCGCCGACCAGGTCGTCGTGGTGCTGAACCGCATCCTGGACGAGCAGTCCCGCATCATCCACGAGTGCGGCGGCGACATCGACAAATTCGTCGGCGACGAGGTCTTCGCCGTATTCACGGGCGAGGGAGGGGAGCGACGCGCCTGCAAGGCGGCTCTCGCCATCGTAGGCCTCTGCGCGAGCAGGGCCGAGGAATTCGACGGGCTGTCCGTGGGCATCGGCATCACGGAGGGCATGGTCATCCACGGCATGGTGGGCTCGGCGCGTAGGGCGGATTTCACGATGATCGGGGACCCGGTCAACACCGCGAGCCGACTCTGCTCTCTGGCTAAAGGCGGGCAGATCCTCGTCAGTACGGAGATGCGCAACGCGGCGGTGCCGGCATTCGCCTTCGCGGGGCCCTATAGAGCGAAGCTCAAAGGCAAGACCGATCCGCAGACAGTCTGGTTCCTGCGGGCCGAGTCCGGGAGCGAGACATGAAGCGCATGAGACTTGGCTCGAGCCCCGGCGGGGCGAGCCGCATCGCCCTCCTCGTCCTATCCGCCATCCTCCTCGGAGCCTGCGCGAAGAAAGCGGAGAGAGTCTATGCGACCCCGGATTATCCCACATGGAAGAAGACCACCGAAACGGTCCTCGACTATCCCATACCCGGCCACATGGACCGCCTGCGGGTTCCCCGCATGAACGCGATCGGCTTCTCGGTCGTACCGACCCGCGTCGGAGGGAAGTTCCATTGGGATTTCCCCGAGAATACCGTGATCGTGAAGGAAGTCTTCGCGACGCCCAAGCCTGCCCCGGGCGAAGGTCCCATCCAGCTCACGATCATGGTAAAGGCTCCCGAGGATCCGCGCTCGCAGGGGGGCTGGCTCTGGCTGACGAAGGACCTTCCCGACGGGAAGGAGAAGGTCTTCACGGGCAACTACTGCGTCACCTGTCATACGAATGCCAACGAGGGCCATCCCTACTTCGATAAGAACAGGAACCTGGAGTTCAGGGACTACGTCTACTTCGTGCCGCTGGAAGCCGAGGCCGGGGCCAGGTAGGATCGTTCCGGGGAGGGCCCTAGATCCTCCCGACCAGCTCCTCGGCCGAGAAGGGGCCCTCCGCGGCGACGAGCTCGCGAGCCGCCTCGACGCGCTTGGGCGCGTTCCATAGGAGGACGCCGCGAACCCTGCCCCCGCCGAGGTAATAGGCCACCGCCTTCTCGTCGGGGATCTTCCAATCGACAACGGTCTCCATCCCCGGATCCAGCTCGCCGACGGCTTCGTAGCCGAGCTCGAAGAGGTCGGAGTAGAAGTAGGGGATTCGGTCGTAGGATTCCGTCGCGCCGGCCATGTTGCGGCCGGCGACGAGACCCATCGCGAGGGCGTTGTCCTCGTGCTCGGGCCGGATGCGCTTTCCGAGGGCGGAGCAGTAGAAGGAGGCGACGTCCCCCGCCGCGAAGACGTCGGGATAGCTCGTCTCGAGCCTCGGCCCGACGACGATGCCGTCGTCTATCCGGAGGCCCGCCGAGGCTGCGAAGTCCAGCTTGGGCTCGATGCCCAGGCCGGCGACGACGGCCTGGGTCTCGATCTCCCTGCCTGTGCTCGTGCCGGCGATATATTCCCCTCCTCGGGCCTCGAGCGACGCGAGGCTTTCGCCGGGGAAGAGCTCGATGCCTTTCGAGCGGTAAAAATCGTTCAGGCGCAGGGAGAATTCTCGGGGCAGGAGGCGGCCGTCTATGCCTTCGCCCGGGAAGAGCATCGTCGCTTTCTTGCGGTTCATCGCGAGGGCGGCGGCTATCTCCGAGGCGACGAGCCCGCCTCCGACGACGAGGAAGCGATCGGCCGTCTCGCAGCGCCTCCGCAGCTCGCGATAGTCGCCGAGGTTCCTGAGATAGATGATCGCTCCGCCGGCGAAGCCCAGGCGCCTCGGGCTCCCCCCCGTGGCGATGAGGAGCTTGCCGTATCCGATCTCTTCGCCGTCGTCGCGGAGGAGGCTATGGCTCGCGGGCCGGAGAGCCGCGACGGTACGGCCCAGCGCGAGCTCCGCGCCCGCGGTATCCATCCAAACGGCATCGAGGGGCTTTCCCTTCCACAGGCTCTTCGACAGGGGCGGTCTGTCGTAGGGCGGGTCGGGCTCCTCGCAGACGACGGCGATGGAGCCATCTGGATCGAGCTCGCGTATGCCCTTGACGGCCGCCGCGGCCGCCATGCCGCCGCCCGCGATCAAATACTCGTAGCTCTTCATCTCGGCGCCTCTTCCTTCAAGCTCCCGGCCGGGAACTTCTCGGCGAGTCTCGTTTCGAGGCTCGACATCCAGGCGGCCCTTTCCATCGGCCGCCTCCGCCTAAGATCGCTCAATACCACGCACTCGCAGTCCATGCCGCACTTTCCGAGCACCGTCCCCGCCCACAGCGCCTCGACGGACGAGGCCGATTCGAGCCCGCCGTCGTCGCTCGTGACGAGGACGAGGGCCTTCTTTCCGCCGAGGAGGGGGGCCCAATCTTTCTCGGAGAAGTCGCCGCCGTCCAGATCGTAGGCGACACCCCGGCGGAGGACGCGGTCCATCCACCCCTTCAGCATGGCAGGGGGACCGCCCCACCACAAGGGGTGGAAAATCAAGAGGCCGTCGGCCTCTTCCAGTTCCGCGCAATGTCTCTGGACCAGGGGGTCGAGGCTGTAGCCTCGCGTCAACTCCGCCGAGTCCAGGACGGGATCGAAGCCTTCCTCGTAGAGATCGTGGAAGAGGACTTCGTGCCCCGCTTCCGCGAGGCACGAGCGCGCGCGAAAGGCCAGCGCGCGATTGAAGGAGGTCTGTCTGGGATTGCAGAGAACTTCCAGTATTCTCATATATATTACTTGACTAATATACTGATTTATATCAAGGTTCAAGACAGGAGGAAAGCTTGCTTTCCAACGAAGAGATACTCGAAGCCTTGAAGACCGTGGACGATCCCGAGCTCAACTGGAATATCGTCGATCTCGGTCTCGTATACCGCGTGGAATCGGCGGAAGGCGTCATCGAGGTGGATTTCAGTCTCACTTACCCGGGTTGTCCGGCCGGGGACTATATCCGCGACGAGATCGTGTTCTGTCTCAGGCGTTTTTTCGGTCTCGAGGCCAAGGTGCGAACGGTATGGAGCCCCCTATGGGGGCCGGAACGGATGAGCGAGTCCGCGAAGGTCTCGCTCGGATATCCCATATAGAGAGGACGCGATGGCTAGCAATTTGGCGGTACGGGGGCTCGAGGCGGGAATAGGGGAGAAAGGCATCCTCCTGGGGGTGGACCTCGATATAAGGGCCGGGGAGATACACGCGCTGATGGGGCCCAACGGATCGGGCAAGAGCACCCTGGCCAGCGTCCTCATGGGCAGCCCGACCTACGAGCTCCGCGGGGGTACGGTGACGCTCGACGGCGAGGATGTCCTGGCCTTGAGCCCGAGCGAGAGGGCCCTCCGCGGCCTCTTCCTCGCCTTCCAGTATCCCGTGGAGATACCCGGCGTGACCGTGGGGAAGTTCTTGAAGCGCGCGATCGAGCTTCGCTCGGGCGGCGGAGGAATGAGCGTGTCGGCCTACATCAAGGAGCTGCGCGAGGCCATGGACTTCATGGGCATGGATCAGGCCTTCATCAACCGCTACCTGAACCAGGGCTTCTCGGGCGGCGAGAAGAAGCGGATGGAGGTCCTTCAGATGCTCATGCTGAAGCCCTCCATCGCGATCCTCGACGAGACCGACTCGGGCCTGGATATCGACGCCCTCAAGGTCGTAGCCGACGGCGTGAACCGCCTTCGCGGAGAGGGCTTCGGGGCGCTGGTCATAACCCACTATCGCCGCATCCTCGAGCGCATCGTCCCCGACTTCGTCCACGTCATGTACAGGGGACGAATCGTGCTGTCGGGCGGCAGGGAGCTCGTCGAGAAGCTCGAGGAGAAAGGCTACGACTGGATCAGGGAGCAATACGGAATCGAGGAGGAAGCCGATGAAGGCGTCGTCGCCAGCGCTTGAGATAGCCGAGTACTCGCACGGCTACCATTTTCCCGACGAGTCCGTCTTCAGGACCCGGATCGGCCTCGACGAGAGCGTGGTGAACGCCATCTCCGAGCGCAAGGGCGAGCCCGAATGGATGCGCCGGTACAGGCTCCGCGCCCTCGGCGCCTTCCGCAAGAAGAGCATGCCCTCCTGGGGAGCCGACCTGTCCTCCATCGACTTCGACGCGTTGTGCTACTACGCGCGACCGCAGGAAGCGCAGTCGCGGTCCTGGGAAGACGTGCCCGCCTCGATCAAGGAGACCTTCGAGCGGATAGGCATTCCCGAGGCCGAGCGCAAGTTCCTCGCGGGGGTCGGGGCCCAATACGACTCCGAGATGGTCTATCACAGCATCAAGGAGGACCTGAGCAAGCTCGGCGTGATCTTCACCGATCCGGAGACGGCCCTCCGCGAGCATCCCGACCTGGTGCGCCGGTACTTCGGCACCGTGATTCCCTATCTCGACAATAAATTCGCCGCCCTCAACAGCGCGGTCTGGTCGGGCGGGAGCTTCGTCTACGTGCCGAAGGGCGTGCGCGTCGACGTGCCGCTCCAGGCCTATTTCAGGATCAACGCGCGGAGCTTCGGGCAGTTCGAGCGGACCCTCATCATCGCGGACGAGGGGAGCTTCGTCCATTACATCGAGGGCTGCACGGCGCCCATCTACGCCACCGAGTCCCTGCACAGCGCGGTCGTCGAGATCATCGCCCTGCCCGGCTCGCGCGTCCGCTACACGACGATCCAGAACTGGTCGAGCGACGTGTACAACCTGGTCACCAAGCGGGCCGCGGTCCATCGGGACGCGGTCGTGGAATGGGTGGACGGCAACATCGGCTCCAAGCGGACGATGAAGTACCCCTCCGTCTACCTGATCGGCGAGGGGGCCCGCGGGGAGATCCTTTCGATCGCCTTCGCCGGCAAGGGTCAAGAGCAGGATACCGGGGGCAAGGCGGTCCATGCGGCCAGCCATACCTCCTCGGTCATCACCGCCAAGTCGATCAGCAAGTCGGGCGGGATCGCGAGCTATCGAGGCCTGGTGAAGGTCAACGAGGGTCTGCGCGACGTGCGATCGCGAGTCGTCTGCGACGCCCTCCTCCTCGACGGGGACTCGCGCACGAATACCTACCCCGTGATGGAGATCGAGTCGGACCAGGTCTCCATCGAGCACGAGGCCCGCGTCAGCAGGATCGGCGAGGACCAGCTCTTCTACCTGATGAGCCGGGGCATGAGCGAGGCCGAGGCCTCCTTCATGATCGTCTCGGGCTTCCTCGACCCCTTGGTCAAGCAGCTCCCCATGGAGTACGCCGTCGAGCTCAACCGGCTCATCGAGCTCGAGATGGAAGGATCGGTAGGATGATGGCGGGAAGCCCGTCCCCATGGCTCGGCGAGCTCCGCGCGGATGCGCGCGACCGCTTCGAGTCCCTGGCTTGGCCGACGCCGGAGGAGGAGGATTGGAGGCGGACCGATCTGGGCCGCCTGGATCTGGAGCCCTTCCTCGCCGACCGAGTCGGGAAGGCAGGGGAGCTTTGCCCCTGGGCCGGCGAGCCAGGCGCCTCGGCCGGCTACATCCGCTTCGAGTCGGGCGGCTGCGCGGAGCTCGCGATCTCCGAGCGCCTGCGGTCCCGGGGAGCGAGGCTCGAATCGATGGGAATGGGCTCGCTCCAGGGCGAAAGCCTGAACTCCGCCCTCATGAGGGAGACTTTCGCCTCCGCGGGCGACAAAGTCGCGGTTTGGCACTTCGCCCGCCTCGAGTACGGAGCCTTCCTCTACCTGCCTCCCGGCTTGAAGATCGAAGAACCCTTCTTCGTGGACATCCGGGAAAGCGGCGCCGGCCGTCACGCGACTCCCCAGATCGCGATCGTCCTGGGCGAAGGCGCGGCCGCTACGGTAATCGCCCGCACTAAGGAATCCCTCGGCTCGAGCATCCTCTGCAATTCGCGCAGCGATATCTCCCTCGGGCCTTCCTCCGCCCTGCGGCTCTTCGAAAGCAGCAATCTGGGGCCGGGCACGCCGTTCTTCCAGAGATCGCGGGCGAGGCTCGCCGAAGGCAGCTCCCTCGAGCGCCTCGAGGTCCAGCTCGGGGGCGGACTTTCCATGACGCGCGTCGATTGCCTCCTCGAAGGGCGCGGCTCCGAAGCGCGGCTGGACGGCCTTTACTACAGTCAGGCGGGGCAGGAGGCCGACGTGGGCGTCTCCCTGCGCCATCTGTCCCCCGGCGCCACCAGCAAAGCCTTCTACAAGGGCGCGGTCGCGAGCGGCGGGCGCGCGGTGTTCCAGGGATCGATCGACGTCGGAACGGGGGCGTCCGGCACGGACGCCTATCTCTCCAACCGTAACCTCCTCCTCGGGGCCGCCGCCCGCGCCGATTCCATCCCCACGCTGAGGATCGGCAACAACGACGTCCGCTGCAGCCACGGCTCGGCGACGGGACGCCTGGGCGAGGAAGAGCTCTTCTACCTGCGGAGCCGGGGCCTGTCCGAGGCGGAGGCCCGCGAGATGCTCGTGCTCGGCTTCTTCGAGGAGCTGCTCGAGCGGTCGCCCGAGGCCTTCCGCGAGGAGACCCTCGCGGACCTGCGCCGGCGCATGCCGGCCGCGGCCTAGGAGCATGGAATGGCTGCGGGTCGTCGCGGAGACCGAGCTGGACGGCGCCATCGCCGTCCTCGTCGATGAGTCTCCCGTGGCCCTCTTCAGGACCGACGAGGGCATCTTCGCCCTCGACGACGTCTGTTCCCACGAGTATTCGCGACTCTCGGAGGGGGAGGTCGAGGACGGCCAGGTCGCCTGCGCCAAGCACGGCTCGCGCTTCGACCTCAGGACGGGAGAAGTGACGGGCTTGCCGGCCACGAGGCCGGTGGGGACCTGGGCCGTCAAGGCCGAGGGCGGATGGATATGGTTGGCCAGGCGATCCGCGTAAGCGATTTTCCCATCCTCTCGCGGCTGGTGGGCGGCAAGCCGCTCGCCTACCTGGACAACGCCGCCACGTCGCAGAAGCCGCGCTCGGTGATCGAGGCGAGCTCCCGCTTCTACGAGCGCGGCAACGCCAACGTCCACCGGGCCATCCACGCCCTCGGCGAGGAGGCGACCGCGGCCTACGAGGAGGCCAGGGCCAAGGCGAGGAGATTCATCGGGGCCGAGAAGGACTCGGAGATCGTCTTCACCCGGGGAACGACCGAATCGATCAACCTCGTCGCGGCCTCCTGGGGAGACGCGCGGCTTCGGGAGGGCGACGTCATCCTCGTTACCGAAATGGAGCACCACAGCGACATAGTGCCGTGGCAGCTGGTCGCGGCCCGCCGCGGTTGCCGCCTCCGCGCGGCGCCCCTCGAGGCGGACGGAAGCCTCGACCTCTCGCGGATGGAGCGCGACTGGGACTCGCGGACGCGCATCGTCGCCGTTACCCAGGCATCGAACGTCCTCGGAACGATCAACGACGTCGGGACCATGGCCGACATCGCGCACGAGCGGGGGGCCCTGGTCCTCGTCGACGCCGCCCAATCGGCGCCGCATATTCCGATCGACGTGCGCGACCTGGGCTGCGATTTCCTGGCCTTCTCGGGGCACAAGGCCTACGGCCCCATGGGCATCGGGGTCCTCTACGGCCGGGAGAGCCTGCTCGAGGACATGCCGCCCTGGATGGGCGGCGGCGACATGATCCGCTCGGTTTCCCTCGAGTCCTCGACCTGGAACGACCTGCCGTGGAAGTTCGAGGCGGGCACGCCCAACGTCGTCGGGGCCATCGGCCTGGGCGCGGCCCTGGACTACGTCTCGGCCCTGGGCTGGGACGCCATCGGCGAGCGCGAGGCTGCCCTGTCCGCCTACGCCATCGCCCGCCTCGGGGAAGTGGAGGGCCTTGCCTTGTACGGCTCGGCGCCGCGCCGCTGCCCGGTCTTCTCCTTCAACCTCGGCGCGGTGCACGCGCACGACGTCGCCCAGTACCTCGACCGAGAAGGAATTGCCGTCCGCGCCGGGCACCACTGCGCCCAGCCCCTGATGCGCAGGCTGGGGATACCGGCCGCGGTCCGCGCCAGTCTCGCATTCTACAACGGCGAGGAGGAAATCGATCGCCTCGTCCGGGGCCTGGCCGGGGCGGCGAGGTTCTACGCATGAGCGATTTCGACGAGCTCTACCAGGAGATCATACTCGACCATTACCGCAGGCCGCGGGGCTCCGCGAGGCTGGACCACGTGCCTGATTCCGCGATCCTCGAGAATCCCACCTGCGGCGACTCGATCAAGGTCGAGGTCACGCTCTCCCCCGAGGGCTCGTTCCTGGGCGCGCGCTTCGAAGCCAAGGGCTGCGCGATCAGCACCGCGTCGGCCTCCCTCATGACCCTCGCCGTAGCGGGACGCGGTCTCGAGGAGGTCCGGGATATCGCCTGGTCCTTCATTCGTGCTCTCCGAGGGGACGATTCGGTCGAGGCCCTCGACGCGATGGGCGATCTCGTCGCCTTCAAGGGCGTCGCGAAGTTTCCGGCCAGGGTCAAATGCGCCACCCTCGCCTGGCACGCGCTCCTGGAGGCTCTCCCTCCCTCGTAAAGCGGCGAGCGTTCGGGCGAGACGCGACGGCGCTGCCGTGATTCCCAAGGATAGCTATTAAACTCGCGAAAGCCACTCGATTTTTTTTTAACGACTTCCCTTGACTCGCGCAGTCTCCCCTATAGACTGAAGCCATGATCTTAATATAGGGGAGGCGATTTTAATGATTCCGTCAAAAAGCGATGGAAGGTGGGCAAAGCTCGTCAAGGGAGAGGTGGAGCATAGCTTCAAAAGCGTTCCGGCCGGTCTCATGATGTCTCGAATGCGCAGGGAGACCCAGGCTAACCCCGATACGTCTACCTTGAAGCGATGCATCGACGAGGCCTACCTGTTCTTCGAGAAGTACGAGCCGATACTCAGCGACGACATCACGCGCATTTTCGGAAAGGAGGCCTGATATGCTTGTCGATTTCGCAACCGTAGCCTCGAGGATCGGATCGGGGAAGAGCCTTTTCCTCGCCGGCGACGAAAATCTCCTCAAGCGGCTGCCCAAAGGCAATTGGATCGGCGGCACCATCCCCTACTTCATGGATCGGAAAGGGGGGACGATGACCAAAGACTCGATCTTCATGACCGAGGCCCCCGACTCGGCGACCGGCGTCGAGATTTCATGGTACGGGGAGAAGGAGCTGCCCCGCCTCGTTCCGGAAGCGCCCGACAACGGCTTCTCCCTCATCATCATTCCGGCTACGAGCCCGGCCCACGTCGGCTACGCGCGGAACGCCCCGGGCTACGAAGGCATCTTCCTCAAGCCCATCATCGGCTGGATTTCCGGGGTCGACCTGAACGACCTGGGCAAGATATCCCCCAAGGTCTTCAACGGAGCGACCGGCGAATCCTCCGACGCCAAGGCTATCGCGATGCACCTCACCTTGGCCCCGGGCAAGCAGGCCTCGATCGGGATCGTCAATCTCTTCCGCCAGGGCAGGGGAGACGTCATCGCCTTCGACGAGGAGGGCTTCTCGGTCTCGAATTGCCTTATTAATGGAAAGAAGCTCAACTTCGCCGATTACCTCGTCTCCAACAAAATAGATACCCGGCTGCCTCTGGTGGCCGACTACAGCGGAACGATGGTCAACGTAAGCTTCCAGTCCGTGGACGAGGGGGGCAAGACCGTCGCCTTCTATGCGCCCGTATTCAAGGGCGTGCACTATCGGATCGCCGAACCCGTCCCGGATTACGTGAAGAGCTTTACCGAGAGCGCGCCCGACGGATCGGTCAGTCCCGCTTTCTCCTGCAACTGCATCCTCAACTATCTCTACGCGAACCTGGAAGGCAAGCAGACCGGTTCCATAACGGGGCCGATAACCTTCGGAGAGATCGCCTACCAGCTCCTCAATCAGACTCTGACCTATCTCGAGATCGTGGATACCGCTAAATAACCGCTTCGACGATGCCCGTCGCGGGCCTTATCCGCCCGCGACGGCCTCGCCTTGACAGCGCCGTCCGGCCTCCTCGGCCGCAACCATGAGGGCGGCATAGTCGCCGAGCTCCTCGCCCAGGGCGGCGGGCATGATCTTGCAGCGCCTGGCCGCGACGGGCAGGGCCTCGCGGGCGACCGCTCGGGCGGCTTCGGGGTAGAGGAACTCGCCGCAGCGCGCGAATACGCTCCCGATCACGATGGCCTCGGGATTGAGGAGGTCGATGAGGGCGGCGAGACCGTGGCCGAGGCGCCTTCCCGATCGAGCGAGGATGGATATGGCCATATCGTCTCCGCGAGTCGCGGCCTCGGCTACGGCCTTCGCCGTGATGCCGGCGAGCTTTCCGTCCGGGCAGTAGGCGACGGCGCTTCCGCGGAATAGGGCCCGTCGCGCCGCCTCCTGGGCCATTTTCGCGATGCCGGAGCCTGAGCAAAAGGCTTCGAATGAGCCGCGCTTGCCGTAGGCTTCGGGGCCGGTGGCCGCGGCCCTGATGTGGCCGATCTCGCCGGCGAGGCCGTCGATCCCTCGATGGAGGCGGCCGTCCACGATGATACCCGCTCCCATCCCCGTCCCGAAGGTAAGGAACACCATGGTAGAGCTTCCCTTGCCCGCGCCGAGCTTCCACTCCGCCAGGGCGCAGGCGTCGGCATCGTTCTCGAGGCGGCAGGCGCAGCCGAAGCGATCGGAAAGCAGGTCGACGATGGGAATCCTATCCCATCCCGGAAGGTTAGGCGGGGAGAGGATGATCCCTCGCTTCGAGTCGAGGGGACCTCCGGAGCATATTCCGCATGCGGCAAGGCTCGCTTCCGGGCCGCCGGCATCGCGGAGGATCGCGGATGCGTCCGAAGCGATCCGCCCTATCAGGTCGTATGGACCGCCGGCTTCGGCAGTGGCGAAGCGACGACGCGCGACGATCTTCATATCCTCTGTAGCGAGGGCGATCGACGTCTTCGTGCCTCCGAGATCGATGCCGAGCAGGAATCGCATGGGAGCATGGTACTATGGATCGGTCCCACCATGCAATGCAGTGCTCAAGAAATATGTACGACAATGTATGCAGCTGAATAATCCAGATTCATGACTATCAAGTTAAATATTTATGTATTAAATATTTGCCTATATATGCAAGATACTGTTTCGATTTGACAAAAATGTATGACCGGCGTACAGTACTGCAAGAGATGTCAGGATGAAAATCAAGGAGATCGCCGAGGCCCTCAAGCTTTCCACCGCGACCGTGTCGCGCGTCCTCAACGAGAAAGCCGGCGTTCATCCCGCTACCAAGGATCGCATCCTCGGCTATGTGCGTTCCCTGGAGGGTAGCGACGGCGGCGATCAGTATCGGCTCAGGACGATAGGGATCGTCGATACCTATTCCCGGCACAAAATCAACGGCTACTATCTCGCGGATATCCTCGAGGGCGCCGACGAGCGGATCCATGCCTATGACTATACGACCATGCTCATCCATTCCGATCAGATCGAAATCGAGGCGATGCGTTACGGCCGAGTGAGGATATTCGAGCATTTGAGCGGGCTCCTGTGGCTCGAGCCGATGTTCAACGGCCGCTACGAAGCCATCGTCAAGGAGCGGGGAATCCCCTGCGTAGTCATCAACAACTGCGAGGAGGGCCTGGAGGCCTATCTCGTCAAGAGCGACAACTATTCCTCGGCGAAGAAAGCGGTCAATTTCCTGGCGAGCACGGGACACCGGCGCATAGCCTTCGTCGGCGGCTATCTCGATCTCAGCAACCACCGGGACAGGTACCGCGGCTACGCCGACGGGCTCGAGGCGGAGGGGCTCGAGCTCGACGCGGGCCTCGTCGTCGACGACGTCACTTCCTGGGACGAGGACGGCGGCGCCGAAGGCACCTATCGGCTCCTCGCGAGGACGCGCGAGATCGACGCGATCATCCTGTGCAGCGACTTCCTCGCCCTCGGCGCGTACAAGGCCCTCGGGGCCAGGGGCATCGCGATTCCCGACGAGGTATCCATCGTCTCCTTCGACGATTCGCCCCTGGCGCCGTATATCAAGCCCAGCCTCTCGTCCTTCCGCCAGCCCCTGACGGAAATCGGGATCAAGGCCGCTAACCTGCTTTTCGAGCTTATCTCCTCCACGGGCCGAGAGTCTTCGGGCCGCGGCCCATCGGGTCGAGACCCGCCCGAAAAGAGGGTCGTATCGATCCACTGTCCATTCATGGTGCGGGATTCGATACGGCCGAAAAAGGAGCGTTGACATGGGAGACGCGGACCCGCGCGAGCCGATCCGTCGAAGGATCGCCGAGCACGTCGAGACGATGAAGGCCATCCTCGATTCCGAGGATGGCGTGGCCGCGATCGAAGGCGCGGCGGACAGGATCGAGGAATGCTACAGGAAGGGCGGCAAGGTCTTCTTCATGGGAAACGGCGGCAGCGCCGCCGACGCCCAGCACCTGGCGACCGAGCTCGTGAGCCGATTCTACCTCGAGCGGCGGGCCTTGTGCGCCGAGGCGCTCACGGTCAACAGCTCGATCCTCACCGGAATCGGAAACGACTACGACTTCGAGAGGATTTTCTCACGGCAGCTCGAGGCTGCCGCGAGGCCCGGCGACGTCGCCTTCGGCATATCCACGAGCGGGAATTCCCCTAACGTCCTCGCCGCCATGCGGACGGCGCGGAGCATCGGCGCCGCCACGATCGGCTTCACCGGGGAGAAGGGGGGCCTCCTCGCCGGCTGCGTCGACATCTGTCTCGCGGTCCCCTCCTCCGATACGCCCCGCATACAGGAAGCGCACATATTGGCCGGCCATATCATCTGCGAGATCGTGGAGAAGCGGCTATTCTCCTGAAGAGAAGCGCGGCAAGAGGAGGAACCGAGAATGGAACAAGGTCCAGAGAGACTCCCCCTATGGAAGCTCATCATCTTCGCCCTCGGCCAGCTGGGCTGGTCGCTCGCCTCCTACAGCGTCGGGTCCCTGATCATGTACTTCTACATGCCGCCGGAGACGGCCTCGGCTACGCGCATCTTCCCGCCCTTCATCTTCGAGGGCGCTGTGCTGGGCCTCTTCACGGTGATCGGCATCATCAACTTCGTCGCCCGCCTCTTCGACGCGGTCACGAATCCCCTGCTCGCCTCCTGGTCCGACCGCTCCCGCGCCAAGATGGGCAGGCGGCGATTCTTCATGGCGATCAGCGCCGTGCCCTTCGCCTTCTTCGCCTATCTCGTCTTCCTCCCCCTCAGGCATTTCACGCAGTCGCCGAGCCTCGCTGCGAGCTGGATCAACATCGTCTGGCTCTGCGGGACCATCCTCCTGTTCTATTTCTTCTACGTGATGTACTTCGCGCCCTACAACGCCCTCATCAGCGAGCTCGGCCATAACCCGAAGGAGAGGCTCATCATCAGCACCGTGATCGCCGTGACCTGGTCCCTCGGCTTCGCCACGGGCAATTTCATCTACGACTTCCAGGGCATGCTCGAGAAGACGGGCATGAGCTCGGTCGACGCCTTCCAGCGAGTGCAGGCGATCTTCGCCGTCGTCTCCGCCGTACTCATGCTCCTGCCGCCCATCTTCATCGACGAGAGGCGCTACGCCGCCTATTCGGTCTCGGACGAGACGACCATGCAGGCCCTTCGCTCCTCGCTCGGAAACAAGAATTTCCTCCGCTTCATCGTCTCCGAATTCCTGTACAATATCTGCCAGACCATCATCCAGATGGGCATCGTGTACTACGTCGTAACCCTGCTCGGCCTCGACAAGGAGCTCACCTCCATCCTCATGATGGTCATGTTCGTCCTGTCCTTCGTCTTCTACCCCTTCATAACCGCGGCGGCGGTCAAATGGGAGAAGAAGAGGGTCACCATCGTCGGCTTCGCCCTCCTGGCCCTCCTCTTCGTCGTCTTCTCCGTGTACGGCATCCTGCCGGTGCCGCCCCTCGTGCTCGCCTACATAACCGTGGCGGCGGCGGCCATCCCCATCGCGATCTTCACCATCGTCCCCAACGCGATAGTCGCCGACATCGCCGAGGCCGACGGGATAGAGACGGGGAACTTCAAGGCCGGGATGTTCTTCGGAGTCAGGTCCTTCGAGAGCAATCTAGGCGTGTCCGTGGCCAATATCCTCTTCCCTTCCCTCCTCCTCCTCGGGATGAGCGTCGAGAATCCCTTCGGCATCAGGATGAGCGCGATCGTGTCCGTCCTCATCTGCCTCGCGGGCCTCGGGGTGTTCTTCCTGTACGACGAGAAGGCCGTGCTGCGGAGCCTCGCCAAGAAGGAAGCCTTGAGCGCGGCCGAGATGCAGCACCTCGAGGGCGAGTAGGCCGGGATCATGGCGACCGAGTATTGGATCGTCCCGCACACGCACTGGGACCGCGAGTGGTACCTCTCCTTCCAGGATTTCCGGTGGAGGCTGGTCGCGACGATCGACGGGATCATCGACACTCTCGAGTCGGATCCCCGCTTCTCGCACTTCATGCTGGACGGCCAGGCCGTCGCCCTCGAGGACTACCTCGAGTTCAGGGGCGAGAGGCGAGGGGAGCTGGAAACTCTCGTCGCGGCGGGGAGGCTCGCCGTCGGCCCCTGGTACGTCCAGCCCGACGATATCCTCCCGACGGGGGAAGCCCTCGTGCGAAACCTGGAGCGGGGCATCGCCCTCGCGGGGAGCTTCGGCGCGACGATGATGGTCGGCTATCTCCCGGACAGCTTCGGCCATGGGGGGAGCCTGCCTTCCGTCCTCCGCGGCTTCGGCATAGAGTCGGCCTGCCTGATGCGCGGGCCCGGCCCCTCGCTGAGCCGCTGTCTCTTCGAATGGAAGGCCCGCGACGGCTCGAGCGTCCTCGTCGCCTATCTTATCGACGGCTACGGCAACGGGGCCGACCTCGTCATGGAAGGAGCGGAGCCCGTCGGCGGCCTCGTCGAGCTGCGGGCGAGGCAGGAGGCGCAGGGGGCCCTCTTCGAGGGCCTGCCCCTCCTCGTGATGAACGGCTACGACCATCGGCCCATCGAGTCGAGGCTCCCGGACGAGCTCGAGAAGGCCGGGCTCTCGTCGGGCGGTCCCGAGTCCTCCGCCCGAATCGGATCCCTCGAGACCTATATCGCTGCGGCCCGCGAGGCCGCGAGGTCGGCGGCCATGCCCGAGTGGCGGGGGGAGCTTCGCTCCACCTACCGCTGCCCCATCACGGCCGGCTGCGTCTCGACTCGCCAGTGGATAAAGAAGGAAGACCAGGAAGTGTCGGCCCTGCTAGAGGGCCGGGCCGAGCCGCTCGCCGCCCTGGCCGCCTGGGCGGGAGCGGCCCGATGGCCGGCGGGCGCCATCGAGGCGGCCTGGAAGCTCCTCCTCCTCAACCAGGCCCACGACTCCATCTGCGGCTGCTCGATCGACCGCGTGCATCGGGACATGGAGTACCGCTATGCCCAGGCCCGCGATATCGCGGCCAACGTCGAGGCCTCCGCCTCGGCCGCCATAGCCGGCATCGTCGATACCTCGGCGGCCTCGGGCGATACCGCGATAGTCGTCCTCAACCCCGGTCCCCGTCGAGGCTTGCGCCTGGTTTCGATCGAGGTACCGGCCTCGCTCCCCGATCCGGTCGTCGTCGGCCCCGAAGGCAGGGCCTATCGGGCGCAATCGATCGCCGGCGGTTCCGGAGGCCGCGATTCCGACCCCGGCCATGAGGGAGGCGGCGAAAGCTCCCTCTTTTTCGACGAGCGCTTCAAGCCCGCCCAAGTCAAGCTCGCCCTGGGTTTAGTGCGGGGGGGCGAGCTGATGAACTATCGGATCGCCGGCGCCTCGATGTCCTGGGAATCGCCCGGCGTCCTTCGCGTCGACCTGGAGCTCTCCGACGCCGCCCTGGGCTCGACCTTCGACTGGCCCTCGTGGCTGAAGCAAGCTCGAGCCGAGCTCGAGAGCCCCGAGCTGAAGTCCGTCCACGCAGTAGGAAGGCGAGCCGGTCCTGCGACCCTGCTCTTCCCCGCGGATGCGCCTGAGTTCGGAGCCTCCTGTCACGTGTTGCGGAGCGCGAGGCCGGGCGAGGCCGTCGAGGCCGCGAGCGCCCTCGCGTCGGGGCCTCGCTATCTCGAGAACGAGTTCTATCGCGTCGATATCCGAGCCGACGGGAGCCTCGATATACTCGACAAGGCGGGCGGCTTCCGGTACAGGGGACAGAATGCCCTGGTCGACGGCGGGGATCGCGGCGACGAGTACGATTACGATCGCCCCCCTCGCGACCGCCTGGTCGAGCGACCTCGGCGCGGTTTGCTCGGCCGCGGCGTCGGGGTCCGCCTCGCGGAGTCGGGGCCGCTTCGCGCGAGCGCGGTCATCGAGGCGACTTACCTCGTCCCGGCGGCGATCGACCCCGGGCGCGACCGCCGGTCGAGGCGGCGCCTCGCGATCGCGACGCGGCGTCGAGTGAGCCTCGCCGCGGGCTCGCGCAGGATAGAGTTCCGCACCGAAATCGAGAACGCGGCGAAGGACCATAGGCTGAGGGCGAGCTTTCCCCTCCCGGGCCGCTGCGAGGCGACGGAGGTGGGCGGCAATTTCGAGATATTCCTGCGCCCCGCCGCGCCCGAGCCCCCCGAAGCCGGCGAGGGCATTTTCGGCCCCTCCTCCGATACGAGCCGAGAGTTCCCGCCCACGACTCATCCATTTACGGGCTTCGTCGGCGCCCCATGGTCGCTCGCGAGGGACGGGAGGCCCGGCTCCGCCTCCGGGGGCGGCCTCGCATTGCTCGCCCGCGGCCTGCGGGAATACGAGATCCTCGAGCGCGAGAAAGGCGGCGAGGCCGCGAGCGAGCTCTGCCTTACCCTCTTCCGCTCAGTCGGCCGGCTGTCGCGAGGCGATCTCTCTTCGCGGAGCGATCACGCCGGCCCCGATATTCCGACCCCCGACGCGCAGATGGTCGGATCCTGGGCCTTCGAGTACGCGATCATGGCCTACGACGGCGAGCTTGCCTCCTCGGAGGTCCCCGACGAATGGGCGGACTATCGCCATCCGCGACGAGCCCTCGTCCAGGCGGCCCATCCCGGGCGCTTGGGCCCACGGACGAGCCTCCTGTCCTTGGAGGGCGGCGGTCTCGCCTTCAGCTCGCTGCGATCGACCAAGGGCGGAGCGCTCAGCCTTCGCTTCTTCGATGTCATCGGCGTCGCGCGTCGGGTGAAGATCCGCTCAAGCCTCGCTCTCCCGTCGGCCATGAAGACGAGACTCGACGGCGAGCCTATCGCCGGACTAGCCGTCGACGCGGACGGAGGCTCCTTCATCGTCGAGGTGGCTCCCTACGAGATCGTCACGGTCGAGCTGCGCGGGCGGTGAAATGACCCCGAGAAGGCTTAGCGCGGGGGGTCAAAGAGCGAACTTGTCGGTGGCGTTCCTGACTTCCTCGATCAGATCCGCGGTTCTCGAGGTGAGGTCGACCGTGCCGGCGATCGCGTCGTTTATCTCCTTCGTCCCCATGGTGATCTCGTCGTTGTTCGCCACAACCACCGCATTCGCGTTCCTCAGCCTCTCGACCTGGGCGAGGACGGTCGAATTCTCCTCCGCCATCCTTTCCGACCCGGCGCCTATCTCGCCGGTCAGTTCCTTCAGGCGCGCCAGGCCTTCCAGGACCTGACGACCCCCTTCCCGCTGCTCGCTCATCGCCCCCCTGATGGAGCGGACCTCGCCGCCTAGGTCCTCCGATTTCTCGAGAATGGCGGTGAAGCTCTCCACGACCGCGGCGGCGGCGCGCCGCACGAAGTCGATTGACTCGGCGACTCGTCCCAGATCGAGGGAGATGTCCTTGGATCGGGAGGTGGACTGCTCGGCGAGCTTTCGGATCTCGTCCGCGACTACGGCGAATCCCTTGCCCGAATCGCCCGCGTGGGCGGCCTCTATCGCGGCGTTCATCGCGAGGAGGTTGGTCCGGTCGGCTATCTCGGTTATGAGCCGGGCCGCTTCGGTCAGGTTTTCCGAATAGCGGACGATCGCTCCCACCGCCTCGTTCACCTCCTCGATCCTTTCCTTGCCTTCCGCGCCCTTTTCGCCGAGCCGCATCGAGACCTCGGCGGCGTTCTCGGCGTTGCCCGCCACCGACTCGATCGTCGCGATCATCTCCTCCACGGCCGAGGACGAGCCGCCGATCACGTCCGTCTGGGAGCCGATCATGGCGCCGAGGCGCGCGACGTTCTCGGATAGCGCCTCCACCGAAGAGGAGAGAGCCAGTACCGAGGCCGACTGCTCCTTGAGCTGCACGCTCGAGTTCGCGATATTCGAGTTGATTTGGATCACCGCGGAGCCCGTTTCGTTCATCGTCGACGCCAGATCCTGGCCCGCAGCCTTCAGCCTGCCCACCCTGTCCTTGACCGTGCTGACCAAAGTCCGAAGATCGGCGATGACTTCGTCCATGCTCGTCGCCATCCTGCCGATTTCGTCCTTTCCCCCGAGCCCGGAACGGCCGCCCAGATCGCCGGAGCCGAGGCGTTCAACGAGAGCCGCCAGGACGACGAGGGGCGACGTGATGGAACGCGCCGTGATCGCGGTGAGTAAGGCGATGAGGAGCGCGGCCGCGGCGATGAGGGCCAGGACGATCGACGTCGTGCTCGAGGATACGCCGGATGCTTCGGCGGCTTCTGCCGACCCGGCTCCGTATACCGTGACGTCGGAGGATACGAGCGCCGAGTTGAGGTTGAGGAAATGGGTTTCGAGGGTGTCGAGGGTAACGAAAAGGGCCGAAATCTGGCTCATGCCTCCCTTGACGGAGGCTCGTGTCGTCATGGCGGCCTGATAGTAGATCGAGAATACTTCCGACGTGCGATTAAGCGTCGTCGCTACCGAGGGAGGGACGCCCTGGAGCTCGCCGATGGAATCCATGTCGGCCTTCGCCGCGCTCAGGTGGCCGTCAGCCTCGGCGAGACTGTGTTCCAGCTCGGCGGACGAAGTCTGCTTGATCTGGTCGACGATGGCCTGATAGATCGACAACTGGACCGAGTAGCAGTCGTTCCTCAAGCTGCCGACCAGTCGCGTCAGGTTTATCTGGATGGTCTGCTGTTGCCGGATCGTATCGGACAGCTTGCCCAAGCCACTCTGCGTGACCACGAAGAGGATGGCGAACATGACGATCGCGAACAGGCCGGAAAGCAGCATTTTGGTCAATACGCGGAGATTCGCGAACAGGCCTCGACGCCTAACATTGTGCTGGTCCATGGCTGACCTCCGAAATTTACCTTTGCGGCATCGATTTCAACCCGGGGCGGACCGGAAGAGGACTCACGCCGATTATTTAAAGACGATTTGGCTTTCTTTAATTATCCGCTATTTAATGGCCGGATGCAACTCCGGAATTCGATTCGCAGGCGGGTACACGGCATGTAAAGTCGACTTCTCGCCCCGACCAGGGGCCCGCGCTCGCTATCCGCTCGCGCCGGAGGCTCCGGAGTTCGATTCTCCCAGGGGCT